>NZ_JANFYJ010000002.1:0-393833 GCF_024460495.1 Hungatella sp. SL.1.14 | reverse complement strand
ATGATGGGAACAGTGGGTTTTTTATTTTTTAACCATCTCCTATCGTCTGATTGTGGTGCTCTGCAAAGGCAGAACACCAAGTTTACATAATTCCATTTTTACGAGAACTTTCCTATTACACAAAAAAACCCTCTGCATATATCTATGCAAAGGGCGAATCATCCGCGGTACCACCTTTTTTCCTGCGGCAGACTGTGCCGCAGCTCTCACGGTCTTTAACGCAAACCACGCGTGAGCACCTACTGAACACAACTACTGCATTTCAGCACTCCGGTTCCAAAGCTACCTTCTGCACACACTTCCTTAACCATCTTTCAGCCGGTGAATGGTTCTCTCTGTCAGGGTTATGAACATACTCCTCTTTTTCCTTACCTTTTTCTTTATGGTGATATCATAGGGGTTTTTTAATCATTTGTCAACCCCTGTAAATAGAATTTTGCTCTATGGCATCAAGTATAAAAAGCTTAAATCCCTGTCGATCTTTTTATTTTTTAATTTCTTCTTCGAGAATGTTGGTCCTGATTCTGGTCATTTCTATATTACTTTCAGATTTAACCGCGTCATCTGGCCGTCTGTTAATGATCTGATGTCCTTCGGCCAGGATCTCAATGTTACGATTCGTAACATTTTCAAGTGTAAGCTTAAACACCCGCATCCACATAGAATTCTCCGTCATCACCGCGGAAAAATGCCATGCCCGCGGGGGCGTCAAGCAGCGGAATGATATCGGGATCATAGTTTGCCACCGTGTTCAGATCATAGAGTCCGAAGTTCCCGCTGTCCTCACAGTATTCCCGGTCTTCCGATCCCTCATAGAAAATCCACCCGCTGTCCTCCGGGTGTTCCTCCTGCGGTTCATTGCGCACCATATAACCCACTTTAGAGCCTTCCACCATAATCTTGTCTGTAGCGATTCCAAACTGCCCGCTCTTAAGCAGCGGCTTTATCTCTTCCGCCTTCATGAAAAACTTTTTACGCCTCGGAAGCTCCGGCATGGGAATGTCGTAGGCCTCCGGGTCGATAAAACGGACCACCAGACACGCTTTGTCCCCATTCTCATCAAACCCCCAGTAGCCGCTGTACGCACCGTCACCGAAACCACTGGTAAAGAGAATCAAGTTTCCATCGCTTCCCGGCGGGCACCAGTCCAGATAATCGCCATCCTCCCGCTGATAACGAGGATATGCTTCCGCATAAGCCTTCATAACCTCCTCAAAGTAGTCGTCATAGAGGTTTTTGTCCGGATTCTTCCTGCGCCATTCTTTTATGAAATCATCATAGACGGCAGACACGGCACGGTCACAGATACAGGCCAGCCCCGTGTCTACGCCGAACATGGCAAACACTCCCGGTTTATCCTTATCTTCAATCGTACAGCCCTGAGGCATGGCCAGTTCATAGCGGACCGGCGTCTTTCCATTTACGTCCAGTTTCGCCGCCAGAAAACGGAATCCAAAGACCGGATGATCGATTACAGACAGGGATACCGGATAGCTTCCCGGCTCCACCGTCTCCTCCAGCGTACAGGAATACTTTGTATTCATATAGCAGAGCGGATCTCCAATCTCTATCCTGCCGGTATTTAAGCGCACCTCTCCGATCGTCAGCTGTTCATATGCGCCTTCACTGTCAAACAGGGTATTGAGTCCCGCAGTTTCCGGTTCTTTTTTCATTCGTTCCAAATTCTTTTCAAATATCTCCTGAAATACGTTCTGCCATATATTATCACCCATAGCATCCTCCTGTCAGAACGGTTCGCTCTCAGTATGACCGTTCAGATTCTACAGGCTTTAGTGTATCATATCACAGCAGTTTTTTCCACTTACGATTCTATCCGTTCCAGCCGTATCTTCCATTTTCCCCGGGTTCCATGTCTTTCAGAGACAATATCCTTGTTTCTGTGGACGCTGAGAATCAGTCCGAGCAATATGTAATTCACAAGGGTGCTCTGCCCTCCGTATGACAGAAACGGAATCGTCATGGGTTCTACCAGCGGTACGCCGAAATTGGCCGCCACATAGACCATCATCTGAATGGTCAGAACCACGGAACACGCCGTCCCTACGAGAAATCCAAGGCGGTTCTTCTGTCTCCGCGATATGGAAAACGCCTTCACCGCTGTGACGGCAAGTATGGACAGCATGGCGGTTCCGGCGGCAATACCGTATTTGGCAAAAACAAAAAAGACAACGTAGTCGCAGTTTAAGGATTTCATTGCCTTCGGCACCGGAGCCGTCGATGAGCCAAACATTCGAAAACCGGAGACGGACTCCCAAAGATAGGGAATAATCCCTCCATTGGAATTGTAATCAAGCATATCCGGACTGAACACGTACTGAAGCCTGGCCAGCTGGTAATGATGCAGCAGCCCCAGATCAGCTCCCTTCCAGTAAAGGAGGAGGGACGTGATCAGAGGCAGAGCGATCAGTGCTGCTATGGTCCGGGTCTTCCTGACATGGAAGATTCCTTTGCACACGGCAATCAGCAGAAGCAGGAAACAGCCGCCGGCAAGCTCCAGGCTGCCGTGTACCAGTATCGTCTTCAGTCCCACGAAAAACGGCATGAAGCTTAAGAGATAACAGACAGCTACCGCTCCGTATCCCTTTGAGCGGAACCTGTAGAGCACCCCCGCGTAGAGAGGCAAAAATAGTGTCAGATAGTTATAGATTCTCACTTTTCCCATGATTACGGTATGGGTATTTGCTATGATAAATATAACAGCAAAGTAACCAAACCACAAAAGGAGGGGATAGCGGCCGAGTATCGTGTAATCGACGATATAGACTGCGGCGAGGACGCCGAGCCCTGCGACGGTAAAGAAACACTGGCGTTTCCAGAAATAGTCTGCAAGATCGCTGGAAAAACCTCCGAAAAGTCCGGTATAACATGTCATGTATTGAAGCGCAAGGCCTAAAGCGCTTAACAGAAGCACCAGAATGAGGAATTTCCATTCCAATTGCGGCCGGTGAATCCGGTTTAAGGCAGTTCCCGTCTCTATAGGATCTCCCATCTGGCGGACCGCCTCTCTCATCGCCTCAGGAGCCATCATGCCATCGGCCTCATATGCTTCCGCCTGTTCCTGCACATGGTTTTTTAGTTCCTCCCTGACCATGGTTCTGGCCCTTTTGCAACGAATCTGCTCCGATACGGTATCAAGATATTCAGAAAGTTCCATAGACTGCACCTCCTAGTACTGCGTTGCATAAATAACTGGGTTATAGTGCCTGATATCTGCGTCAGGTGTGCGTCCGCGAAGCGACGGCGTAGCGGACCCTACGTCTAGCTTCGCGGGCGTGCTCCTGGCGTAGATAGCGGGTGCTATAGCGCAGGGATTTATGCAATGCAGTGCCAGTACTCCGGATACCGCTCCGGCGTATTGCTTCCATTCCTCTTCTTTTCCTTTTAGGTAACGCTTTCCCTCGCCGGTGATGCTGTAGTATTTGCGTACCTTGCCGGAAGCCTCCTCTTCATAGGAGGTTAAATATCCTTTCTGTTCCAGGGAATGTAAAAGAGGGTAGAGGGTTCCGGCTTTTAGTTCAAATACATCGTTGGATTTCTTCCGGAGGGTTTCTATCATCTCGTATCCATACATGTCTTTTTCCGTTAGAAGCTTTAGAAGAAGCATGGAAGTGCTGCCTGAGATCAGGCTTTTGTCGATGGGCATGGGGGGACCTCACTTTCTTTTTTGTGGTTTTTATGTAGATGATCTTTATATGTAGATTATCTATATATTAATTGATGAGGAAGAAAATGTCAAGGGGGAATGTGAACTTCTTTTAGAGCCTGGTTTGTAGTGTTGCCCGCTGGTCTGTTGTGTTGCCCGCTGGCCCGCAGTGGCCGCTCGATTCCGCTTTGCTCCATCTCGCTGACGGGCGTTCGCCCTATGAAAAAAGCCATAAGCAAATTTACTTATGTGCAAGCACAACGTAAATTTGCTTATGGCTTTTTTCGCACTGCTCAGGGCTATATCATGTTTCGGTACTCCCCCTTCCAGCTTTTTACCATGTCGGCGGCGCCTTTCATGCGCTTTATTGGATCTTTTAGAAATAACTCTTCTAGTTTTTCTAAACTCTCGGCCTTCTCTGCTGCTTCTTCCGCGTTCTTCATCTCTTCGTCCCATCCTGTCTTTACGTCTTCCGTAATCAGAGTCCGGAAACGGTCTTTTAAGACCAGATTGGGATTCCATTTCGATAAGTAGTAAATGCGCTTCAGCACGTCGCCGCTTTTTGCCAGATCAAAGGACTTCTGATAGGCCTGATACGCTTTCTCCATAGAAAATAACCGGGCATAGGCGGCCCCTAAGTTGTTATAGATCTTTGCATAAAATGCGTCGTCTGCGGAAGACTCTTTGGGCATCTCTAAAATCCCCTCGTATTCCGCAACCGCCTTGCCGTACTGTCTTCTCGTAAAAAGATAATCGGCTTTGGCCTTGGCAAATTCGTGCGGAGACATCTTTCGGTAGGTCTCGATCTTCTGACGGAAATGTTTAATCTCAGCCGCATTGTAATAGTCACATTCCGTCAGAATTAAAAACAGGAGTTCGTCCGCGTCTTCTCCGCTCTGCTGCCATTTTTCCAGCTTGGCGGCCATAAATCCCATCTCCAGCTCGTCACGGATAAATTCTATTAAATGCTCATCCACGAAATGATCCAGTACCAGAAGAGGATTCTGATAGATTACATAGCAAAGCTCCTGGGAGGAATAAAGGTGGACTCCCAGGCCTTCGAAATAAAAAGGATGTTTAACCGGCTCCTGCCGGCATAGGATCAGGCTCATATCATAACCTCTTGTCTGACTACGGCATCGGAGGCCGGGAACAGCTCCCCAAAGCCCTTGTCCTTAAGGACCACCGCCATCGTCTTCTCATCTAAAAATCCCACGCTGATCCCCACGCGCGTCGTCCTCGCCGGCCGCTTCGGGAATCCCTCCAGGGGAATCTTTACCAGTTTTTTCTGCTTCGGGTCCATAGGGGTTACTAAAAACTCTATGTAATCCTGGTTGTCCACGATTAAGTCCACGCTGCTTCTTGACTCATACCAGTTGTCACCGGCCGCCGCCACGATCAGCTGGCTCTCCCGGTTCTTATGCAGTACCTTCATCGAAATCGTCGAATGAAGCCTTCCTTCACAGACACAGACAAAGGGATACGACGTCTTCTCATGAAGATAATCCATGCCCTTAAAAGCCGCGCCTCTGGCAAACAGCTCCTGATCCATATAAACCTTCCGCCTGGAGCAGAGAAGCTTCATGAAATCCCCCGCCCAGTCCTGACGCTCGAATCCCTTTCCGGTCAGAAAAATGGAAGAAAACAGCTTCTTGGAGAGCAGCCGCTCCGCACAGGAGCTGAGGATCTTATCCGCCAGCTTTCCTCCGGACGGGGTGTTTAAAATATCGAGATTGAAGCTTTCCTCCAGCGCCTCATCCTCTGCCACCACGGTCATCTGCTTCATCCCCCGCTGAACCTTTAACTCATGGTAATGAAGCGAGTCCTCGGATAAATCGAAGACCGCCACCTGGTTGTTCCATACTTCCTTTTTCTGACTCAGAACGTAATAGACAAAGCCCTCCGTATGGCTGATAATATGTACCCGTTCTCTGGGAATCTCTAAGTAATCAGCACAGTACATCAGCGCGTCCATCAGCTTGACCTCCACCTTTTCCAGTGTGATCACCAGTTCCTTTACCTCATCGGAAAAAAATTCCTCCTTTGCCAGCGCCAGTATTTTCTTCAGATAGATCTTCAGCAGGGTGGTTCCCTCGTATTTCACGCCTCCCAGCGTAGCGGTCCCATCCTTCATGACCATCTTTATAAGCTTGTCTACAATAATGCCCTCCCCCACCAGGGTGTATGCGTAAGCTTCTTCCCCCACATACCACTCGTCATCGTCCTTCTTCCGGCAGATAACCGTCGGCAGACACCACGTTTTTTCACGTTCGTGACAGCACAGCCTGGTATAGGCATCACATAAATCAAGTCCAATTATCAATCCGTCCATCGACAATCCCCTTATCTACATCAGTGGAAATAATTCTTCCGCGGCAGCATTCTTCGTTAAATACTCCCGCATCCGTTTCTTAAGCCCTTCCTCATCTTTAAGGCTTAAGCACAGGCTCATTTCATTTAAACAGGCAAATCTGCTTTCCGTATCACCGGCCGCCGATACAGCGTCACAGCTGACGCTTCCTTCTTTTTTCAGCACCCACTGGCCGTCTTCCAGTTCACTGATCCGGTACTCCATGATTTCCCCTTCAAACAGGACCTTCTTCTTTACGAAGATCCCCTGGTATGTCCTTCCGATATCCTCACAGTGGTATTCCTCCTCATCAGGCAGAATCCGTACCTCAAAATCGATCCGCGCGTTCCTGTCCGAATGGTACTGGATCATAGCCTTATCCATGATATCCTCCGGCATGGGAACGTATTTCGCCAGCGTCTTGAAGTACGGGAACACCAGCCCCGCCTCTAAGAGAACCGCAGTCGTGCTTCGCAGCAGTTCCTTCTGCTCCTCCTCCAGCGAGGAAAGCTCTGAATAATATTTGGTCAACGCCAGCAGATAGATCGTCGGTATCCTCTCCTTATCCGCAGAGCTGTTGACCGCGCCTTCCAGATAGGCAAAAACCTTGTCGTCCGGAGTCTTATCTTCAAGGAAATATTCCGAACTCTTAATCGTAAAATAAGCCCGGACGATGTTGTCGCTCGTCTTCTTTTTATTCATATAAAGGCTGAAAACCCGGTCTATGGTCTCCGTACAGCCAGAAAACATCATCTGTGCCACCAGACGCTCCTCAAGATCATACGTCTCCACATGCTCGGAAATTCCCTGTAAAAGCACCCGGTACATCTGATTCGTCAGACCGTTGTAGTGTTCGCAGAGGTAATCCAGAATGACGCTGTCGCTCATGCCTTCCAGAAATACCCGGTACGACAGATGAAGAAGCAGCGGATCTTCATCAAAAAGATTCTTAAGTATCATCCTGGTACACAGCTTTAAGAGCCGCTTGCTCTGAATATCCTCGCATCCGAATTCCCGTATCATGTCAAAGGCTTCTTCGATATAATTACGGCTGATTAACGTCTCACAGATTCCCTGGCGCTCTTCCTTCGTAAGAAGACGCTTGTCAAGACGCACCAGATACGTATCTCCCCCGGAGCTGTCTTCATCTGCAGCCTGAAGCGGAATATGCTGGTAATACTCGATAATCCTGGAAAGCAGAAGTCTCTGGTACAGTGGCTGAAGCCTGCCGTCCTCCATGGCATCCTCCAGCATCTCCGCCTCCTTCTCATCCGCAATTCCCCTCTTTAAGACCTCATCGCACGCCCGGAGTCTGAGCATTGGATGATCGGGATACAGTTCAAAACAGCGCGCTTCCAGATCCGGCTTGTCCATCACCGGCGTCTTCTCGTAAGGAACCGTACTGTATCGGTTCCCAAAGGCATCCTGGAACAAAAGAATGCTGTGTTCGGAAAACAGAGGCACGTATGCCACACCGTCATCCAGAAGAAAGGCGTCCTCCTCCTGCAGCTCCTCGTAACAGACAATCACATACTTCATCTTAATGTTTTTGCACTCCACGCGGTAAGAGCGCAGAATGGATGGCAGCACCTTTGCCATGGGCAGGTCAATGACATCCTTATAAATCATGTGTTCGTAAATAACCGCCAGATTACTTCCGATTCTCGATTCAAACAGCTGCTCTGTGGCAAACTTTTCAATGTCGCGCTCGTATTCCTCGTACAGCGGATCCGATTCCTTTAAATAAACCAGTACATTTTTATAGAGCAGCGCCCTGCTGTGGCGGTCCAGTTCACTTCCGCCGTAGGAGAAATAGAGGAGCACTTCCTTGGGAAGCAGATAGCGGTAATCCTTTGGAAGCGCATACAGATAATACTCGTAAAGCCGCGTCAGGCTGATTCCCTCTTTGATTCCCTTCTCATACCACTTAAATGATTCCGCGCTCCTGCTCTCGCCCCGGATCAGAATGGAGCAGACTGCTTCCAGTATTTCTTTTTCCGGATACTTCTCATACAGGCGTCCCAGTGCCCTGTAGTGAAGCCGGTTAAAATGTCTGGAGGTCAGCGTAAGCCTCGCCGCCGCCAGCGCAAATTCCTTCCCTGCGGCACCGTATCTGGCGCCAAAGGACAGCACCTGCAGCTCGAACGGGCCAATGCTCCGGATCAGATCCGGCTCCTCCGAAAGCAGCCGGCAGGCATGCAGATAGAGAAACGGGCTTCTCATGCCCGCTTCGAACTGGCGTCTCATCATGGATAAGGCTCCGCCCGGATTCTCACTCATCCGGCGGTCCAGTTTTAAGAGAATCAGGAACAGATTATGGAGATCCGGATTCTCCTCCAGATATTTTCTAAGCAGACGGACCAGCGATTCCTTCTGGTACTCATCCGGCTGCAGAATCAGTCTCAGATACTGATAGTAACAGTAAAGTTCCAGCTTTTCCTGCCGCTCCGCCAGGATCTTCTCCCGGCATTCGTCCATCAGCAGGGCCGCCTGGCTTTCCCTGCCGTCTGAAAGGTATATCTCAGCCCTTAAAAGCTTAATCGCTTCCAGCTGTCCTTTCATCTCTTCGATCTCGTCCAGCGCCCGAAGCATCCGGTTATGAGGAACGTCCCCCTCATCCGTGTCCGCCGGAACGCGGAGCACGGCTTCCCCATATTCCTCCGCCTCTTTCTGCAGACGCAGATGGAGATACGCTGCCACCGCTTCCTTTGTGTAGGCATCCTCCGCAGAAATACCTCCGCCCGGATTCACCATCGCAGTCACGGGAACCACGAAACGCTCTTCAATTCCGGTTATAATAATACGGCCCTGGTTCAAGCCCTGATGCATACGTCCCGGATGGATCCGATAGACGATCTCACAGATGTCATCGGTAAAATCCTGATCCCCGATATTTCTCACCGGAATCTCTATAAAATCGCAGTCAGCCGTCACCTCCAGGCTTACGTATCCCCAGCAGCTTCTGGTTACCGTTATGCGTTCCTCAATTACTCCTGCCGGCTCATCAAACCGCCGTTCGCTCTCGTCTGCGGACAGTTTTACCGACTCCTTGACGCCAAGACCGGTTAAGAATTCCTCCAGTTCCTTCTTTCTGTCCGGTCTTCCTTTTAAGCCACCGTAAAGGGCCCTCACATGCAGATCCTTCATGAAGGGGGCCTCGTAGAAATCTCTATATTCAAATAAGCGAAGCGCTGTCTCATAGTCGTTCTTCGCTGTCGCAGCGAAATCCTCCGCCGTCTTTAAGTCGCTCAATGCTTTCCCTGACGTACTCAGTTCCACACGAAAAGAATAAGGGACTTCTCTCTCTCCACCATTGGTAACCAGATAAAAAGCTCCCTTAATCACATCTCCGTCTTCCAAAAAACTGGTATTCACCTCATAGACCAGATGGTTGTAGGTGCCGCCAAACGCTCCGTTTAAAAGCCTTACGCGGAAATTGGAAGAATATGCAAGTCCTTTTATATGCAGATTATTCTCACTGGTAACGACAAGTTCCCGCCTCGTGGCTCCGCCGGAACGCACCACGTCGGTGGTTTCTTTCGGAGTGACCTTAATCACGGGAACCTCCGAATCGATGATGCCTTTCGCCAGCCTGTTGATTCGTTCTCTCATAGTACCACCTGTATCTTGTGTTCTGTATCTTATGTTCCGTTTTTATGTTCTGTATCTTATACTCTATATCTCATATTCTATATCTAATCTTCTTTATCTGACAGCTTTAACCTCTCAGTTTAATTACTCTATATTCTAACATACTTTCTATTGATTTAAAACCCTTAATTCTCTGTTTCCACATTTTGCCCGCACACCTGTATTTCTTCTCCCGCTTTCATATTTGATTATCTGAGCCATATCGCTTTACAGCCTTTAGCTGCTGCCATATTGTAATATATTTGTAAATGATTCTTGATTTAGCCCTCCAAAATTGGTATGATAAAGTAAAAACTGGTAAAAGAAGGACGAGACAAATGACGACGAACGAAAAAGCATTATTATTACACGAAGAATGGAACGGAAAGCTGGAAACCACGTCCAAAGCCGAGGTGAAAAGCAGGGAAGATTTAGCCCTTGCCTATACCCCGGGCGTTGCGGAACCCTGCAAGGTCATCGCGAAAGACCCGGAAGCCGCTTATAAATATACGATCAAATCCAACACGATCGCAGTCGTTTCCGACGGCAGCGCAGTTCTTGGCCTCGGCAACATCGGTCCCCTGGCCGCTATGCCGGTCATGGAAGGCAAGGCGGTTCTTTTTAAAGAATTCGGCGGCGTCAACGCCTTCCCCATCTGCCTTGACACCCAGGACACGGAAGAGATCATAAAGACTGTGGTCAACATCGCCCCCGCCTTCGGCGGCATCAACTTAGAGGATATCTCCGCTCCCAGATGCTTTGAGATTGAAGAGCGTTTAAAAGAACTGCTCCCCATCCCAGTCTTCCACGATGACCAGCATGGAACCGCCATCGTCGTTCTGGCCGGAATCATCAACGCCTTAAAGGTAACCGGCAAGAAGAAGGAAGAATGCCGCGTGGTTGTCAATGGCGCCGGTTCCGCCGGAATCGCCATCACAAAGCTTCTCTTAACCTATGGGTTCCCCCACATCACCATGTGTGACCGCGCCGGAATCTTAAAGAAGGGTATGGACGGTTTAAACTGGATGCAGGAAAAGATGGTGGAGGTGACCAACTTAGAGGGCGCATCCGGCAGCCTGGCCGACGCCATGAAGGGCGCCGATATCTTTGTCGGCGTATCCGCACCGGGAATCGTCACGAAGGAGATGGCCGCGTCCATGAATAAAGATGCGATTCTCTTCGCCATGGCAAATCCTGTTCCGGAGATCATGCCTGACCTTGCGAAAGAGGCCGGAGCCAAAATTATCGGCACCGGAAGGTCTGATTTTCCTAATCAGGTCAATAATGTAGTTGTATTCCCCGGCATCTTTAAGGGGGCTCTGGAAGGACGGGCCACCGCCATCACCGAGGAGATGAAGCTGGCTGCCGCCGCTGCCATCGCAGGGCTGGTGGATGAATCCATTCTGGATGAAAACCATATTCTGCCGGAGGCATTCGACCCCCGTGTAGCCGATGTCGTCAGCCGTGCAGTGAAAGATCATATACAAAAGTAATAACTACTATATGGAGGGTGTCCTATGTTGTCAGAACCCATGACGCTTTATAAATTAATGATTTTGTATATGCTGAAGCAGGTCAATTTTCCCCTTACCAGCGCGCAGCTGTCAAATTTTTTCCTGGATCATGAATATACCACATATTTCACACTGAACCAGGCATTAAACGAACTTCTGGAGGCAAAGCTCCTCCATGTGGAGACCAACCACAACAGCAGCCGCTATGAGATCACACGGGAGGGAGAGGAAACCCTGTCGTTCTTCGGCAACAAGATATCCTCCGCCATCATTGAAGACATCGATGAATATTTGAAAGAGAACAAGTTCCGCCTCCGCAACGAAGTGGGTGTGACCGCGGATTTCTACAAATCCACCAGTCAGGATTACATCGTCCACTGTGAAGTGCGTGAGGGGAAAAGCTGTCTGATCGATTTACAGCTGGCCGTTCCCGACAAGGACCAGGCGGAGATCATGTGTGACCACTGGAAGGCCAAGAGCCAGGAAATCTATGCATTTGCCATGAAGGCGCTTATGAGCGATTAATATAAAAACCGTATAAGACCGTTTAAAAGAAGATCGCTTTTGAGTAAGAAACTATCGATTATCAGGGGGAACTTTTCATGCAGATTAAAAAACAGAGATCCATCATACAGGAAATCAGAGACGAGTACCAGGCCGAACTAAAAAGACTGAAGCGCAGGAAATTTCTCTTAAAAGCCAGGATCATACTGACTGTCATTCTTCCTGTTTTCATCATCCTGCTCTCGGTAAAGGTCATTAAAACCTTCATACGGATTAAGGTTCGCAGCCTCTTCGCCCAACCGCAGCAACCCCAGGAGGAGAAGAAAACACCGCCCAGACCGGCTGTTCCTGTGCCGGCTGAGATGAAACCGGTGGAAAAAGAGATCGTAAAGCCGGTTCCCGTAAAGCCGGTTCCCGTGGAGACGGCGGCCGTGGAGGAAACTGGCTCGGTGGAATCGGTTCCTATAGAGCCGGTTGGTTAAAATCATAATTAAAAAGGAAGGGTGCACGTCAAAGTGCTTCCTTCCTTTTTAATTATGATTCTATCCGGCACTGAAATTCGTATTTTCCCGATCCCACACTATGACTCTCTCCGCTTCCCGGCAGGGTAATACGGCAGGCAGTATTGGCCGGCACCGTCACGTGCAGAAGAAAATTTCCCGCCTCCACACTCCATTTTACCTCCAGAAGCCCATATGGAGTATGGCAGCCGCCCTCCGCCCAGGTGATCCCGCCTCCCGGCACCGGGGCCACGATACTTTCCCGATATCCCGGACCGTTCTCGGAAGTATCGATTCCCAAAACTGTGCTGTAAATCCAGTCGCCAATACAGCCATACGCGTAATGATTAAAAGAATTCATGCTGTCGCTCCAGAAACTTCCGTCCGTACGTATGCTGTCCCAGTGCTCCCAAACTGTGGTTGCCCCTTTTGTAACCGGGTACAGCCAGGAAGGGTATTCTGTTTTAGTCAGAAGACGGTAGGCTGCGTCCACTCTTCCGTTATCCCTCAGCACATGGCAGATATGCGGTGTACCCAGAAATCCGGTACTGAGCCCGTTCCACTCACCGATCAGTGTCTCCAGATCATCGATCGTCCTCTGCCTGTACTCTTCTCCCGTCAGATCAAAGGCCAGCGCAAGTACATGGGCCGTCTGTGTTCTGGCCCACAGATGCCCCGCCTCATTATAAAACCGGTTCCGAAACGCTTCTTTGATCCTGTCAGAGAGTCTGCCATACGTTTCGGCATCCTCATCCTCGCCAAGGATGACAGCCGCTTTTCTCACCAGTTCAGCCGAATGGGCATAATATGCGGTCGCTGTCAGCTCATTGGGCGTTTTTCCAAACCGGCCGCCCGGTTCGGCATCGAGAGCCAGCCAGTCGCCGTACTGATAGCCGGAATTCCAGATCACCCCATCCTCCGCCTGACTTTTTATATAGTCCACCCAGCGCTTCATCATGGGATACGATTCTTCAAGAAGCCTTCTGTCCCCAGAGTATAAGTATGCCATGAAAGGACACACCGTGGCTGCATCGCCCCAGCCGCTTGCCGAGTGGTTGGCTTCCGCGTCCCTCACATCCCTGTCCTGGTATGTCAGAATATCCGGAACCACATAGGGGATCCCTCCGTCCGGCAGCTGTGCCGCCTGCAGATCGCGAAGCCATTTTCGGAAAAAGGGGGCTGTCTCCATCAGATATGACGCTGTTCTTGCAAACACCTGAATATCTCCCGTCCACCCCATCCGTTCATCTCTCTGCGGGCAGTCCGTAGGAATATCGATAAAATTGCCCTTCATTCCCCATCGGATATTTTCTTCCAGCCGGTTAATGAGAGGGTTGGAACACTGGAAGAAGCCGCTCTGCCTTAAATCAGAGTAGATCACAACTCCCGTGAAATCCTTAAGTTCCGGAGTCCCCGGATAATGGTCGATTCGGACATACTGAAATCCCTGCCAGGTAAAATGAGGTTCAAATACCTCCGTCTCCTGCCCTTTCAGAATATATTTAACACGCTGCCGTGCCTCCCGCAAATTGCCGGTATAGAGATTTCCCTCCTGATCCAAAATTTCGGCATGGCTCAGTTCCACATAATCCCCGGCCTCTCCCGACACCCGGACCGCTACCCAGCCTACCATATTCTGTCCGAAATCAAGAATCAGATCGCCGTTCGGTGTACGGAACAGACGTTTTGGAGCCACAGTCTCCTTTCTTCTCACAAATACCCCGTCCATGGGGACAAGCGTATCAACCGGCTGGTCCGTCTCTGTAACAGGCGCCCATTTTTGCCCTGTCTCCTCCGCAAGTCTTGCATCCCAAATCTCTCCATGGTAAATCTCAGAGTATACGGCCGGCGAATAACACCACTGCCAGCTCCGGTCCGTCACGATCCACCGTTTTCTGCCATCCCTGTACCGGATCATCAGCATTGCATTAAAACCGGTCGTATGACCGTAAACTCCCCGCAGATGAATCCAGCCAGCCAAATCCCCCTTGTACCATCCCGGTCCCACATGAGCACAGATCGTGTTTTTCCCTTCCGTGAGCGCATCTTTCACATCGTACATCTGGAAAAGAAGCCGTTTCGCATATTCCGTCCAGCCCGGTGTCAGCAAACCATCCCCCGCCCGGATTCCATTGACAGAGACCTCATAAATCCCATGCGCAGTTGCAAAGAGATATGCCGCATCAACCTCAGCCACTGACAGTTCAAACTCTTTTTTCATATAGCGGCCGGAGGATGTGAATAAATCAGCTTCACTCTCGGCTGTGATCCATCTGCCTGCCCACGCCTCTCCCCCGGAAATAAGTGATGTCACAAAGCAGTGAACATCAGAGAATGGTCCCGCCTCCCCGTTCTGATCCCACAGACGCACCTTCCAGTAGTATTTTACCGCCGGCTCAAGCGGCACGCTGCCGTCATAAACAATGTGGACCGACTGCCCGCCCATCCGCTGTCCCGTATCCCACACGATCCTGGCAAATGCCCCGTCGATGGCGGCCACGATCTGAAAGGCCGACTGAAAGACCGGATCACAGTCCCCCTCCATTCTCCAGCTGAATGCCGGTTTTCCCGTTGCAACACCAACAGGATTTTCCTCATATTCACATAAAAGATGATATGCTTTTATCATACTCTGTCTCCTAATTAATCAGTATACGTTCTTTCCTGCCTGCTTCTACATGCGCTCCACCGATACGATTCCGCGTCTCCATCTCCCGGACAATACCCAGAAGCTGTACATCACAACAGAGGAAAGCGGTCCAATCAAAACGGCGGCCCCTACTCCGGGGAATCCATAGAGATGGCCAAACAAGAAAGAAAACGGAATTCGAAACACACACTGTGCCACAAAACCAACGGCGACGCTGGCTGTTACGTTACCCGTCCCGCGGATAAATCCGATCAGAGGACCGACCAGGGCAAACAGTACATAGGACCACACCGTCACATGGAGAAAGCATACTGTCCAGTTCACCACCTCCGGATCACGGTCAAACAGCCGGCTAAGCTGCGGTGCCGCCGCAAATACAATAACAGACGTGACTGCTGCGATGGCCGCAGATATCTTTAAGCATTCCTTCAGTCCCTGCATCGCCCTCTTTTCTTCACCTGCCCCGATATTCTGGGAGGCGAAAGAGGACATGGTCTGATTCATGGCACCATCGGAAAAGATTGCAAAGCTGTTGATCCTGCTCCCGATTCCGTAAGCAGCACTCTGTGCCAGTCCAAAAGAATTGGCTACACCGCTCACTGTCAGCATCGCTGCATTGACCATCACCTCGTTAAACGCGGTCGGAATGCCAAACCACAGGATAGATTTTAAATGGCGCCGGCTGAATCCCATATTCCGAATACGAAGCCTGATTACATGACCGCCTGTCTGAAACTCCCACAGTCCCATAAAGAAAGATACCATCTGCGCCGCCACCGTAGCCGCGGCTGCGCCTCCCGTTCCCATAGACAATCTTCCGACCAGCAGGTAATCCAGCGCAATATTCACAACAGCGGCCGTCACCACATAGCGCAGGGAAGATAAGGAATCTCCCAGTCCCCGCTGAAGCGCTCCAATTAAATTGTAGCCGAACAGGAACACAATTCCCAGAAACATTACCCGCAAATAAATGAGAGCGTGATCATACGCCTCCCGCGGAGTCTGTACAAGCATCAATACCTGCGGTGCAAACAGGAATCCTGCAGCGGTAACCACGGCAGCCATGAGAAAGTAGAGGGTAAACGCTGTATTTGCCGCATCTGCGATCTCCGCACTGCCTTTCCTTCCTGCCAGCGAGCCAATCACCACGGTGACTCCGGCCGACATACCGGACAGCGTTACGATCATCACGTTCATCACCGGTCCGCATACAGAGACGGCTGACACGCCCGCCGTCCCCGCATACGCGCCGACAAAATACATATCCACAGCGTTGTAGGTCGTCTGAATGAGATTTGAAATCATCAGCGGAACCGCAAATCCCAGAATACCGTTTACGACTGGCCCCTTTGTCAAATCGTACTGAAGCCTCCTCTTCATCCCGGTTTCCTCATCCCTTCACGCCTCCGGCTGTAAGCCCTGCGATAAAATATTTCTGTGTAAACAGAAACAGCGTATACAGCGGCAGAACAACGATAATGATGGCTGCGCACAACTGCGGCCAGTTCGTGGATATCTGTCCCTTGAAATTTAAAAGACCTACTGTCAGCGGAAGTCCCTTATCGGTCAGCAGTGTGGAAATCTGAGCCCACATCAGTTCACCCCAGACAAAATTTAAGTTCATGGTCGCCACTGTACAGATTGCACTCTTCATCAGGGGAAGCGTGATTTTAAATAAGCTTCTTATCTCTCCACATCCATCAATTCTGGCCGCCTCTAAGAGTTCCTGCGGCACGGTATCAAAAAAATTTTTCAGGATAATGGTGGAACCCGGAATGGACCAGCCCACATAAGCGAGAATAATCGGAACGTACTGCAGCCTCATAAAGCCAAGCTTAGTCATCTCCACGTAGAGAGGAATGATAATCGTCTCTGTCGGCAGAATCTGGAGTGCGAAAAAAAGGAGCAGGATCAGATTCGTATGCGGAATTTTCAGCCTCGTAAGTGCGTAAGCCGCCATAGTGGAAAACAACTGGATCAGGACAATGGACAGGACCGCAATCAATACACTGTTGAAAAAATATTCTCCGATCTTTCCTGTGTAGAACGCATCCACATAGTTGCGGTACAGGAATTTCTGCGGCATTGCCCAGATATTGGTATAGAATTCCGGAAGCGTCTTAAATGAAGTGATTCCGGCAAATATGATGGGGTAGACGTAAATTACAGCAAACACCACCAGTACAGCCCGGATCGTAATGCGAACCCAGTCCTCCCCGTTCCATTTTCTTTTGACAGCCGCCGAATCAGTACTCATAGATTTCACTCTTCATTGCCCTCCTCACTAATGTAATGCATACCAGCACAATCACGGTGAACACCAGGCCGATTGCGGAAGCGTATCCGAATTTATTGTAGGTAAACGCGTTCTGAATCATCGTAATCGGCGCTGTCTTTGACATGGATCCCGGTCCTCCCTGTGTCATGGTCCAGACCATATCGTACGTCTTGAAGGACCACATGACTTCCATGGAAAACACCATACAGATCGTCGGCTTAATCAGCGGCAGAATGATCAGCTTCACTTCCTTCCAGTAATTGGCCCCATCCAGCTTCGCCGATTCAAACAGTGATTCCGGTATACCCAGAATTCCGGTATAAACCATCATCATTATTGTTCCGCTGCCCTTAAAGCCGGATACGACTGCCAGGGTCGCCAACACCAGTCCCGGCTCAGACAGCCACGCATGCTGCAGTGATTTAAGCCCTACGACTGCAAATAAATTGTTTAAAAGTCCGTCGTCCGGAGACAGGACGAAGACAAATAAGAGACCTGCGACCGTCATCGGCATCATGCTCGGACTGTAAAAGATAAAGCGAAAAATCGAGCCTTCCCTCTTCCCCATCTTATAGATCATCAGAGCCAGCATAATCCCCAGCAGCATGGAAACTGCCGTGGATCCGGCCGCTACTACCATGGAATTGCCTATGGTTTTCATGGTCGGTTTATCCGTAAATACTTTTATATAGTTTTTCAGGCCGATAAATTCCATCGGACCATTGCCGTTCCACTCACAGAGTGATAATACGCCGTTCCAGACAATAGGAACGAGAGTAGTAAATATAATCAGAATTGCTGCCGGAAGCAGAAACACGATGCCGATTCCCATCAGGTGCCGGTCCAGCCTGCTGTATTTTTTCTTTGCCGGTCTGTTCACGAAATCCCCTCTTTTCCTTAATTTTATGGGGGTGCCCCGGGAACCTCATTCCCCAAGCACCCCCAACTGTTTTTACTGCGCCGAAGTTCTCAAGGATTCCAGTTCCTCAAGGGTACCTTCCTTGTCATAAAAATAGTTTGCACCGATATTATAATTGATGTAATCGTTCATCTCTGCAGAAATCGCCATGATCTCCTTCGGATAAACCTTGGACGAGTCGCGGGCAAATTCCTCGTCGGTTCCTCCCTCCACATTGGCCGGAACCACATCCCCATCATCAACCTGAAGTTCAAATGCTTCTTTGCTGGTTAAATACTTCAGGATATTGATGCTCGCCTCCGGATTCTTTGTATTGGAAGATATAAAATAGCCGTCACAGCCTCCCAGCACGTAATCACACTCTCCTGCCGCCATAGTCGGCCAGCTGATGGTGCGGATATTCGTTCTTCCAGCCTCTTCCATGACAGTGCGGATAGTCTTTCCGCCGTTATTCACATTGAAGAGCATCGCGATCTTTCCCTGTGAAAATGCCGCCTTTGTCTGATCCTTAGTCTGTGAGAACGCTCCGTTACCCGGATAGGCGTATTCCTTTGCGAACAGGTCGTTGATCTTGTCAAGAGCCGTCACAACGCGTTCGTCCTTAAAGGAAATCTCTCCCCGGTTAAACGCCTCCAGTTCCTCTTTCGTATCCCATATCTGCAAAAACGCGTTGCGCTGGAACCAGCCTACACGGGTATCGCAGATTGCAAACGGGAACACATCCGTATTCTGCTTGATCTTCTCACAGGCCGCCACAAATTCATCCCAGGTCCAGTGCTCCTTTACCTCCACTCCTGCTTCTTCAAAAATATCGACATTTACATCAATATCCGGATACACTGTCGTAATCGGCAGACAAAACAGCTTACCGCCGTATGTTCCGATGTCCAGGGCATTTTCCGTGAAGATACTCTTCCACTCGTCATCCATATATGGTGTCAAATCCAGCGCCATATCTGAGGAAATAAAAGTCTCCATCTGGTTAGGAAACCACTTTACAATGTCTACGGCTTCTCCGCCGGCAAATGCCGTTTTTACCGTCTTCTCCACCTGTGACTGATCCCAGGTCTTAGACGTGATACTGTATTCCGGATATTTTGCTCTGATGTTTTCCAGAAAGACCGGATAGTAGTTCACATTTGGCTCTTCGATCAGCATAACCAGGCTGGCTTCTTCCGCCGTTTTGTCCGGCTTCTCCGCCGCCGTTCCGGCAGAACTGCCTTCTGTGGTCACATCCTGTTTGCTCTCCGGAGCCGCCGTACCCGTGCTGCTCTTTGAGCCGCACGCCGTCATTCCCAATACCATACAGCCCGCCAGGGCCAGGGACAGCATCTGTTTCACCTGTCTTCTCATAACAATTCCTCCTATTTTTTTCGTTTTCCTGTAACTGATGGAATCATTATAAAATAACAGAACCGGATGAAATATCCGAAAAACCTACACAATAATGAAAAAATCTACGATATTTACAATTTCGACCGCCCGCGCATGCTGGTGGGGGAGATGCCTGTCATCTTCTTAAATACCTGAGAAAAATACGTATAATCACTGTAGCCTACCTGCTCCGCAATCTCATAGATCATCATATCAGACTCCTCAATCAGTTCCTTCGCCCGCTCAATGCGGTAATGGTTCAAATACTCCCGGAAGGTTACCCCTACTTCTGTCCGGAAAATACTGCTGAAGTAATTAGGCGTCTTCCCGATATAGGCAGCAACTTCTTCTACCAGCAGATCCTTTGCATAGTACTCCTGGATATAGGCAAGTGCCTTCCTGATATTCGCGGAATAATGGCCATTTCGGCTTTCCTCATACGAATTCACAATCCTCCGGCACTCTTCCTTCCATAGACAGAGACAGTCTGTAAGCCACCAGACGTCTTCCCATTCCCGGCTACAGTCCGTGTTCTGGCCCATCTCCTGAGCAAGACGCACGATCCCGTTTATCATCAGATTTTTTACCCGTCTCTGATCCGTAATTTCCTGCTTCGAAAGTTCTGCTCCAAAGTGGTCTATGGCATCCAAAATTTCCTCAAGTTCATGTTTTTTCAGCCCGCTCTCATATTCCGGTGGCAGGTGCAGCCCGGTTTCCTCCGGTTTTCCCTGCCTGTCCAGGATCTTACAGCTTCCCGGACCGTTTAGAAACCGACAGCCCAGCGCCTGCAGAGCAGTCTCATAGCCCACGGAAATTTTCTCGGCCGGCACCATGCCGGAAATCCCCGCCGATATGGAAAATCCGCGGCCTGTCCCATACTGCTTCATCTGATACCATACTGTTTTTAAATGATTTTGTCTTTCCAATGTATACATTGTGGAATCCTTCGTCTTTGACAGGACGACATACTGATTCCGGTATTCAAACAAAATCTGATCTTCTCTCAGAAGAGAGTTCAAATACGCCCTGTTCTCAGCACTCACAGCCGGAGTGGCACTTGTTCCCCCAGCCGGATCACCGGCCAGAATCATGCAGACAAGGTTCCTCGCGTCCTCCAGATGAAAATGCATCCGCAAAAGCTCTATGATAACGTTTCTGTCCGTAATTTTTCCTGCAAAAAGCTCTTCCACCATCTTTTCCCGGTAGGAGGCCGCATACCGCTCATAAGACTCCTTTCCCTGCTCCTCTTTTCTCACCAGCTCGATCATCTCCTGAATCTTCTGAATCAGGTTTCCCACCTTTAACGGCTTAAGCTCATAACCGGAGGCCCCCAGCTGAATCGCCCTCTGACAGTATTCAAAATCTGAATAGGCACTGATCAGGATAACCTTCACCGTGTCCGACCGCTCTTTTACACGCTTTAAGAATTCCAGGCCATCCATAGCAGGCATGCGGATGTCAGCCAGGATAATGGAAGGCGAAAAGGCGTCATAATCCTCCAGTGCCTCAATTCCGTCACCATAGCTTTTCACCCCCGTAATTCCGATCGTATCCCAATCGATCCCGTACTGTATTCCTTCCCGGATCTGTATATCGTCATCAACAATCATCAGCTTCATCGTTCTCCTCCTCCAGCGGCATCACAACCAGCACTCTCGTTCCCTCCCCCGGTTTCGACTCAAAACGGAGGCCGTAGGAATTTCCATACCGGAGCCCGATTCTGTCATCAATATTTTTCAGTGCGAACGTGTCCTTTCCGCCATCCCCGTCCTTCATCTTTTTCACAATCTCAGCCTCATCAGCTCCCACTCCGTCATCTTCCACGGCAATCACCAGCTTTTTTTCCCTCTCCGCAATGGTGATAAGAATCGTTCCACCCTCTTTTTTCGGCTCCAGACCATGCAGAATCCCATTTTCCACCAGCGGCTGAATAATGAGCTTCGGAATCATCACCTTCTCAAGCCCCGGTTCCGTCTGAATCTGGATTTTCACGCGCCGGCCGAAGCGCGACTCCATAATAGCCATATAGTTCTGGATAAATTCTACCTCGCTGGCAATCGTCACACAATCCTCGCCCCGGTTCAGCACATGACGAAAGATGGCTGCCAGTGCCTCCAACTGCTCACCGACAGAGTAATCCCGGTTCTTTATGGCCATCCAGTGAATCGAATCCAGCGTATTGTAAAGAAAATGGGGGTTAATCTGTGCAATCAGCGCATTCAGTTCTGCCTCCTGCTCCTTGATTTTTGTCGTATAGACCTCCTCGATCAGCCTCTTTAACCGGCGGGACATCTCGTCAAATTCCTGATTTAAAGCGCCGATCTCGTCGCCGGGATAGACAGTGTCCTCCTCCGTAAAATCGCCCTCCTTCACCCTGTCAATCTTCACCACCAGTTCCCGGATAGGGCCTATCACGAATCGCTTCTGAATCAAAGCAAATGTGATGCCAAAAAATATACACAGCAAAAAAGAGCAGACGATTACCAGCATGCTGGTCCGGCTGCCCGTAAGAAATGCGCTTCGGGGCACAAGATTTATGAAATACCAGTCATTTACAGAGCTTTTCACGTAAAAGGCCACCACCCTCTGACCTTCCAATCCGGCCGTCACGTAGCCGCTTCCCTGCTGTCTCCACGCCTTCGAAACCGTATTAAATACAGGAAACACGGTTCCCAGCATCTCCTTGTCAGTAGAAGAAAGCACGGTTCCCTTCCCATCTGTCAGGCAGGTAAGCAGAGACTGAGGAGTCACAAAGCCGCTGTACCTTCGGCTCAGCTCCGCCTCGTCCACATTGACGATCATGGCTGCCTCAACTTTTCCAATCTGCTCATAATTATTAATCCCACAGTAGTACGATAATACCATATCCTCCTTCTGCATTCCACCTCCCGCCACACGCTTCGCCTGTCTTGGGCCAATCCAGAACCCGCCGGACACCCTGGCCTTTGCCTGGCGGATTCGTTCCTCCTCCTCACTGACGAGATATGTCCCCCGCTGGATCATCACCTCACTCTCATCTGCGATACAGATGGAATGATAGCATTTCTCATTGCGAATTATGGAATCGAGCCAGTTTCCAACAGAACTGTAGTCAGCCACATTCCCTTTTCCCGTAATGATATCCTGCAGGCTGAAATCCGTCAGACAATCGTACTTCAACTCCTGTACATTGTTCAGAAGCTCATCTAAATCACCCGCCACCTCACTCACCAGCGTCTGGTTGATCTGATACTCCTTTTTTCTCGTATTCCCCGCCACGTAAGAATTCAGAAACAGCCCCAGTACAGTCAGCGGTACGACAATACAGATGATCAGTGCCGCAACCAGCTTTTGCTGCAGCGGATAATCGCGGTAACGTTCCATCAGCGGCCTCCCCCCTTTTCCCCATTATACTACATCATACAGATTTCTTCAAAAACACCCTGCAGCGAAGCCGAAACAAAGACAGGACAGCAACAGCTGTGGCTGTCTTCGTTCCGGCCCCTCCCGCAGGGCCGTCCATGAAAGCTTATGCGGCTGCCTTTAAGAGGGCTTTACCTCTGCAACCATGTGTTCGAACCAGATATAGAACACCTTTTTTCCTTTTTCAGAAACGAGGGAATGATCCAGACCCGCCGGAACGTAACTCCAGTCTCCCTCCTTCGTATTGATCGTCTCCCCGTCGACCGTGAGCTCAAAATCTGCCCCTTCCAGCGCGTAATTATACTGTGCCACTGACGGGTGGCCTTTCTCGATGGTTCCTTCCCCTTCCGCACAAACGATTCCCATTAAGACTCTCGCCAGATTTCCGCTGTGGATTACGCTCCAGCTCCTGGTATTTGGTCCCTTGCAGCTCTGATCGTACGGCTCCGTCTCCGAGAAACGTTTAAAGGCTGGCAGTACCATGTGAGTATCCTCATATGCCGCCTTGTCCGACTCCAGCAAATCTACAACAATCTTCATAATTTCCATATCGCTGACTGCATGAATACAGAACTCTCTCGAAAAATCCGGAATATAGAAACTCAGTTCATCAATGTTGTATGCCTTAAGTCCGTCCGTTATGTAGCCGGTCCCTCTGGTAAAACAGTATATGGCGGTTTTATCCGCATATACCTCAGGCTTTACATCATGACCTGCCTTTAAAACACACTTAAATCCACGGACCAGCGGATACACGCCCGGAAGTACCTCAGTCTCACCGTATCCGTTCTCAACCCTGTACTGAATTTCATTGGCTCTCGCAATTGCAATCGACATTTCTTATTACCTCCCGATAATTATTTTTGATGGTTATAGAATAACACCACCGTCTCCGCAGAGGTATTTGGCATAACTACGAAAATATGTAAATATCTATAACGTTTATCTCACGCTTACAGCCTCCAGGCGCATCGTTTCCAGTTCCTTCAGCGTATTTTCCTTATCCATATAATAAGCGGCAGGAAGCTCATAATTTATATAATTGTACAGCCTGGAAGATAAATTCATCAGTTCCTGGGAAAAGACCTTACCAGAATCCGAAGTGATCTTTTTCTCCTCCTCCCCAAGGTTTACCGGCACCGTGAAGCCCTGGTTTTTCAGTTCCGTAAATATCCTGCTGCTTGTCAAAAATTTCAACAGGCGGATGGCTTCATCCGGATGGTCTGTGTTCGAGGGTATAAAAAAGCCCTCGCAGCCACCTAACAGATAATCGCAGTCTGCCGAAGCCATAGTCGGAAAGCTAATCACCCGGATTCTGCCTCTGCCGGCGGCTTCCATACGCTCCAGACTTTCCTTTACACTGTTGTTGACATTAAACATCATGGCGATCTCGCCCCTCTCGAAGGCTGCATCGATCTGCTCGTTCGTCTGAGAGAACGCTCTCTGGCCCGGATAGGCATAATCCTGGCGGAACAGGCTCGTGACACGGTCAAAGGCCTCCGCGATTCTGGAATCATAAAAGGAAAGTTCTCCGGACTGAAACCGTTTCATCTCTTCCGCGTCATCCCATATCTGCAGAAGAGCATTACGCATAAACCAACAGACACGGGAATCCCGGATTCCAAAAGGATACACGTCCGTACGGCTCTTAATCCGCCCGCACGCTTCCACGAACTCTTCCCATGTCCACGCTTCCCTTACAGTGACTCCCGCTCGTTCCAGGATCTCCTCGTTCACTTCCAGCACAGGATAGACCACGACGGAAGGAAGACAGTAGACCTTTCCGTCATACGTACCAATATCCAGAGCCCCGTCCTCCCATATATTTTTCCACTCTCCGTCCATATAGGGAGTCAAGTCCATGGCAGCGCTGCTGGATATAAAATTCTCCATTTGATTGGGGAACCACTTTACTACCTCAATGGACTCCTTGCGTGCCATTGCCGTTTTTACTGTCTTTTCCACCTCCGGCAGACTCCATTCGATGGAGTGGATCCCATATTCCGAAAATTCCAGTCTCAACTCCTCAACCATATCACGGTAATATAACACCGTGGTCTCATCGATCATCACTGTCAAATCCACGTTTTCAGTCTGATCCGCTCTGCTGCCTGCGGACTCAAGCGTTCCCATCTCCACACCTGTACAGGCGGTCAGTAAAAGCACCGCTGACAGCGCCGCCATTACACAGACTTTAGTACCCCTTTGCATAAAATTCACCGAATCCTTCTCGTTTTTTATGATACGGTCAGCAGCCTTTGCCGCCAAAAACATATCTTATATTTATTACTCTTTTATCATAGCGTAGTTTTTGCTGGCCGTACATAAGAGAAAACTACAATTCCTTTAAAATATCCATGATTTCGCATCCTCAATCCAATCCCTCCCATAAAACTTTCCGGCATAATTTCTTCCTCCTGACTGCTGTCATATTTGAATTTATGCCCATTATAGAAAGAGGACTGTGCAAAATCAACAGACTTTGCACAGTCCCTATATCGGATTGCGATTTCCATATATAATCTTTAGACCGCCTGAACCAGGCGCGCGATTTATTACCCCTGCATAAACCTGCTCAAAAATTCCTTTGTCGAAGTCTTCTGCGGATTTCCGAAGATATCCGCCGGCGCTCCCTCTTCCTCAATGACACCGTCAGCCATATAGACCACATGGTTCGAGACATCTCTGGCAAACGCCATCTCGTGGGTTACAATGATCATGGTCAGCCCTTCCCTCGCCAGCGTCCTCATGACGGCCAGTACCTCCCCGACCATCTGCGGATCCAGAGCCGAGGTCGGCTCATCAAACAGTAGAATCTCCGGTTCCATGGCAAGCGCCCTGGCGATGGCCACACGCTGCTTCTGGCCGCCGGAAAGCTGTCTCGGCTTTGCATTAATATACGGAGCCATCCCTACCTTTTCCAGGAACCGCATGGCATTGCGCTTCGCATCTTCCTTACTTTTCTTTAAAACCTTAACCTGGCCCACCATACAGTTGTCCAGAACCGTCATGTTGTTAAATAAATTAAAGCTTTGGAACACCATGCCCACTTTCGTCCGGTATGACGCGGCGCTCATCTTTCCGCTGGTAATATCCGTATTGTGATACAGAATATCCCCCGTAGTCGGTGTCTCCAGTAAATTTATGCAGCGAAGCAGCGTGGATTTACCAGACCCGGAGGCCCCGATAATACACGTAACATCCCCCACTGCAACGGAGAAATCAATATCCCGGAGGACCACATTGGTCCCGAAGGTCTTACTTAAATGATGGATTTCCAATACTGTTGATCCAGCCATAATTACTTGTCCTCCTTCTCATTTGGATCAGGGAATTTCACCATGCCGCTGGTATAGGCAAGCGTATCGGTGGTCGCAAGATCGTAGCTGTCCGGACCATCCATTTTCTTTTCCCAGTACCGTAAGATTCTGGAGCAGGTGAACGTGAGGATAAAATAGATCACCATGGTGATGGTAAACGCCTCAAAATACGTATAATACGCACCGGCAACCCCCTTCGTGGCGTAGAACAGCTCTACCACACCGATCACGGACAGCACGCACGTATCCTTGATATTAATAATCAGGTTATTGCCGATCTGCGGCATGATGTTGCGCAGCGCCTGAGGCATAATGACGTTAACCATAGTCTGGAAATGCGTCATGCCGATGGCTTTCGCTCCCTCAGTCTGGCCCGGATCGATGGAAAGGATTCCCCCTCGCACCGTCTCCGCCATATAGGCGCCCGTATTGATGGAAACGATAAAATAGGCGGCAAACATCGGAGACATGTTAATGTCGAAAAGCACGGAGGATCCATAGTAAATAAACATGGCCTGGACCATCATGGGCGTTCCGCGGAATACCTCCACATACACATTCAGTATCAGCTTAATAAAACCCAGGATCACCCTTTTTACCGGGTTGTCCGACTTATCTACAGGGATCGTCTGAACAATTCCGACTGCGAAGCCAATCAGGCAGCCGATAAGGGTGCCAACGATGGCAATCACCATGGTCTTTCCTGCACCGTCTAAAAATGATACCCCGTACTTCTGCAGGATAAACACAATCCTTCCAAAAAAATCTGAGGGCAGTGACATAAGATTCTTCTCCTTTTTGCAAATTTTTGTCCGAACAGAACAAGCGGCACGGAAATCGACTACACTGTCCCGTGCCTGCAAGCCCTGAAGATCTCTCTTATTCTAATTATTCAGATAACGGCTGTACGGAAATCGCCTCTTCCATCATCCTGTTAAAATCATCCTCGGTCATCGCAGCGAGCACGCCATCGATGGCTTCCTTCAATTCTGCATTTCCCTTCTTTAAAGAGATACCAATGTTGATGTCTTCATCTGATACCTTGAATTCACCCTCGGTACCGGTAAAATCAAGAAGCTTGAAATCCGGATATGCAATAAGCGCGGCCTGTCCCGTAGGCTTATCGGTCACCACCAGATCACATCTGCCTGAGCTTAACGCTACCAGCATGGCCGGTGCGGATTCCTGTGCCGGCTGAATGGTTGCATCCTGGATCTGCGGCAGACAGTTGTCATACCAGATTGTATTCATCTGGGAGGTAGCGGTTGCACCTGCAAGATCTGCGACACTGGCCGCATTCTCATACTTGCTTCCTGACTTGACCAGAGTCACGATTGTTGCATAATAATACGGCTCTGTAAAATCGACGGACTGAAGACGCTCGGAGGTGATCGACTGGCCTGCAATCACACAGTCTACCTTTCCGGACTGTACTGCCGGCACCAGGGAATCCCAGTCCAGCTTCACGATCTCCAGTTCATACCCCAGCGTATCAGCAATCTTCTTCGCCATCATAACATCGTATCCGTATGCAAAATCAGAGCTTCCCGAGATCGGCACGGCTCCGTTGGCATTGGTAGGCTGGGTCCAGTTGTACGGTGCATAGCTGCATTCCATTGCAACCTTTAAGACCTTCTTCTCTCCCTCATTCCCGGCAGCAGCGTTCTCTGCTCCCGCCGCAGTCGTCTCCGTTCCGGCGGCCGCTGTATCCCCCGCCGGGCTCTTGCTTCCACATGCAGTCAGCGCCGACACGGCTAAAACCGCCGCAAGACACGCTGCTGCCAGACTTTTTCCTGTTTTTTTCATAACCGTTTTCTCCTCTTCTCTTATGAAATGAAACCTATGTATCAAAAAGCTATATCATAAATAGGTTCATTATAAAAAGATTTTTACTTCTTGTCAAGACTCTCCAGTCATTTCCTCAATCAGGGTCCATATTTCTTCTCTGCCCTGCTTTGTCTCAGCAGAAAACGGAATAACCGTTACCTCCTGGCCAATCCCCAGTCCCTGGCGCACCATTTTCAAATGCTTCTGCACCTGGCTTCTCTTGATCTTGTCCAGCTTCGTCGCTATAATCACCGGCTGATACCCGTTAAAAACAACCCAGTCATACATGGTCTTGTCGTTCACAGACGGCTCATGGCGAATATCTATCAGAAGAAAGACACACTTCAGCATTGGGGATTTGTGAAGGTAGTTTTCGATCATCTTCCCCCACTTGGCCTTTACCTCCTGTGTTACCTTTGCATAGCCGTAGCCGGGTAAATCCACGTAGTAAAGAGTGTCGTTAATGTTGTAAAAATTAATGGTCTGTGTTTTGCCCGGCTGGGAGGAAGTTCGCGCATAAGCCTTGCGGTTCATCAGCGCATTGATTAACGACGACTTTCCCACATTGGATTTCCCTGCAAATGCAAACTCCGGCCTTGTATTTTCCGGAAGCGTGCTGGTGATTCCGCACACAGTCTCCAGTTCTACGGTTTTGATAATCATATTGATTCCTTTCTATTCGCTCACTGGCGCAGGTGATACCAGAGCTTCCTTAAGCACATCAGCCATATCCTTCACAAAAATAATGGTCAGCCCTTTTGTGATCTCCTTCGACAGCTCCGCAATATCAGGCCTGTTCTTATCCGGTACGAGAACTCTCTTCATATGAGCCATCCTGGCTGCCAGGATCTTCTCCTTTAAGCCGCCGATCGGAAGCGCCCTTCCGCGCAGCGTAATCTCACCCGTCATAGCCAGCTTTGCATCCACTTTTCTTCCTGTCACAGCCGAAAGCATGGCGGTTGCCATGGTAATGCCGGCTGAAGGACCGTCCTTCGGCACCGCTCCCTCCGGAATATGGAGGTGAATATCGTGTTTTTCAAAGTAATCGTCCGCTACGCCGTATTCCGGGCAGATGGAACGAATGTAGCTTAATGCCGTCTGAGCCGATTCCTTCATCACATCGCCCATCTGGCCGGTCATCTGAAGCGTTCCCTTCCCCGGCATAACGTTGACCTCGATCTGTAAGGTATCTCCACCCACACTGGTCCAGGCCAGTCCTCTTACGATTCCCACCTGATCTTCCTCGTTGACATCCTCAAAGGTAATCTTTTCCTTGCCCAGATACTTTTCCAGTCCGTTTTCCGTGATCCGGATTGCCTTTTTCTTATCTTCCAGAAACTCCCTGGCCGCCTTCCTGCAGATATCGCCGATCCGGCGTTCCAGATTTCTCACTCCCGCTTCCCTGGTATAATTATGGATAATCTTCTCCAGAGCCTTATCGGTGATGGAGACCTGTTCCTCCGTCAGTCCGTTCCGTTCCAGCTGCTTCCTTACCAGATAGTTTTTCGCAATATGGAACTTTTCATTCTCCGTATAGCTGTTTACTTCAATTACTTCCATACGGTCGAGAAGCGGACCCGGAATCGTCTGCGTCGTATTTGCCGTTGCGATAAACAGCACATTGGACAGATCAATGGGCAGTTCCACATAATGGTCCCGGAACTTCACATTCTGTTCGCTGTCCAGAACCTCCAAAAGCGCCGATGAAGTGTCTCCCTTATAATCGCTGCTCACCTTGTCGATCTCATCCAACAGCATCAGCGGATTGCTGACGCCCGCCTGGCGCATGGCTTCCACAATTCGGCCCGGCATGGCTCCGACATACGTCTTCCGGTGGCCTCTGATCTCCGCCTCGTCATGGATTCCTCCAAGGCTGATGCGGACGTACTGCTTGTTCAGCGCCCTTGCCACGGACCGGGCGATGGATGTTTTACCGGTTCCCGGAGGTCCCACCAGACAGATAATCGGGCTTGTCCCCTTCTTCGTCAGAATGCGGACAGCCAGATATTCCAGAATCCTCTCCTTCACCTTTTCCAGACCGTAATGATCCGCGTTTAGGATCTCTTCGGCGTGAGTCATATTGTTGTTGTCCTTCGACATTTTTTTCCACGGAAGATCCAGCACCGTCTCCAGATACATCCGGAGTACATTGGCTTCCTGGCTGCCTCCCGGCATGGCCTTAAACCGCTCGATTTCCCTGTGGATTTTGTCCTTCGTCTCCTTGTCCGCCTTCAGAGCCTTCAGCTGCTTCTCATATTCATCCGCATCGGACAAAGGATTATCCTCCCCCAGCTCCTCGCGGATTACCTTTAACTGCTCCCGCAGGATATAGTCCTTCTGGTTCTTATCTACATTCTCCTTGACACGGCCCTGGATCTCCCGTTTTACGCGGGTAATCTCGATCTCTGTCAGGAGATTTCCCATGACAGTCTCATACCGTTCTTCCAGCAGTACACATTCCAGAATCTGCTGGCGGCTCTTGTAGTCCCACGGAAGCTGGATCGCAATCTGATCCAGAAGCTCGCCTAAATCTGTAACCATCATCAGGTTCGGGAAGACTTCCTTCAGCATCCTGGGGTTTTCCCTGCCGTATTCTTCCAGTTTTTCCTTCAGGATCCGAACCATGGCCTGTCTCGTAACGCAGTCCAGGGAATCATCCGATTCCGTCAGACCTTCAATTTCGCCTACAAGCATGGGTTCCTCGCTGTCCAGTCCCAGAAGCTCCACTCGTTCCAGGCCCTCGACCATGACGCGTACCACATTGTTCGGAATCTTCACCAGCTGCTTGATCAGCGCCACACAGCCTACCTGATAGAGCTCATCGATTCCCGGATCTGCTTCCTCGCTGTTCTTCTGGGTAACGAGGCAGACTTTCTGGTCTCCGATCATCGCCTTCTCCACAGCCGCGATGGATTTACTGCGGCTGATATCGAAATGTATCATCATTTTAGGAAGGACAGTCATGCCACGCAAAGCAATGACCGGCATCGTTATTGTCTTATCTTCCATTTTTCTCTCCTTTGCATCCCGACAGAACGGACGGGCCCATCTGACTTTCTGCCCGCGCGTCCGTTTGGCTCGCTGCCTGCGGAAATAAGGAAAGGTGCTGCAGCAGTTCTTCCTGCTGTAACACCTTTCCGAACTTTCTCTGGATCCTATGCAATCTCGCCTGTCTTATCTTTTCTCAGTTTCTGTGCCAGGGATTTTCTGGGCACCGTCGTATCTCTGTAGATGATCTCCGGCTCTCCCTCTTTGTTCACGACAGCCTTGGTAATCGTACAGATGCCGATATTGCTGTCGGATGGAATCTCATACATGATATCCATCATGACGCTCTCCATAATAGAGCGCAGGCCTCTGGCTCCCGTCTTTCTCTCCACTGCCAGCTCCGCAATCCTTTCGATGGCTTCCCCGGTCAGTTCCAGCTTCACATCGTCCAGCTCAAACAGCTTCTGATACTGTTTGATTAAGGCGTTTTTCGGTTCTGTCAGAATTTTTACCAGAGCCTCTTTATCGAGAAGCTCTAAGGAAACCGTAACCGGCACACGGCCGATAAACTCCGGAATCAGACCGAATTTTACAAGATCCTGCGGAAGGACTTTCTTCAGCAGATCATCAATATCGGTTCTGTTCTTATCCACGATCTCGGCGTTAAATCCGATGGAACCCGCGCTTAAGCGGCTCTCGATGATCTTCTCAAGCCCGTCGAAGGCTCCGCCGCAGATAAACAGAATATTCGTGGTATCGATCTGAAGAAGCTCCTGGTGCGGATGCTTTCTTCCGCCCTGCGGCGGAACGCTGGCAACCGTTCCCTCCAGAATCTTTAAGAGTGCCTGCTGCACCCCTTCACCGGATACGTCTCTCGTGATGGACACGTTCTCGGATTTTTTCGTTATCTTATCAATTTCATCGATATAAATAATACCGTATTCAGCCCTGCTGATATCGTAATCTGCTGCCTGAATCAGCTTGAGCAGAATATTCTCTACATCCTCGCCCACGTAGCCCGCCTCTGTGAGAGCGGTGGCATCCGCGATGGCAAACGGCACATTCAGCACTTTTGCAAGCGTCTGCGCCACGTACGTTTTTCCGCAGCCGGTTGGCCCCAGCATCAGGATATTGCTCTTCTGTACATCCACATCCATGCTTCGCCTGGACGTGATTCTCTTATAGTGATTATAGACCGCTACAGACAATACTTTTTTTGCACTGTCCTGCCCAATGACGTAGTCATCCAGAAATGACTTGATCTCCTTCGGCTTCATTAAGTTGATGTCGCTGAAATCAGGCCCTTCTTCTTCATGACTGTCGAACTCTTCTTCTAATATCTCTGCACAGAGATCGATACACTCATCACAGATATAGACATTATTGGAACCGGCAATCAGTTTCTTTACCTGGTCCTGCGTTTTCCCGCAAAAAGAGCATCGGATTTTGTCGTCCGTTCTGACCGGCATATACACACCTCATTCTTTCTCATTTAATCACTAACTTCATTCTGGCTTAATGCTCGTGGCTGTAAATAATTTCATCAATCAGGCCGTAAGCTTTTGCTTCTTCTGCGTTCATGTAATTGTCGCGCTCTGTATCGCGTTCGATTACTTCATACGGCTGGCCTGTGTTTGCAGCCAGAATCTCGTTCAAACGCTTTTTGATCTTTAAGATGTTTTCTGCAACAATTTTGATCTCCGTCGCCTGTCCCTGTGCGCCGCCGGAAGGCTGATGAATCATAATCTCTGCGTTGGGAAGAGCGAATCTCTTTCCCTTTGCACCGCCGGACAGTAAAAATGCGCCCATGCTGGCCGCCATGCCCATACATACGGTGGAAACATCACACTTGATATAGTTCATCGTATCGTAGATCGCCATACCTGCGGTTACGGAACCGCCCGGGCTGTTGATATAGAGGTTGATGTCCTTATTGGGATCCTCCGCCTCCAGAAACAGAAGCTGGGCTACAACGATGCTCGCGGATACATCCGTCACTTCTTCACCCAGGAAAATGATTCTTTCTTTTAAGAGTCTTGAATAAATATCGTAAGAACGCTCGCCCTTACTCGTCGATTCAATGACATAAGGTACTAAACTCATATTGTTTCCTCCTGTCCTTATATTACGAAAGCCGAGCAGACTCCAGACTTTGTCAGGAATCTCCCCGGTCTTCTGAACGTATTAAACTAACTTTGCCTCAGCAACCAGGAAATCAACTGCCTCCTGAACCGCTAAGTCTTCCTTCATCTGCTCGATGCCGTTCTCACCCATGTATTCCTTAATCTGGGCAACTTCCATCTTGTAAGATTCCGCCATATCTGCGATCTCTTTCTCAACAGCTTCATCGGAAACCGTGATATTCTCAGCCTTCACGATCGCTTCTAATACGAGTCTGGTCTGAATTCTCTTAACTGCCTGCGGCTTCATCTGTTCCTTTAAAGTCTCGATTGTCATACCTGTAAACTGCATGTACTGTTCAAGGGAAAGGCCCTGGCTCTGCATTCTTCTTGCATAGTCATTCACCATGTTATTCACCTGGCTGTCGATCATCGGCTCCGGAATATCCATCTGCGCATTCTCAACTACCTTGTCAACAACGTGATTCTCATTCTCTGTAGCGGCGTCTTTCTGCTTCTTTAAAGAAAGCTTGGACTTTACATCGTTCTTGTACTCTTCGAGAGTCTCGAACTCAGATACCTCTCCGGCAAACTCATCGTTTAATTCCGGAAGCTCTTTTCTCTTGATCTCTTTAACAGTTACCTTGAATACTGCCGGCTTACCCGCCAGTTCCTTTGCATGGTATTCCTCCGGGAAGGTTACGTGAACTTCGCACTCTTCGCCGATGTTCTTACCGATTAACTGCTCTTCAAATGTATCGATGAAGGAATGGGAACCGATGGTTAAAGGATAATCCTCGCCCTTTCCGCCTTCAAACGGGGTTCCGTCTACAGATCCTTCGAAATCAATAACAGTCTGGTCTCCGTCTTCCACAGCTCTGTCCTCTACGGTGATCAGTCTGGAGTTCTGCTCCTGAACCTTCTTAAGCTCTGCCTCGATGTCCTCGTCAGTCACTTCAGCGGATGCCTTCTCTACTTCGATTCCTTTGTATTCGCCGAGTGTTACCTCCGGCTTAACAGCAACAGTCGCTGTGTAGATAAGTTCTTTTCCCTTCTCAACCTGTACAACGTCGATTTCAGGTCTGGATACAACCTCCAGTCCGCTCTCGGTAACGGCATCGCCGTAAGTAGCGTCGAGCGCCTCATTGATGGCATCCTCATATAATACCTCTACGCCGTACATCTTTTCTACCATGGCCTGAGGAGCTTTTCCTTTTCTGAAGCCAGGTATATTGAATCTGCTCTTATTCTTATTAAAAGCCGCGGTGAGCGCTTTCTCAAACTGTTCAGCTGGTACCTCTACGGTTATTTTTGCCATGTTCTTTTCTAATTTCTCTACTTGTAAACTCATTCTATGGGTTCCTCCTTGAATATATATGTGAACCGCCATACCGACAGGGCGTTACACTTCAATTTAGCATTATAGCATACTCATTCGGTAAATTCCAGTACTATTTCTGTGAAAAGTCCGATTTTTCGGCGAATTCCTGCATTTTCCTGACGATGTACGGATCGATTGGACGGATTTCCATCTGAGGCCGTCCAATGTAGTATCCCTGGAACAGTTCTACTCCGCACTGGATCAGGAACTCCAGCTCTTCCTTCGTCTCCACGCCCTCCGCCAGAACCGTGATATGATTCTGTGCCGCGAAGTCCAGAATATTATTCAGGATCAGCTGCCGGTTGGGATCTTCATGGATCCGCTGCACCAGGCTCATGTCCACCTTGATGATATCGGGCTCCATGTCGAGAAGCACGGTTTCACTGTTGTATCCGGCGCCGAAATCGTCGATGGCGATCAGCCCGTTCCACGCTTTGGTCACCGCAATCTTCTGCCTCATATACTCCTGGTTGACGGGTTCCCCCTCCGTAAGCTCCGTCACAACACGCGACAGATAGCGGCCGTAGCGGTTCCAGAGATCCGCTTCCTCCTCCTTCGACATACACGCGCTGGCGATGGAATTGATGAAGAGCCGTTCCGTCTGTCCCAGCGCTCCCGCCTGATCCTGCTTTTCCACAGCCTTCAGTCCGGCATACCAGGTAAGCGTCTCCATCTGCGTAAGCTTCGCCTGTGCCCGCGCCAGATTCAGGACCTCCTTTATTCCCTTTAAATTCGTAAAATTGGGCCGCATCAGCAGTTCGTAGCCAAAGACGCTTCCATCCCGCCTCGTAATCGGCTGGAATGCAAAATCCACCTCCCGTGTCTCCAGCATCCGGTTTAATTCTTCCCGGCCGGCCAGCATGTAGGAATTATTGGAGTAGTCGTTGGAATCAAATTCCATGATAATGCCCTTCACGCTGTGTTTCACCATGTACATGGCAAAATCAGCGTAATTTAACAGTGTGTCAAAATCCACGGCGTCGTCCGGATACCACGCCATTCCTCCGGAAACACGGATCGGGATCTGATACCCGCCCTTCATCTCAAGGCTGACCGTCTGTAAAAACTGCATGAAACCGGTGACTCTATGCCGGATCTCCTCTTTTCCGCCGCTCCCGTAAATCAGCGTGACGAACTCGTCGCCGGAATAACGCGAGACAATGGCGCCTTCCTTCTCCAGCCGTTTTAGACAGCTGGCAAACAGAACGATATAGCGGTCGCCCTCGTCATGGCCGTACGTATCGTTGATATACTTTAAATTATCGAGATCCCACATGGCCACAGCCGCGGTCTGAATGCCGCCATCCGCCATGGCTACCACCAGCTGCTCCCGGAAAGCCCTTCGGTTATAGAGATTGGTGAGCAGATCGTAATTCCTCTCCCGCTCCAGCTTCTCCTTTTCCTCCACGTCACTTGTCACATCCGAGAGCACGCCGAGAATCGTTCCCGGCTCCTGCTTATCCAGGATCAGCCGTACCCAGCGCCCCCGGCTGAATGCTGCCGGCCCGCAGGCCACGCCTGCCTCCCCCGTATCGTCTGACGCCGGAGAGACGTTAATGTGAAACAGGTAATTGACACCATCTTTTTTTGTATTTCGGATTGCCTCTTCCATCCGCTTCTGAAACTCCCCGCTGCTCATATAGCAGTAGGGCTCCTCCGGTTCAGCCCAGCCCATCATCTCGAAAATAGAACGGCTGCAGAATACGCTTTCGTTCGTTTCTTCATATTCAAACACGCCGATCAGCACATTGGCATGCTCCAGAATGCTGGATATCTTCGATGCGGACCGTTCGACATCGGCGCTCAGCTGTTCGATTGTCTCAGTCAGCTCGTCGATTTCCCCGATGTGAACCCGGGTCAGTGTAAGACCGTGCTCCCCGGAGCGCTTACGCACTTCGTTCACGAGACCGCGGATCGGATCGGTTACAATCTTTCCGATCACGAAGACTCCGAATACACTCAGAATAATCGGAATCAGAATAGAGCTCAGCAGCATGCCGCGGATAGAATTGTAAAAGGACAGCAGGTCATTCTTCCTGGCCATACCGACCAGGACCCACTCCTCCTGTTCAAACGGTGTATTATAATTATATACGTCCAGCTGTTTGACACTGGCATACCAGCCGGCCCGGTCGGAGGAGCGGAGTTCACCGATCCCCTCCTCCTCATTATCCGTATATTCCAGATATTCGTCGCCCTTAAAATACTGATTATAGAGATAGCCGGAGGAGGCGACCGGAGTGATGATGTTCTCACCTGCCTGGCGGACTCCCAGGGCGTAGCAGACCTCAAAGCTGCTCTCCGTCCTGTCGGCGCTCAGTACCTGTTCGATCCTTCCGATCCCCATCTCCAGTCCGAATACGCCCACAACACTGCCATCCTCCAGAATAATGGGGGCAGAGTATGTGATAACCGGAATATCTTTCGGACTCAGCCGAAACGGTTTGCTCAAATACGCAAAATTCAGCCGTTCTCCGGCCTTTGCCTGATTTTCCACTGCGGAATCAAACGGTTTTTTATAGTAATCGGTGCTGCCGTCATCCGCAGTTACGTCAAACCCAAGATCCCAGAAGGAATCCAGCGGAATCCCGTATTTATTGGCAAGAGAAGGAAGCCCCCGTTCCAAAAGCAGGGACGAATTATCCTGATTATAACTTCTGCCCGGATTCGAATCACGAATATAAAACCCGGCCTTCGTATTTTCCGTACTGTTCTGCGCGGCCGGACCGTTTAACACAACAAATATGCCCGTACCGTAGCTGCGGCGCATGAGATCGACAGCCCGGTTGATAATCCCGTCGGCAATCTTCCGGTTTAAATCGTAATCGTTTGAAATACAGGACGCATCTTTATGCTGTTCGTCTAAAACTGACTGAATCTCAGACGCCATTGATCCGGAATCGTTGATGACGTTAATCCACTGGTGGATCGTCTCCTTCTCCAGATACAGTCTGGTATTATCCGTATTTTCGCTTAAAATATGGATTTCATTATTCTTCAGTTTTTTAGAAACACCGCCGAACAGAACCATACCGGCCATAATCAGTGCCTGTATAATGAGCAGCACTAACAGCGGCCAGAGCAGATGGGTTCTGATGGATTCATTCCTGCTTTTTTTCATAACTACTCTCCAATAATGGTCTCCAGTTGTTCTTTTGTATCTTCATACCACCGTTCAAAATTTTCTTCCGTGGTAAACTGTGCTGCCGCTTCCTCCCTGGGCATTCCCTGCGCCATGAGAGACAGCACGGTCTCTCTGTCCTCCCCGGCCTTATCCGCCATGGTGGCGTTTAACACCGCGCGGGCGCGGTCTCCGCCTTCGAAAGGCTTCGTTGTATACAGCTCATATTTGTTGGCAGTCTCCAGACCGATCAGCAGATTGTCACTTGCCGCATCTTCCTCACCGGCTTCCGCCAGCACGGTCTCCAGCCGCTCCTTCACTCCCGCTTCCTTCTTCACCGGCAGATAACCGGAGGATACGGAAAATCTGATGTTATTGTCAACACCCGTAAACCATTTCAAAAAAGTGGCAGCCGCATACTCTTTCTTTTCCTCAGATTTCAGGATCATCATGCCTGCTCCCTGCTGAACGGCGCACGGCTCCGTGCCTGAAAAGTTAGGAAGAGGATAGACCTTGCTTTCGATCGGATAGCTGGTACCATCCTCCAGAGTGACACTGGTCGGAAAATATGCAAATCCACTGGTTGATCCCACAAAGGCATCCAACTGCCCCGTCTTCACATCGTCGCTTCTGAACTTTCCAAATGCGCCAAAGTAACCGTTGACGTATGGGACATAATAATTATCCCAGAGCCGCTTCATCGCGGTCCGGTCAAAATCCATGATTACTTCTCCGTTTTCCACACGGAAGATCTCATGCCCCAGCTGCAGGCTTCCTATAATGATATAGTTGGCAAATGCGTCTCTTCCGAAGAATGCCTTTCCATCGTCAGGCGTCTCGGTCAGGCTGTCCGTCCATTTATAATACTTCTCTGCCACACGCGTGATTCCCTCCCAGGAGGAAAAAGCCGCGTCTGTCTCACCGGTCGCCTCTGCAAATTTATCCCAGTCTGTCTTATTAATCGCAAAAACTTCCGTTGATTTCGCCACCGGGAATACCTTGATTCCCTCGCTTCCGTCAAACCTTCCTTCTTCTATGTAGGCGTCGACATACTCGCCGATCTCTTCCGCAGTCAGATATTTGCTGATATCAACCGCCATCCCTCTCCGGTCAATCTCATAGACTTTATCGGCATACGCCGCAAAAACATCCGGAATCGGATCAGAGCCTATCTTCTTATCAATGCTGTCCGTCACCGCCTGGCTTAAATCATCGATGCTGCCTTTGCTGTAGGCTTCCACGATAATTCCCTTTTCCCGGCCTTCCGACTCGTTAAATGTCTGTACCAGCTGATCAAAGCCCTCCTTCTGAACACCGTTGTAATAGTGCCAGATCGTAATCGTTACAGGATTCTTTGCCGAAAGGCCGTAAGGATCCTTCTTTTCACACCCCGTTAAGCCGGAGGCTAAAATCCCCGCAGCCAGGACCGGCAGTACCCAGTTTTTTTTCATCTTCATCCCCATCACGTCCTTATCCTCACATTGGAATCTGATCATACTGGATCGATTCTTTGATCTGAGCCGCATGCTCCCTGTCCGTCAGAAGCGCCAGCAGTTCGATTCCCAGATCCAGTGCATAGCCCAGACCTCTGGCGGTCGTCACATTGCCATCCGTTACGACGCCCTGTCTCGTATATTCCGCACCCTTCAGTTCCCCTTCAAAGCCCGGATAACACGTGGCCTTTCTCCCTTCCAGGATTCCCAGTCCCCCGAGAACACTTGGACCGGCGCAGATGGCTGCCAGCCTCTTTCCTGCCCTGTCTGCCTTTAACAGTTCGTCACATAATCCCCGGTGAGCCGCTAAATTTCTCGTTCCCGGCATTCCGCCCGGTAAAAACAGAACATCCGCGTCGGAAAAATCCGCCTCTGAAAATTCGAGATCTGCCTGTATCTTAATCTGATGGGCACTAACCACGTCTCTGCTTCCGGTAACGGAAACCAGCTTCACGTCCTGCCCTCCTCTGAGCAGTACATCCACGACTGCCAGAAGTTCCACTTCCTCTGATCCATTTGCAACAAATGCATATACTTTTCCCATGATCCTGTTCCTCTCTGTTTCTTCATTTTTATTTTTGCAGGGTGCTGATGGTTGAAATCTTCACATAATCCACCAGATACCTTGTCTCTGCCTCATCACCGTGAATCATCTTCATCAGCACATCGGCGGCCGTGTGGGACTGCCCCGTATGGTCATTCAGCACGGTCCCCGTCACTTTGCCTTCCTTGATATACTGAACCGTCTCCTCCAGAGCGTCCACCCCCACCAGATAGATGTCTTTTCCGGTTTTTCTTCCCGCTGCGTCGATGGCTTCCCAGGCACCGTTAGCCATGGCGTCATTGTTGCAGAAAATAACCTCAATCCGCCGGCCATAGAGCGCAAGCGCCTTCTCCGCCAGCTTCCGCCCCTCTTCCTTATTCCAGCCGGCATATCCGGAATACAGTTTTTCCGTCTTCATACCGCCCGCCTCCAGTGCCTTTATGGAATACTCGGTGCGGCTGACACTGTCCTCGTTATCCTTTTCCCCCATAATCATAACATAGGATACGATTCCGTCGCGGTTTAAATCTCCGCGCGTATCCGTCTCCAGTATGATGTCTCCCTGATAGGTCCCGGCCTGCTTCGAATCCGTTCCGATACAGGAAACAGCCATCTTCTCCGCCTTCCATCGGGCCTGCTCGTCTGCTTTGGGCTCCCGGTTTATGAACACAAGGGGAATCCCGGCCTCATGGCAGGAATCTGCAATTACGCCGGCATGGTCCGTATCCACCAGATTCACGATGATTCCGTCGTATCCGGCCTCGATAAAGTCGTTGACCTGGGAGATCTGTTCTTCCTGCTCCCCTCTGGCGTTTCGCACCACAACCTCCGCCTGGTACGTTTCCTCCAGATACTGCCTCAGTTCCTCCCGGTACAGCTTCATAAAATTATCGTCATACCGGTAAATGGTAACGCCGATCCGCAGTTTCTTCTCCGTCGCTTCCGTACTGCCGCCGCTGTCCTCCGTACTCTCCGTCTCACGCCTCGCCGCTTCCAGCGATTCCTGTGTTCCATCCTGACCGGACGCACATGCCGCCAGAAAGCAGACGGCCAGAGCCAGTAAAAGGGCGATGGAAAAGATGCGGCACTCTCTCTTTTTCATGATGTATTCTCCTGTTTTTTGTCTGTAATTTCCATATTACCACTTTTAGGTTATTTTTTCTACCCCATCTGCTTGAGTCGGAAGAAATCTGTGATATAATATCTCAAGAACACACGATATTACATTTCCGGAGGTCATTTAAAATGGAGATAGAACGCAAATTTTTGATCACGAATCCTCTTTTCAATTACGATACTTACCCTTTTCATACCATCGAGCAGGGGTATCTGTGTACGGAGCCTGTGGTACGCGTGCGCAGAGAGGATGACACCTGTTATCTCACCTATAAGTCAAAAGGGCTGCTCTCCAGAGAAGAGTATAACCTGCCCCTCACGAAAGAGTCGTATGACCACTTGATTTCAAAGGCTGACGGCAATATTATCTCAAAGAAACGGTACTTCATTCCGATCGAAGGCACGGAATTGACCATCGAATTCGATGTATTTGAGGGGAAATTTGAAGGACTGATGCTGGCTGAGGTGGAATTCGAAACCGTGGAAGAGGCGGAGGCCTTTACACCGCCGGAGTGGTTTGGACGGGATGTGACGTTTTCCGGGGAGTATCAGAACAGCAGACTGGCCGGGCTGGATTAAAATGGGATTGTGCGGTGTGACGGGGAATCTTGATTTCAATTTCATTGTGTTGCCCGCTGGTCCGCAGTGCACCTCGGTTCCGCTGCGCTCCACCTCGGTCACGGGCTTCGCCCTATGAAAAAAGACATGGAAGAATCTGCTTATGTGCGAGCACAACGCAGATTCTTCCATGTCTTTTTTCGCACTGCTCATTGCCAGCGCGCACGTTATTTCTTCTGAACGTACTTGAGACAGTCCAGTGTTACTGCCGTAATGATGATGATTCCTTCAAATACGAACTGCAGGTTTGTATCGATACCCAGGATTGTAAGGGAGTAGATCAGTACGGTGAAGATCAGGACACCGACTACTACACCTGAAATCTTACCAATACCGCCGGTAAAGGATACGCCGCCTACTACACAGGCTGCAATGGCGTCCATCTCCCAGCCCTGGCCGTAAGCTGCGGAGCCGGAGCCGACCATTCTTGCACATTCCAGCCAGGAACCAAATCCGTAAAGAATACCAGCCAGGATAAATGCTCCCATGGTTACCCAGAATACGGAAATACCGGAAACCGATGCTGCTTCCGGATTGCCTCCGACCGCATATAAGTTCTTGCCAAATGTTGTCTTATTCCAGATAAACCATACGATTACGATTGCTGCAATTGCCCAGAGGATAATCGTCGGGAATCCGTTTAATCTCGGAATGATCATCTTGGGAATCGACGGGTCAATCGCGCCGAAGGATACACCTTTTGTCGCATACGTAACAAGGCCGAAGATTACCAGCATGTTCGCCATCGTAGAAATAAAAGGATGCATTTTGAATCTGGCAGTGAAAAAGCCTCCGATTGCAGTAAAACATGTACACAGAACGATACACATAAACAGTGCAAAAATTACTCTCACACCGATGGGCAGACCCGTAAAATCAAATACATGCCCGAATACCATACCTGTATTCACACCCTGGTGCATGATGATGGTAGCGGTTGTCATACCCATACCTACCATACGTCCGATGGAAAGATCCGTACCGGTAAGGAGGATCAGTCCTGCAACACCGAGTGCAAGGAACATTCGCGGTGATGCCTGCTGCAGAATGTTTAACACGTTGTTATAAGTAAGCAGAGGAACGCCTTTGATGATCGGCGTTGCGATACACAGTGCGATAAAAATCAGAATAATTGCAATATACAGACCGTTCGCCAGCAAAAATGCCCTGCGGTTGAATGTATATTTATAATTCTCCCATTTCTGCGCCCTGGACTCCATGAAGGTAAATTTGGAGATGCGCAGCAGATCGATCAGATGATACTGCCATGCGAATGCCGCGTGCCTTCTGTCCTTGATCTGCTGAAGTTCCTTCTCCAGCTCCATCTTCGCATCAAACATCCGGTTCTTATGAACATACTTTTCATCCTTCACTTCCTGGTGATCCGTAAGCTTTGACAGATTACTCTGATGTTCTTTCTCCAGCTCTGCAATTTTTTTCTGATACTTTTCCTTTGCAAGAACTTTTTCCTGTTCGCAGCTTTCTTTCAGAGGCTGATAATAATCCTTATCAAAGTGTGCCTTTAAGTATGCTGTCGCGTCAGAAATTAATTTTGAAATCTCGTCTTTATTTTTTGCTTCGACTGCTTTTGCTTTGTCAAGTTCCGTCTTATAAGCTGCAATCCGGTTTTCTTTCTCTTCCTTCGGAATGCTGCGGTCCCTCTTTATTGCGTCAATATTATTCTGAAGAGCGACTGCCCTGTTGGTGCCATCCGCTCTGAGGTTGTCGATCTTACTCTGAATCCTGCCAACATAATCCTCGATCGGCTGGCGCAGCTTCATTTCCTGTTCAGCCGTAAGAGTCTTGCTGTTTCCTTTCGCCATATCCATCCATCTCCCCTGTTATAGGTATTTTGCACTGAGTCTCAAAAGCTCTTCCTGGTTTGTCTCTTTCGTATTCACAATTCCAGACAGCCGTCCATTGGACATAACACCAATACGGTTCGTTATTCCCAGAATCTCCGGCATCTCAGAGGAAACAACAATGATTGTCTTTCCCTGCTTCGCCATATTGATGATCAGCTCATATATTTCGTATTTTGCGCCAACGTCGATTCCTCTTGTAGGTTCATCCATCATGAAAACCTGCGGCCCGCGCTCCAGCCATTTTCCAAAAATCACCTTCTGCTGGTTTCCTCCGGAAAGGCTTGAAATCATATCGTCAGGCCCCATACACTTGGTGTGCATGATCTTGATTTCGTTGGCGGTCGCTTTTATCATCTTTGCGTCAGAAAGCGCCAGTCCGGACTTATACTGATTCAGATTTGCAATGGTTGTATTAAATGTAAGATCACCCTTCAAAAAAAGCCCGTTTGCCTTTCGTTCCTCGGTAATCATGGCAAATCCGTGTTCCATGGCTTCCTTTGCACTGCTGAAATTCATAAGACGGTTATGGAAATAGACACGCCCTGCCGCTCTGGTGCGGACACCGAAGATCGTTTCCAGAAGCTCCGTACGTCCTGCGCCCACCAGGCCGTACAATCCGAAGATTTCCCCTTCTTTTACATCAAACGTAACGTCCTGTAAATGAGGTTCAAACTTCGTGGACAGATGCTGAATGGACAGAACGACATCCTTTGGAGTGTTGTCAACCGGCGGAAACCGGTTGTCAAGGGAACGTCCGACCATGGCCGATATCAGTTCGTTCATATTCGCATCCTTCGTGCTCTTCGTCATAACCAGATTGCCGTCACGAAGCACTGATATCTCATCACAAATCTCAAAAATTTCATCCATCTTATGAGAAATGTAGATCAGGGCAATCCCCTGTTCCTTTAACATTCTCATCATCTCGAAGAGTTTATCCACTTCCTGTACCGTCAGAGAGGATGTGGGCTCATCAAGAACAATCACCTGGGAATTATAGGAAATCGCTTTGGCGATTTCACACATCTGCCTCTGGGATACAGACATATTCCGCATAGGCTGAGTGAGATTGACGGTCATGCCCAGCTTTCTGAAAAGCTCGGAAGCTTCCTTTTTCATTCTGCCTTCATCAACTACACCCATGGAATTGACCGGATAGCGTCCAAGGAAGAGGTTGTCAATGACATTCCTTTCCAGACACTGGTTGAGCTCCTGGTGAACCATTGCAATACCGTTTTCAAGGGCATCCTTCGGTCCGGAGAAGCTTACTTCCTTCCCCTTTAAGAAGATATTGCCCTCGTCCTTCTGGTAAGTACCAAACAGGCACTTCATCATGGTGGACTTACCGGCGCCGTTCTCACCCATAAGCCCCATAACGGTTCCGCGCTTCACATCCAGATTGATATGGTCCAGAACTCGGTTTCGGCCAAAGGACTTGCTCATTCCGCGTATTGATAAGACGATTTCATCTTTCTTATCTGCCATTATTTTTACTCCTCTGCTTATATAAACGCCTGATTATCATAAGAGGTTTTCAGGGAGAATTTCTTCTCCCTGATCGCCTGCTATTCTTAAATTTTACTGGATATTACTGATCAAGTAAAGATGTGTAAGAAGCTGCATTGTCTGTCTTAACCATGTTGATGGCAAATGCATCATACTGGCTCGGATTTCCAAGACGGTTTGTGATATTAGACTCTGTCTGGCCATCGCCGCCGATGTAATCAACCTTCAGGTTCAGAAGCTTATCGTATTTCTGAAGAAGCGGCTGATATGTAGAGCCTAAGAAGTTATCAGCAGAGTTGTAGATATTCAGCCATACATTCTTTGTCGGATGAGCACTCTCATCAAGCTGGTTTGATACAGGAGCGTAAACCATGGTGGAATCCATGAAATCCTGATAGTTGTCAGATGTAACGGCTACATTCAATGCGTAGTAGGAACGTTCGTCTGCTTTATATACGTATACGTCATCACTCAGAACGTTGCCTGCGTCGTCTGCTGTGCTGATACCGGTGTTGATATCAACTCCGTCAAGAGCGTTGCGGAGAACGCGGAGTGTTAAGTATGCCTGTACGTCTGCATGCTGGCTGATGGTTCCGCCGTAGCCTTCTGCGATCGCTGCTACTGCATCACTGTTCGCATCGTAACCAAATGTAGGAACGTTGTTGTCCTTTGACCATGCATTGAACATGGACATGCCCATACCGTCGTTATTGGAAGCTACGATATCGATCTGATCGCCAAAAGAAGAAGCCCATGTACCAATTCCGTTTCCTGCCGTAGCTGCATCCCATGTAGCACCTGCAGAGTTCTTCATTTCCTGAGAAGCAAGCTCACGAACGATGTAGCTCTTTCCGTTTACTTCAATCTTTCCATCCTGTACGATGGTGGAGGTGCCGTCTGTATTGGTACCAATCGGATCGCTGTTGATGTTGCCGTCTTTCTCTACTGCCGTTCCAAGTGCCTTACGAACGCCTCTTGTACGTGCGATCGAGTCATTATGTCCGATGTCGCCGATAGCCAGAACGTAACCGATAATGCCGTCACCGTTGCGGTCAATGGAATCAATATTTTTCTCGATGTAGTCTTTTACCATGGTACCCTGAAGTTCTGCACCCTGATTGGCATCGAATCCTACGTAGTAGGTATCCTTGTTGTAGTTTAACGCCGTCATGTCAAGCTGGCCTGTGGCACTGCTGGATGGCTGACGGTTAAACCATACTAAAGGTTTATCCTTGTTTTCTACCTTGGCGTTAGGATCCTTCGTTTCTGCTGCTGCCGCTGTCGTCTCTCCTGCTGCTGTGGTTTCTGCTGCAGCTGCTGTCGTCTCTGCCGGAGCTGCCGTAGTTTCTGTTGTCTTGGAGCCGCATCCTGCCATGGTGAATACCATTGTGGACGCCATACCTACTGCTACTACTTTTTTGAGTAATCTCATGATAAATCCTCCCTAGATATAGTATAGTATTTGCCGATTCGTCATTTTCTCTCATCGACACCCATATTATATCTTTATTTTGGGCACATTTCCATATGATTTTTTTCGCTTTTATATAGAATTTCTTAGATTTCGTATTTTTTCCCTGTTTTTTTCCGTTTTCAAGCGCAACATGCACAACGTCCTCTAATTTTCCCCGGCTGTTAGTGCAGTCTGCCTGCAATTATAGTATTTTCCATCTTCCAAACTCACAATTTCCTGTACATTCTGCCCAAGTCCGGCTGCGGCGGCTATCTGGAACATCACGCTTCCGTACTCATCGCTGTCACACTGGACAGTTCCAAAAAGCTTTCCCGACTTAAGTCCTTCTAATCCCTGGGGTGTTCCGTCGATCCCGACAATCTTGATGGGCCTCGTGATTTTCTTCCTCTCCAGCGCCTCCGCCGCGCCAAGCGCCATGTCGTCATTATTGCTGATAACGAGTTCGATTTCGTCCGGATACTCATCGAGCCACTTCTCCATCCACGCGGACCCCTGGCTCTTCTCCCAGTTTCCAATCCCCCCGGTGATCTTTTCGAGCGGCACTCCGCCATCCTTTAAGGTCTGGATCGACCATTCCGTCCTGATCAGCGAATCCTGATGGCTCGTCTCCCCCTCCAGAAGCACATAGCTCACCTTTCCGTCTCCGTTTAAATCCAGGGAAGCAGGGTCCTTTTTATAGGCCTCCACCAGAATATTCCCCTGCAGAACCGCGGATTCTTTGGCGTTTTCCCCCACATAGTACAGCTTTTCCCACCGGTTCATGTCCTCCTCCACCGGCTCCCGGTTGAAAAACACCACGGGGATATCGCCCTCCATGGCCCTGCTTATGATGTAGGAGGCCGCCGAGCGGTCCACCATATTGACGCAGATCACGTCCACTCCCAGGGAGATAAACCGGTCCACCTGGCTGTTCTGCGTGTTCTGACTGCCTTTTCCATCCACAACATCGAGAATCACCTTGACTCCCGTCTCCTTCTCATAGCTCTTCGCCTTCTCCTCCATCTTTCCGCAGAGATTGTTGATAAAGGAATCATCCCCCCGGTACAGAGTCACGCCGACCCGGAGCGTCTTTTTCTCTTCCCGCTCCTCATGACTCCGGTTCTGAAAAACGATACAGCCGGCCGCAAGGAGAAAGGCGGCCGCCAGTGCTGCAAATAATAAATAGTTCTTTTTCATCTGCCCCTCCGCTGATTTACTCGATCGGATAAAGAATCTTCTCAAAATGTGTTTTTTTCAAGTCTTCTTTCTCGATGTAATACGATTCCAGTTTGATCTGCTCCCGGTCACCGCGCTTTTCGATCGCCTCCACTGCCTTCACAATGCTTAAATATCCGGCATCGAACTGGTTGGTAACGACAAGGCCTTTGATCACTCCGCGGTCCATCTGATTTAATATTTTTGTGGTGCTGCCGAAGCCGTACAGACGCGGAAGGTATCTTCCGTAGGCCGGGCTTCCGGCTATGATGTCAGCGGTTATATCCAGGCTCTTTACATCCAGCGCTGCGATTACGGCTTCCCCGCCCGGATATACAGTTTCTTCCATAATCCGGCGGAAGATTTCCCCATTCTCCGCTGCATCAGGCTCTGTGATGCCGCTCTTATCCATCTCGTAGAGATGAAGCTGGAATCCCGCCCGGGAGAGCACGCCCAGAAGTCCGTCGTACACGTCCCGGTTATAGCCATACTCCAGCCCCTCCGAAAATAGGAACACCGGCTTGTCCGGAGTATTTTCCGCCGCGATGGCTTCCCCCAGCATTTTTCCAGCTTCCTGACAGTCCTGCGAGATACCGGTCATTCCCCAGTCGCCCGGAAAGATAGTTCCCATGACGATCAGAGGGCTGGCCAGAACCATTCCGTCCAGTATTTCACTGCACTCCTTCTGCTTTAAGGGCACCAGCACCACCGCCTTTGCCCCATCGTCGATCTCGCGCTTTAAAAGCTCCATCTGCTCTGTGACATCCCCCTTTTCATACAGCGTGATGAAGTTGACATCCACGTTGTACTCATCCGCGGCCTTATCCACGCCCTTGCGGAAATTCGTGTAGTAATCATCCGTTGTTTCCCCGATAATGACAGACACCGGATAGATCTCCGTCTTCTTCTCCTTAATAATCAAATCGGTGGAGGACAGCAGAAACAGAAGGATCAGCACTCCTGCAAACAGACTCCATATAATCTTTTCCTGCCTTGTCATTTTCATAGTCCCCCGCCCTCCGTCAGAATCCTGCTGTATGGAACGGCCGGGAGATGTATGGTGATCTCCGTTCCCTCGTCCGGTTCCGAATGGATCATCAGTCCGTATTCCTCTCCAAAATAGAGTTTGATCCGTTCATTTACATTTTTAACGCCGATCCCGGAGCCCTTTTTGGAGGTCACATGGATCGAATCGGAAAACAGGCTTTCCACCTGCTCTGCAGTCATGCCGAGGCCATTGTCGCGCACGCTGAAGTAAAGGTCCTCCTCTTCCTTCCACACCTTTAAGGTGATCTCGCCGTCGCCGTCCATAAATTCCATCCCATGGTAGATCGCGTTCTCCACCAGCGGCTGAAGCATCAGCTTTAAGCTGGCCAGATCCATACAGTCCTCCGAGGCGTCGATATAGTAGGAGAATTTGTTCTTAAAGCGCATGTGCTGGATCATTAAATAGTTGCGGACGTGTTCCAGCTCATCCCGGACGGTAATAATGCTCTTTCCCTTGCTTAAGCTGATGCGGAAGAAGCGGGCCAGCGCAGTCACTACCTTAACCGCCTCTGCTTTCTGCTCATTTTCTATCATCCAGACGATAATGTCCAGCGTGTTATAGAGGAAATGGGGGTTGATCTGGGACTGCAGCGTATCGAATTCCTGCTTTCTCTTGGCCTCATGCTCCGTCACAATATCGTTCATCAGCACCCGGATCTGTCTGGCCATGCTGTTGATGGAGGTCCCCAGGTGCTGTATCTCATAGGACCCCCCGATGTATACGGGAGTCTCTAAATTGCCTTCCTCCAGAATCCCCACGGATTTTTCCAGTTCCTTGATGGGGTTGGTGATTCTGGACGAAATATAGGAGTTTATCAGCGTCAGAATAAAGAGAATCAGGGTAATCAGAAAGACAATGAACAGCCTTGTCTTGATGGTATTTAAGGATACCACATTCTTCGGAGTCACTCCCACCACCTTCCAGCCGGTATAGCCGATGGATTTCACGGTGATGATCCGCTCTCTTCCCTCGAACTTTTCCAGATGGTTTCCGTCCTTGTATCCGGCTGCCGCCAGATTGTTCTCCACAACCCGCCCCGAATCGATCAGCTGGATCTTCGGATGATAGAGAATCTCCCCGTCATTGCTGATCAGATAGACGTAACCGCCGGTGCCTGTGGTCACACCGTCAAACAGATGCGCCAGGCTGGAGTAGCTTAGATCCACCAGCAGCACGCCCTGGGCCGTCGAGGTTCCTTCCGTCAGCTCCACAGCCCGTGACAGGGAGATCACCCAGCGGTACTGGCTCTCATTGCCGTCAAAGATATACTGGACGTGGGGATTGGAAAAATGCTGGTTCTCCGTCTTCTCCAGTGCGTTGGAAAACCAGCTGTCCCCGGTCACGTCCAGATTCGTCTTGATTCTGGCCGCCGGCACCGCCTCTTTTAAGGTTCCATCCTGGGAAAACAGGGCGATGTTGTCCACATTGTCCTTATTGTTATCGTACAGCAGGGTGATCTCGCTGTTGATGGATTCCGAGGATAAATCTGCATTTTTGACCGCGCCGTAATACAGGGAATCCGACAGCTTCATGACCGTGCGTAAATAGTTCTCCACGGACCGCGCCACCTGGCCGATCAGGCTCTGGTTTTCTTCCATGACCGTCTCGGACACCTGGCTCGCCAGACGCTGGTAGATGGAAAAGGTTATGAGTAAGCTGGCCGCCAGGGCGGTCACGGTAAAATACGTAAAAATCGTATACCGTATGCTGCTATTGTGAAAAATTTTACCTTTTTTCTTTTTATTCATTTATCTGGCTCCACGAAATTTCGTCGGTGACACTCCAAATTTTTTCTTGAATACGTAACTGAAATAGTTCTGTTCCTGATACCCTACCTTGGAAGCAATGACATACGTCTTGTCGTCGGTCTTATTTAGCAGCTCCACGGCTTTATTCAGGCGGATTTCCGTCAGGTAGGCAATGTAGGCCTGGCCCGTCTCCTTCTTAAACATGGTTGAGAAATAAGCCGGACTCATATGCAGATGGCGGCAGATCATCTCCACGGACAGATCCGGATTCTGATAGTTGTCCATGATATACTGCCTGGCCTGCTGGATCACCTGGCGCGTCGTCATATCACGCTCCTGGTTGATGGCCTGGTTCATCTTGCGCGCCGTCTTTAACAGCCACTCGCCAAACTCCTCCCGCTTCTGAAGCTTGTCTATCACGCTTAAGTATTCCAGCTCGCCGCCCAGAATCTCCTCCAGGTTTAAGTCATACTGCTGAATCATCTGAATCACGGTATTTAAAACGCCGAACACGTAGACCTGCTGCTGACGGTAATGCACCCTGGCCGATTCCAGCTTGCCGGAGATTCTGACCATTACGGCTTCAATCTTCTCATCCGGACCGAACTTGACAGCAGAAATAAAATCAGACTCGTCCGAATTGTCAAATTCCAGTTTGCCGCTGCCCACCGGCTCCATATCATTGATATAGATCGTGATTCCGCTGCCCACCACCGCCTTGTATCCCAGGGCTTCCACCGCCGACTGGTAGGACCCTGCGATCTTCGAAAGCCCGGTAACGCTGTGGCCGATGCCGATGGTGACCGGAACCTCCAGAATACGTTTTGTCTCTTTGCAGATATCTCCCAGAACATCGATGAGACCAGTCGTCGTATTGTCATCGTCAAGAGCCGCGATCACCACCATCCCGGCTTCGGCTGTGGACTGGAATAAGGAGAACCGGCAGTAGCTTTTCAGTTTTTCCCGGACAATCTGCATGACAGAGATCGGAATCAGTTCCTCCTCCTCGTGGAGTGACAGCGTCTTTTTGCTTCGGTCATCGCTCTTTTCCACATCGATGGCCGCGATAATCCATTTTCTGGCTCCCGTAATCGGGATATCGTATTCCCTGAGCTTCAACTCGATCAAATCATCAGCCAGCCTCCGGTGCACCATATCATTGAAAAACTGCTCGCGGATAATCGGCAGGCTCTTTCTGTAATTTTCACGAAGCCGGCTGACGTTGCGCTTCTCTTCGATCTCCTCGTCTAAGTTGGATTTGATCCGCTTCAGGATAGAGGTCAGTTCCTCTACATTTACCGGTTTTAGGATATACTCGGTCACATTCAGCTTAATCGCCTTCTGCGCGTATTCAAAGTCGTCGTAGCCTGAGAAAATGACCACCTTCGTAGATGGATATCTCTGCCGGATCTTCTCAGCCAGCGTAAGTCCGTCCATATAAGGCATGCGGATATCGGTCAGAACCACATCCGGCTCCAGAACCTCGATCTTCTCTAAGGCATCCTCCCCGTTCTCGGCATCCCCTACCACCTGAAATCCAGCTGATTCCCAGTCGATCTGTTTGATAATACTCTTGCGGACCTCTTCTTCGTCGTCCACCAAAATAATGCTGTATAAATTCATGATGTACTCCCCTTCTCTTAAGCTTCAGGCACACTCTGGCACTGATACAACAGCGCATTGCAGATGGCGGCCGCCACATTGCTTCCGCCTTTCCGCCCTCTCGCCACAATAAACGGCGTATCAGGCAGTGAAAGAATCATTTCCTTTGACTGAACCACATTGACAAAGCCTACCGGCACGCCGATCACCAGCTTCGGCTTCAGCCGTCCTTCCCGGATCAGCTCATACAGCCGGATCAGGGCCGTGGGGGCGTTGCCGACAGCAAAGATACAGTCTTCGCCTAATTCGGCCGCCTTCTCCATGCTGGCACACGCTCTGGTGGTTCCAAGCCGCTTCGCCGCCTCCGCCACGTCTTCGTCAGCCATAAAGCAGTCCACCCTGCAGCCGCATGCCTGGAGAGCGGACCGGTTGATGCCCGCTTTCCCCATATTGGTATCGGTAATGAAGCGGACACCCTGCCGGATCGCCGCCTTCGCCTGCTCCACCGCGTGTTCGGAAAACATCAGGTTGTCCGCGTAATCGAAATCAGCGGTGGTATGGATCACACGTTTGATGACCAGCTCATATTCCGGATTCAGGATACGGTCTCCCAGTTCCTCCGTGATCATCTCAAAGCTTCTCTTCTCTATGTCGCCGGGAAGCACCCGTTCCAGTTCTGTCTCTATCATTCTGAATCTTCCTTTCTGCTGTCCGGCATGGAATTGCCGTCGATTCCCATCATCCCGTAAACCGCCTCCATGTCAAAGCTCTCTCTGATGACTGCCGCGAGACGGTCGTACTGCTGTTCCCGGTATGCAGCATATTGAAATTCTCCGCCTGGAACTGCGTCCAGTCCCTTCTTTTTAAGGAGTGCGTTCACAATGGTCTCAGCGATTCCCTCCCGGTCAAAGAATCCGTGCAGGTACGTACCGTAGACATGATTTCTCTGGCAGCCATCCATCTTGGCCAGATGAGAGCCGTTCTGTTCCATCACATAGGTCAGAGGAGGTACTGCACGTACCGTCCCGCCCATGTGAATTTCGTATCCCTCGATCTCCATGCCCGACAGATCTTCAAATATTCCGCCCACGGAGGCACAGGAACCGGTCACACGGGTTCTCGTCTTCTCTTTCCCGAAGACGGTTCTCACCGGAAGCAGCTTAAGCCCCTCCACCGGCCGTCCCCGGTACCGTTCCGTCTCTGCGCCAAACGGATCCTCCAGGCTTTCCCCCAGCATCTGAAAGCCGCCGCAGATCCCGAAGACAGGAACGCCGGCAGACGCCAGTTTCAGCACTGCGGCCTCCAGGCCATTCTCTCTCATCCAGAGTAAATCCTCTATGGTATTCTTCGTTCCGGGAAGCACAATCAGATCCGGTTTTCCCAGTTCCGACAGCCGTTCCACATACGTGAGGCCGACTTCCGGCATACAGGAGAAGATCTGAAAATCCGTAAAGTTGGAGATTCTGGGCAGACGTATGACGGCGATATCAACCAGCGTCGTTTTCCCCTTCTCCGTTCCTTTCAGATGGTGACCCAGGCTGTCCTCATCCTCGATATCCACATCGGCATAGGGAACGACTCCCGTAACCGGTATGCCGCACAGATCCTCGATCATGGTCAGCCCCGGTTCCAGGATCGTCTTATCCCCTCTGAACTTATTGACAACGAGTCCCTTGACCCGCGCCCGCTCTTCTTCCGACAGCAGGGCGACGGTTCCGTAAAGCTGGGCAAACACGCCGCCCCGGTCGATATCCCCCACCAGAAGAACCGGAGCGTCCGCCATCTTTGCCATCCCCATATTCACGATATCATCCTGCTTTAAGTTGATCTCCGCCGGACTCCCGGCGCCTTCGATCACAATGATATCGTACTCCTGTGCCAGTCTCCGGTACGCGTTCTCCACCTCGGGCACCAGAGACTTTTTGTATACAAAATACTCTTTTGCCGGCATCGTTCCGACCGGAACTCCGTGGACTATAACCTGGGAGCCGGAATCGGAAGTCGGCTTTAACAGAATCGGATTCATGTCGGCCTGCGGTTTAATTCCCGCCGCTTCTGCCTGCACCACCTGGGCGCGCCCCATCTCCAGACCTTCCTCCGTAATATAGGAATTCAGCGCCATATTCTGTGATTTAAAGGGAGCCACCCGGTAGCCGTCCTGCTTAAAGACACGGCACAGTCCCGCCGCGATCAGACTTTTTCCCGCGTTGGACATCGTGCCCTGTATCATGATTGATTTTGCCATCTCTGTTTCCTTTCCTCCATCGCTTCCCGGAGTACCCGGTAAAGCGTTTCATTGTCCGCTCTGTCCTTAACGCAGATCCGGTAAAAGCGGCTGTCAAGTCCCCGGTAATTGGCACATGAACGGATCAGGACTCCGCGTTCCAGACAGGCGTCATAGAGGCTCCGCGTTTCCGGCGCCCCGGCCTTCCCTGACCGCTGGTCCATGAAAAATATGTAGTTTGCCCTGGAAGGATAGACAGAAAACCCCAGTTCCTCCATCTGCCCCATCAGGAGACTTCTCTCCCGGCTTACCAGTTCTCTCGTCCGGTCCACATACGCCCGTTCCAGGAGAGCCGCCTCCCCGGCCGCCTGGGCGGGACCGGAGACACTCCACGGCTGTCTGCTGCCGTCCATGGCCTCCAGAAGTTCCCGGTCCAGAGTAATCCCGTACCCCAGCCGCAGGCCTGCCATTGCATATATCTTCGTAAATGCCTTCAGAATAAACAGGCGGCTGAACCGCCCGGAACGGAGCTCTTCCATCACGGAAAAGCATTCCGGCTCGTCCAGAAATTCAACAAAGCACTCATCCAGTACGCAGACAATGCCGCATTCCTCGCAGTATTCCAGAAAAGGCAAAAGCTCCGCCCGTTCCACTGCCAGCCCGGTTGGATTGTTCGGATTGCAGAGAAATACCATGTCCGGCCGTTGTCCGGCCGCCGCCTCCCTCTTTACATGTGCAGTGAGCTCCGGTACAGAGAGGGCAAAGCCCTCTTCCTCCTTTAAATCGAACCAGGAGATCTCACAGCCCCCGTTTTTTAACGCCTGCTCATATTCCAGAAAGGAGGGAGCGATCAAGAGCGCCCGTTTTGGGCGTCTGGCCTGTACAATCAGAAAAATAAGCTCCGCCGCGCCGTTTCCGCAGATCACATTCTCCCGGTCGATGCGGTGAAAGGCCGCCAGCTTCGAGCGAAGCGCTAGGCACCGGCTGTCCGGATACACGCTGCAGCGGTCCGCCGCCCTGATATATGCAGTTCTCACCCCTTCGGGAAGTCCGAGCGGGTTTAAGTTGGCGGAATAATCCAGTTCCACCTGATTCGTATAAATGTCTCCTCCATGCTGGTATTCCATGATGTCATTCTCCATTCTGTCGTTTTACACTCTGTATCGCGGTGCAGCCGGCTTAAACAAACAGGAAAAATCCGATGACTGCCGTCATAAAAAGCGCCGCCGCGTACGTTCCCGTCATCAGTGCGTTTGCTCTCCGGATATCCGCATATTCCACAGGCCGGTCTGCATCTCCGATTGTCGGTTTTTCGTACAGCCTGCCGAAGTAGCAGGCATTTCCGGCCAGCCGGATTCCCAGCACGCCGGCACAGACCGATTCTGTCTGGGCGGAATTGGGGCTTTTATGGTTATAGCGGTCCCGTTTGAATATCCGGATTCCCCCGGTGCCGCTGTAATGCCGGATTCCGGCTTCGTCTCCTTTTTTCAGCCGCCTTCCGGCTCCTTCTGCGGCTTCCAGGAAAAAGCCCGCCGCGATCATGAAGAATGCCGAAAGCCGGGCGGGGATGTAATTACATCCGTCATCCAGTCTGGCGGCTGTTCTTCCGAAGTTTATGTATCTGTCGTTTTTATAGCCAACCATGGAATCCATGGTATTGACCGCCTTATAGAGAAAGATCCCGGTTCCTCCTCCCAGCACCATATAAAAGAGCGGGGCGATGATCCCATCCGAGGTATTCTCTGCCACAGTCTCCACTGCGGCCTTCGTGATTCCCAGATCCGAAAGGCTGGCCGTATCCCTTCCTACGATCATGGAGACCGCCTTCCTGGCGCCTTCCACATCGCCGGCCGCCAGAGCGTCATACACCTTCATGCTTTCCTTTCTCAGGGAACGCCAGGCCATCATCTGTCCGCACATCACACTTTCCACGGCCAGTCCGGCCAGCGGATGGACCGCATAGGCCGCTGTCAGGATCAATGCAGCGGCAAGACCCGTGATAAGCAGGACCGAGGAGACCATCACCGCTCCCGCTCTTCTCTCCGACTTCGCGTCCGCCGGGAACCATTTGCGAAGCCGTGCTTCCAGCCATGCGATCAGAGTTCCAATGCCGCAGACCGGATGGGGAATCCTGCGCGGATCTCCAAACAGTGCATCGAGGGCGCAGCCCGCCAATGCAGCCAGTATATGGTAACGTATCATCTGTTCTCCTTCACTTCAGTCTGACGGCGATTCCGCAGATCATGCGGTACACCGCATCGGAATCCGCCGCCAGTATTTCAGCCGCCCTTCCGGCCGCCTCCCGCCACGCCCTCTCTTCCGGGTCTGCCGGGACGATTCCGCAGCCCAGCTCGTCTGCAGTAATCACGGCGTTGGGGTTCTTCTCCCCGATCGCGGCAATAAATTCATTGACATCCCGCTCTTCCCGGAGCAGCCGTCTCACAAAATAGTGAAATCCACTGATCACCGGCCGCTCGAAGGCCGTTTCAAACGGATCGCTCCGTCCGCAGGCCACCGGGACCGCTTTCTTTTCTGTTATGGAGCCGGCACAGCTTACGCGTTCTCCTGATTCCATCGTGACGAAATCGGCCGCAAGTGTTTCCGCAAACGCCGTTTTCCCCTGCCATGCTCCTCCAGTAATAAATATCATAGACACTCTCCCGCCTTCCATCTCATGTTCCGCTTATGCCAGTATCCCTCTGGAAACGGCCGCAAAGACTGCTGTCAGCACCAGCTCGCACACCTGAAGAAAATATCCGGCAAGATCTCCGGTAATTCCTCCAAATTCTTTTTTTGACATCCGGTAATAGTACAGAAACGTGAGCGCGGCTGCTGCGGCTGTCATGACGGCAGCTGCCATTCCACCTGTATACAGTATCCAGCACTCTGCGAAAGCGAGATACAGCCACATGGTGACCGCAACCGTCCTCTTCTGCGCCTGTCCGGAAAATGAGGCGGCAAGGCCGCTGTTCTTTGCCATGGGAAAGGTCACCACAGCAAGTCCGGAAAGCGCCCTCGTGATCACAAAGCTCCCGCCGTAGGCCGTCAGGATCACCGGCTTCATTTCCCCGAAAAACGCCGTATAGAGAAGCAGATAAACACCGCAGCCGATGATGGCAAACGCCCCTGTATGAGGGTCTTTTAAAATCTCCAGTTTTTTTTCAGCCGGCGCGTGCGAGGCTCTGGCATCCGTGACGTCGAGAAACCCATCCATATGAATTCCCCCCGTAACCATAAGAGGTACAAGAACGGGAAAGATTCTGGCCATCCAGTCCAGCTTCAGGGCCGTAAGCACCAGAACAGAACCGTATGTGATGGCGCCGATCACCACACCGATTAAAGGGAAGAAGCACATGGCGTATTTCATCCGCTCCTTCGTCCAGGCCACTGTGGGCATGGGAATTCTGGAGTACATGGAAAACGCGATTGCGAGGCTGCAAAACAGATTCATTGTTCATTTCCTCCCATTATAAAAATTATCTCTATTATCATACAACAAAACGGGGAATTCGTACAGAGAGCAGATATATTTTAAGAAAATTCTGGAATAATTTTTGAATGTGAATCCTCATCAGAGGGATGAAAAAAGGCCGGGGAGCTGCTGCGGAAAGACAGGCAGTACCTGCTTCCATACCGGGCTCTTTATATGCCCGGAGGGCCCCCCGGCCCGTCTTCGTCATTATTTGTGCTTTGTCCTGATTTCTTTTAAATAATTATAAACAGTAAAGTTTGTCACGCCCAGACACTCCGCCACGTACTCCACGGAGCCTTTCACATCGAAGACCCCTTTGCGCTCCAGATCATCCACCAGAGCCAGCTTGTCTTCCTTCTGCATGTAGGCCACCGGCTTATTCATAAGCGCCAGTTCGCTTCCGACCATCGCTTCCATAACCTCGGAAATATCCTGTGCGAACATTTCCTTTGGAACTTCATGCTCCTCACTCTTAAACTCCACCAGCCGCTCGAGCAGCCGGTTGGCCACCATAAAATCGGTCAGATCCTGGTTGATACAGAGCGAACCAATGATTTTTCCGTCATTGTCTCTGATGAAGATGGTCGAGGAACGCAGTACCCGGCCGTCAGGCATAACATTTTTGTAATTGATGCTGTCTTTTGCCTCATCCCCGTACTCTCTCAGCAATTGAATCAGATAATTCGTAGCCGGTCCCCCAATCTTTCTGTGGGTGATACATCCTTCTATTCCGACAATGGAGCTTTCCACATGACTTAAGTCATGCAGAATCACCTCATACCTGTCACCGAGCATCTGATGGATGCTCCTTAACATTGTTTGAATTACCTGAAGATTTTCGTGCATCATAAACTCTCCGTTTTTCTTATTTTTTTTCTTCCAGAAACATTTTTAATCCTGTTTCCAGCCGGTTTAAGCCTTCTTCCAGAATCTCGCGGCTGGTGGCAAAACAGATTCTCATGGCGCCTTCCGATCCCGGACCGAAGAACGTTTCTCCTCCCGGAACCAGCGCAAGGCCCGCATGTTCAATCAGATAATCGGTAAACTGGGCGGAAGGTACTCCCAGACCGCTGATATCCACATAGAGCAGATACGTAGCCTGCGGCTTATGGCAGCTGATGACCGGCATGCTGTTAATTCTCTCCACCGCATAATCCCGGTTCTTTACCAGATGGCTGATAAATTCATCTACCCAGTAGTAGCACTCCTTTAAGCATGTAATTCCTGCAATCTGAGAGACAGAGGCGATACCGCCCGCCGTCGTCATCACCGCAGACTTCTCTACAAGACGCTCAAACACCGCTTTGTCGGTGCAGTAGATCATTCCTGCCCGAAGTCCGGCTATCCCGAAGCTCTTGGAGAATCCGAATACGCTCATGACGCGTCCCGTCCGCTCTTCTCCGAGAGAGAGAATGCTCAGAAACTCCTGTTCCGGATATACAATATCAGACCAGATCTCATCATTCATGATGTACAGATCGTATTTCTCACAGAGGCTCATGATATGCTCCAAATCCTCCGGGCGGTACAGAACGCCATATGGATTGTGAGGATTACACAGCCCGATCATCTTCGTCTTCGGCGTAATATAACGTTCCAGTTCACTTAAGTCGATATAGCCGTCTTTCAGCTTTGCCGGGAACAGGACGGGCACGCCGCCTGCCGCAAGGCAGGACTCCTTAAACAGGTAATCCACCGGGTCAAATACGATCATTTCATCGCCTGGTTTTAAATATGTCTCAGCGATAATATACATCCCTCTGGCCGCACTGTCAATCGGAAGGATACAATCCTGGCTGATTTTCTCGTGCTTCCGCTCCCACAGCGCTCTGGAGGCCGCCTCCATAAACTCCGGATATCCCATCTTCGGTGTGTAGGAAAAATAGCCGTTGTCGACGTAATCCCGGAGCGCCTTCCGAATCTCCGGCGCCACCGGATAATCGGGATCGGCAGCAGTCAACGGAATGGTTCCCTCCGGCACCTCGGCCCAGCGGTAATTGTAGGCCCACTTTTTCAGCACATCCAGTTTTATATTATTTCCATCAAATAAAGCCATGGTCATCTCCTCTTCTATTCCTTATAGGCGATCGCTTCAATTTCGCACAGAACGTTCTTCGGCAGTGTCTTAACTGCAACGCAGGAACGTGCAGGACTGCTGACAAAATACGACTCATACACCTGGTTAAATACAGGGAAATCCGCCATATCCGCAAGGAAGCACGTGGTTTTAATCACACGCTCCATACTGCTTCCGGCCGCTTCGAGAACGGCCGCCACATTCTTACAGGACTGAGCAGCCTGCGTCTCAATGGAAGTCCCCTCTATCTCTCCCGTCGCCGGATTTACCGGAATCTGTCCGCTGGAAAACACCAGATTTTCAAATACCATCCCCTGTGAATACGGCCCAATCGCCTTCGGTGCGTTCTCTGTTACGATCTTGTTCATTGTTCTATCCTCCAAAAATTGTAATTGATTTTTATTCCATATCCAGATGGCAGGCCACCAGCGTGCCGTCGGCCATCTTTTTCAGTTCCGGCTTCTTTTCTTTGCAGATTTCCATACAGTAGCCGCATCTCGTATGGAACGGACAGCCGCTGGGCGGATTCACCGGACTGGGGATATCCCCCTGTAAGATGATCCGGTTTTTGCTGCCCTGTCCCTTTACATTGGATACCGCTGACAAAAGCGCCTTTGTATAAGGATGCCTCTGGTTCCCGTAGATTGCCTCCTTGGTACCCAGCTCGACGATATTGCCCAGATACATAACCATAACCCGGTCACAGAAATGCTTGATGATCCGCAGATCATGGGAAATAAACAGATAGGTCAGCTGGTACTCTTTTTTAATGTCCTGCATCAGATTGATTACCTGCGCCTGAATCGATACATCCAGGGCACTGACGGGTTCGTCGCACACGACGAATTCCGGATGAAGCGCTATCGCTCTCGCAATGCCCACACGCTGGCGCTGGCCGCCGGAAAATTCGTGAGGATACCGCAGGATATGCTCGGGACGCAGTCCCACGCACTCGATTAACTTCTCCACCTCGCGGTAGATATCTTCCTTTCTCATCTCCGGATGGTGAATCCAGAACGGCTCTGCCAGGATCTGAAATACCGTCTTTCTCGGATCCAGTGACGCATACGGATCCTGGAAGATAATCTGCATCTCCTTTCGTAAGGAGCGCATCTCTTTTCCCTTCATCTTTCCGATGTCTTTCCCCTTGTAGAGAACGCTTCCCTCCGTACAGTCGAGAAGCTTTAAGACCATACGGCCGGTGGTGGATTTTCCGCAGCCGGATTCCCCTACCACGCCCAGGGTCTCGCCTTTGTAAATATCAAAGCTGATATCATCCACAGCTTTTACAACCTTGCCTCTGTCACTGGTGGGGAAGTATTTTTTAATATTCTTTGCCTGAATCAGGATTTCACTCATGTTCATACCTCCTGCATCTGACTTCCCGCTGGTCTGAAAGCCTGGTTAACTGACTGTGGTTCTTTCCGCATTCTTCCGTATAATACTTGCATCTCGGGCCGAACCGGCAGCCGGAAGGCATATCGTAAAGGCTGGGAACCAGCCCCTCCAGGGTCTGAAGACGATCCACCTCCTGATCGATATCGGGGATGGAGGCCATCAGCCCCTCCGTGTAAGGATGCTTCGGATTATCGAAAAGCTGGCGCGTCTCCGCCTTTTCCACAATCTCCCCCGCATACATGACGACCACCTCGTCAGCCATCTCCGAAATCACACCCAGGTCATGGGTAATGAAGATGATGGCCATGCCCAGCTTATCCTTCAGCTCATTTAACAGCTCCAGGATCTGAGCCTGTATGGTCACATCGAGAGCCGTGGTCGGTTCGTCTGCGATCAGCAGCTCAGGGTTGCAGGACAGCGCCATGGCGATCATCACCCGCTGCCTCATTCCGCCGGACAGCTGATGCGGATACTCATCCACCCGCTTTTCCGCCTCCGGGATTTCTACCAGCTTCAGCAGCTCAATCGCCCGCTGGCGCGCCGCATTCTTGTCCAGACCGAGATGCAGCATCAATGCCTCCTCGATCTGATAACCGACGGTAAACACGGGATTTAAAGAGGTCATGGGTTCCTGGAAGATCATGGAGATTTTGTTTCCGCGAATCTTCCGCCGTTCTTTTTCCGAAAGCTTGCTTAAGTCCTCCCCGTGAAACAGGATTTCCCCGCCTTCATGCCTTCCGGTCACCGGATCCACCAGCCCCATAATCGATAAGCTGGTCACGCTCTTGCCGCAGCCGGACTCGCCCACGATGCCCAGCACCTTCCCCTTATCCAGGGAGAACGATACGCCGTCCACCGCCTTCGCACAGCCCGCATCCGTGTAAAAATATGTTTTTAATTCCTTAACTTCCAATAAGCTCATTAACGGTCTCCTTTCCTAGTCAATATGAATCTCATGCGGCGTATGGGAAAGGTTTTCCACTCCGCTTTCCGTCACCAGAACGTCATCCTCCGTGCGCACACCGCAGACTCCCGGAAAATAGAGGCCCGGCTCTATGGTAAATATCATATTCGGCTTCAGTACCGTGTCCTTTCCGATCTGGACTCTTGGACATTCGTGGATCTGCAGGCCGATTCCATGCCCCAGTCCGCGAAGCGCGTAGTCATCCAGCCCCTCTCTGATAAATACCTCCCTGTGAGCCGCCTCCACTTCGTTTACGTGCACGCCCGGCCGCACCGCTTCCACGGCCCGTTTTCCGGCTTCCAGAACCAGATTGAAAATTCTCATATTCTCCCGGGAAATATCGCCGAAAAGCAGCGTCCGCGTCATATCGGAACAGTAACCGTCGTACATGACTCCAAAGTCAACGACCACCATATCACCGTTCTCAATGACCTTGTCCGTCGGAAATCCGTGCGCCATGGCTCCCCTCGCCCCGGAGGCGACAATGGTTCCAAAGCTCATGGCCTCGGCGCCCTCCCGGTTCACCAGATAATGAAGTTCATCCGCTAAATCCTTTTCTGTCATGCCGGTCTTCAGCCTGGGAATCAGCCGGTCAAAGCCCGCCTCGGCGCGCCGGATGGCCTCCCTTACGGCTTCTGTTTCCCATTCGTCCTTCACCATGCGCAGTTCCAGGAAGTACTCATCCTCCAGTACGGTCCTGTGGTCCCCTAAGTACTCCTTCAGGGAAAAATATTCCCCGGCAGTCATACTGCTTTCCATGACGGAGGAAGTGATTCCAAGGCGCTTCATGGTGTCCGCCACCAGTCTCAGCCGGTCCTGGCTGTGCTCCACGATCTCGCAGTCCACAGTCTGCTCCTTCGCCTGGGTCGTGTACCGCTTATCCGTTATGAGAACGACATGGGTCCGTGTGACGATAAGGTAACCGCTGCTCCCTGTAAATCCACAGAAATACCTGCGGTTTTCATACGAAGTGATCAGGGCCCCCGCAAGGCCGTGATCCTCAAGGTAAGCTCTGAGGCCCGACAGCCTCTTTTCATATTGTGTCTTCTTCATCTAAACTCCTGTTCCGCAGTTACTTCTTCTGTCTTGCGTCAAACGCGTCTCTTAAGCCGTCACCGATAAAATTGATGCTCAGTACTGCCAGGAAGATACAGACTCCCGGCGGCACCCACTGCCACGGGCGCAGCGTCAGCGTGGATAAGTTATTGGCACTCATCAGCATATTTCCCCAGCTGGCTGTCGGCATCTGGACACCGACGCCCAGATAACTTAAGGAAGCTTCTGTCAGGATGGCCCTCGCCATCTGAAGAGTGGCTTCCACGATAATCGGAGCCATGATATTGGGGATGATATGATGAAAAATGGTCCGTCCATCCGTCGCCCCCAGTGAGATGGAGGCCTGAACGTATTCCAGTTCACGGACCCTTAAAATCTCGCCCCTGACAAACCGCGCCGTCCCGGTCCAGTTGCAGAGGCCGATGATAATCATAATATTATAGATGCTGGGCTTTAAGATCGTTGCGATGATGATAACCAGGAACAGCACCGGAAAGCAGTAGACCACATCAACCACACGCATGATGAAGGTATCCACCCAGCCGCCGAAATAACCGGCCAGCGCACCTAAAAGAATACCGATGCCGGTGGAAATGCCGACAGCCACCACGCCAACACTCATGGAGACTCTCGCTGCATAGATCACCCGGCTGAAGGTGTCACGCCCCAGGCTGTCCGTTCCCAGGATCGTACCGCTCTTGGCCGGAGAGCTGTTTTTCAGAATGAGGCCGTTTGCGTCGGTTAAGGACACATACGGATCGTTCTGAACGATGAGGGGTGCCAGAATGGCCGCTGCGATCATGAGAAGAATGATGATGCTTCCAATCAGTGCCAGTTTATTTTTGCTGAACCGCTTCCACGCATCCGTTTTGAAGAGATTGGTCCGTCTTTTATATGTAATTTTTTTCTCCATGGAAGCCTCCTTAGTATCGTATTCTCGGGTCAACGAAGGAATAAAGGATATCCGCGACGAGATTGCCCACGAGAACCAGAATCGCCGTAAACAGAGTCAGTCCCATCAGCACCGCGTAGTCTCTGTTTGCGATGGCGTCAACGCCCAAAAGCCCCATACCCGGCCAGCTGAACACCTTTTCTGTGATATAGGCGCCCCCGAACAGGTTCGGAATGGATAAGCCGAAGATGGTGATAACCGGAATCAGGGAATTCTTCAGTGCGTGGCGGTAGATCACCACCTTTTCCGAAAGTCCTTTGGCCCTGGCCGTGCGGATATAATCCTGATTCAGCGTTTCTACCATGCTCGACCGGGTAAAGCGCATGACCGTGGCTAAATTGGCCAGGGACATCACCAGAGCGGGCATGACTAAGTATTTCATCTTGTTGAGAAAGAGGGCCATCCCGGTTCCCTTAAAGGTGGTATCGCCAAATCCGGACGTCGGAAACCATTTCAGCTTAATGGCAAAGATATAGATTAAACCCATGCCGAAGAAGAAGCTGGGAATCGATATTCCGATAAAGGAGAAAATGGTGAGGCCGTAATCTCCGGCCGAATACTTATGGGTTGCTGAGTAAACCCCCAGCGGTATCCCAATGACAAAGCTTAAAACAAACGCAGTTACCGTGAGCAGCAGCGTCGCCGGAAGCCGTTCCAGTATCATGGCAAGAACCTGCTGGCCTGAGTTGGTGCTGTAACCGAAATTCCCCTGCAGCAGCTCTCTCAGCCAGTTGACATACTGAATGATGATCGGCTTATTTAAGCCCATCGCTTCCTTGGCCCTCAGTATGGATTCCGCCGAAGTACGCGGATTAATCATGTTGGCCAGGGGGCCGCCCGGCGCCAGTTTCATGATAAAATAGGTCAGTATTGTAATACCGAACACCACGGGAATTGACTGTATTAACCGTTTTCTTATGTATTTTCCCATCGATAACCTCCTGATCTTATTGGTGGACTGCAGCCTTCACCTGTGGGATAAACAGATCGGAGCTGACCTCTGTATACTCCATCTGCCCCTTGATGTGAGACTTATAATGTTCATACCGTCCCAGTGTCAGTCCGTCGCATTCCGCATCCGTCTCGGAAAAATCAAGCGCCACACGCTTCGGATTCAGCCGTTCCAGAAGGCCGGCTACCGCGCTTTCGTAATCCTGGTAGCGGACTACCTCATCAAACAGGCCGGATTCCTCCACGTCCTGAGCGTCTATGGTAGATGCCACGCCGTACCGTTTTCCTTCCTTTGTAAAGAAAAATGCTCCGGATCCCACGGTATCGACTCCGGGAATAAACCGGGTCATCTTATCGCTTCCTTCGCTGGTAATGATTAAATACAAGTCAATGTCCAGTTCTTTCAGTTTTTCAGTCACATCATGGATCACACGATTATGAAATTCAAAGTTCTTCATTTTTACCTCCATTTTATGTAATAGCAGGCCGCTCTTTCACGGCTTACAAACAGTTTTTCTCAATGAAACGGTCCAGTACCCTGCAGCCAAAGAGATAGGATTCCGTGGATATGCTTTCATCATTTCCATGAACCTTCGGCAGCACTACGTCAAAGGAGTCGTCCATCAGAAGAGGGGAGCAGCCATAAACCATACTTCCTTCCGAACCGAAAAAGCGGCCATCCGTGCGCCCCAGCGCAAGCATGGGAAGAACCTCACAGGAGAAGCCTTCCTCTCTGCTGATGGTCTTTAAGTCCTCGATCACGCTTTTTAGAGCAGAGTTGTCGAAATTGCTTTCGAAGCCTCTCTCAAAGCTCATGATTTCATACTGTACCCCATCCGTTACATGGCGTCTTATAAACGCTTCAATCTCCTCTTCCCGGGTTCCCGGAAGGACTTTAAATTCCAGAACCACTTCCACCGCGGCCGGAATCACATTGCTCCGGTCTCCAATCCGGTAATCCCGGAGCCCGATGGTATTCTGGCCAGAGTACCCGAAAATGTCGGCTGCCACCGGGTTGTCGCAGTCACGGCTTCCCAGAATCCGCGCCATGGTCTCCTGTGTCGCGTGGCTTCCAAAGTCCAGCTCCGCCTCCGCGCCAAAGACTTCCTCCAGCACGGCGGCAAGCTTTAAAATGGCCTGATCGCCGCCGGGCGCGCTGGCGTGGCCGCCGCGTCCCGAAGCCGAAAGCTTTACCTTGCACACGGCCTTTTCTCCCACCGTCACCATCATATAGTCTTTTCCGTTAATCCGAAGGGGAAAACCACCGCCTTCGTTGATGACTGCGGCATGCACAAACAGGTCCGGTTTTGCCTCTTTTACGTACTCCATGCCGAATGTACTTCCCGCTTCCTCATCGATGGTTGCCAGGAAATAGACGTCGCGCTTCAGCTTCCGCCCCGACCGTTTCAGGTTCAGAAACGCGTTCAGCTCCATCACGGTCAAATGCTTCGTATCCAGCGTTCCCCTGCCATAGATCCTGCCTCCGTCTTCCACTCCGCCGAACACCGGCCAGTTCCATTTGTCAGCATCGCCATCCACCACATCGACATGGGAGATCAGCACAAGGGGCTCCTTTTCCGGCTTCTCGGCCGGTAAATGAGCGAGAAGATTTAAGCGTTCCGGATCCTTATAAATCCGCTCTGTCTCAATTCCCTCTTCCTTTAAGATCTCTTCGAGGTACATGATGGCTTCCTTCTCGGAGGGAGAAGCGGTTACCGAGGGAATAGAAATGAGATGAATCAGTGTCTCTTTCACATTATCCATGAATTAAGCCTCTCTGTACGGAATCTCGATTAATGCAGTCTGGCGTTTGCTGATGAGCCTGCATCCGTCATCGGTCAGGATTACATCATCCTCGATGATCGCGCAGGGAAGTCCATCCGGCTGAAGTACGGTCGGTTCCAGCGCGTAGATCTCATTCTTTCTTAAAACGCCCTGGCAGCTGACCTTGGCCTTGTTTGGCCCGAGGGTCGTTCCGCCGTCGTGCACTTCTAACCCCACCTGATGGCCTACGGAATGAGGAATATTGGGATAACCGCTGTCCAGAATGGACTGTCTTCCAACCGCGTCCACCTCGTAGCCCTTCATGCCCGGTTTGATCACCTTCATAACCTCACCGACAGCGCGGATGGCCCCGTTTGCACAGTCGGTGACCTCCTTCGGAGCATGCTTCTCGCCCGGTTTTAAGAAGTACATGGTGCGCGCAATATCGGAGGTATAGCCGTTAAAGCGGATGCTGAAGTCGATCACCAGCATATCACCCGGCATACAGATATTCTTCGCGTTCGGCTTCCTGTGGGACATGCCGCCCTTGACGAGAAGAACCAGCGGATATTCCGGCGGATTTCCGAAAGCGGTGACTACGTTCCGCTTCGCACACTCTTCCATCATGATCTCTCCCACATCGATTTCACTGAGTCCTACATGGAGACGTTCAAAAAGTGCGTCGTATATATTGGTCGTCAAACGGCTGCACTCCTCCATAATGGCAACCTCGCTGGGAGTCTTTACCGCGCGGAGTTCTTCCAGCATCCGGTAGCTTCCGGTCTTTAACGCCTTCATGCGGTCCTCCCCCAGCGCGCCGCATACTTTTTTATAGAGCCCCAGCCCAAGACCGTCACAGCGGGAATCCTCGGTGGAGTCGTTGACCGCGATCCGGTTTGGCTTCTTTTCGTCACATACTGCTGTAAATTCCTTCATAATGGTGTCCGGCGTCACCGTCTTCACACAGGTAAAGATCCCGGAGGCTTCATAAACCGCCGCATCGGACGCTTCCGCAAATGCCATCCGGTCTCCTTCTGCTGTCAGCACAAACAGGACCTCATTCTTCGTATCGGTATTGAACATCAGTTCCAGCGACGGATCCTGATTCTGCCTGGAATAAAACATCCACATATCGATCTGATTTTCTTTTAACATCTGGACTGCACGGTCCATCTTCTCAACCGCTACATTTTTTCTGTCTACCATAATGTTCCCCTTCTTCCTTTTTTACAATTATTCATTCACCGTGACTGCCGCAGACTGCCTGACGGACTGCACGTTCAAGAACCCGGCATCCAAACAGCACCGATTCCCGGTGAATCTTTTCATCGACGCCGTGAACCATGGAAACGGCCTGATCAAAGGTCATATCCCAGGGAAGCACCGGACTGTAGCCGTATACCTTCGCCTTCATGGGCACCAGGAAACGGCCGTCGCTGGATCCCATGGAAATGAACGGAAGCAGCTCCGCCCGTTTTCCGGCTTCTCCCAGTTCCATCCTTGTCGCTTCCTCCAGGCAGCCGATCAGCCCGCCTTCCGGCTGGCTTTCATAGCCCTCGCTGAAGGATAAAATCCGGCAGTCCGCATCCCATTTTTCCGCCAGACTGTCCGTAAGTTCTTTCAGATATTCGGTTCCGTAACCTGGCAGAAGCCGCACATCGCAGATCACCTTCACCTCGCTGCTGTTTTTCCCCTGTATCATGGTTATGGTCATGGTATTCCGGTTCATGGCCGTTAAAATATTGTTCATAACCGGGGAAAGTACCTCTCCGAGACGAGCGGCGTCCTGCCCTGCATCCGGTTCACCGTGACTGCCGCCGTCCACGCATTGGGAAAGCCGTTGTTCAAAGTGCGCGACCGTAGGCAGCTTCCTCTGCTCCAGTTCCATGGACCCGATATCGGCCACCAGCTTCATGGCTCTTACCATCCCGTCTCCGCTTCCGAAGAACGGCCCTTTTGCCAGTCTGGCCGCCACCGTAAATTCCACGGTGCCGCATCCCTTCTGCCCCGACTCACATAAGTAAAAAGCCGTATCTCCCACCAGAATCGGGAAGCCTCCGCCTTCGCTGATTACCTCACTGTTTTCAAAGAGCTCTCTTCCTGTGATGGAACGGCTTCCTGCCGGGATGGTTTCCTCCAGAAATGCGGAAAGCCCGCAGGCGCTTCCGCTCTCCTCATCACAGGTCACCAGAAGGAAGACATCCCGTTTCCTCTGTTCTCCATTTTCCGCCAGCGCCAGAAAAGCCGCCAGTTCCATGACCGTCAGCTGCTTCGTATCCACGGTGCCGCGTCCGTAGATATAACCGTCCTCCTCCACCGCGGCAAAGGGCGGATGCTTCCACTGGGACTCCTTGGCCAGAACCACGTCAATATGGCTCATAAGAATCAGCGGCCGGTCCGCCGCTTCATCCTCAGCCGAATCCCGCTCAGGTCCGGCGCCCTCATCCATATGGAAGGAAGCCGGAAGGCAGGCCAGGAGATTTCCCCTGCCGGGAGCACTCTCGTAAATCTTCGAATTGATCCCTTCCTGTTCAAGAATCTGCTGAATGTAATCAAGCGCCATTTTTTCATTTCCCGGTGGATTTGTGGTATCGATTCTGACCAGATCCTTTAAAACTTCTGTATAATCGTATTTCATTTGCCTCTCCATTGGTGAAATGGCCCAAAACAATGTGCTTTGGGCCATTTCACCTCATTCATTTAGTTCCGCAGGCAGCGGTATTTTAGACTTATTGAGCCACGCTCCATTTTTCGATCTGGAAGGTAATTCCACGGAAGTCTGCTGCAAAGTTCTGTACCTTCTCGCTGACTCCTGCAAGGCTCTTCTTACCGTATAACGGAATCCACGGCACATCTTCGGAAATCAGCTTGCCGATCTCATGGTAGCATTCTGCTCTCTCCTCAGGCTTTGTGCTGTAGAGCTGCTTTTCGAATAATTGATCAACCTCAGGATTGCTGTATGTAACGAAGTTCCAGGTACCTGGCGCATCAGCTGTGGTTAAGTACATTCTATACTCGTCCGGATCGGCCTCCATGCCGAAGCCTAAGGTGTAGCAGGCAAAATCGTCTGCCGTTACGCGGCGCGGGCTGCCGCTGTCATCAGATGGGAACAGCTTCGTATAAGCCAGTGTGGAGAAATCCTGCTCGATGATCTCCATCTCCACGCCGATTTCCTTCCACTGCTGCTGGATCAGCTGCGCAACGGAATTGCCGTCCGTGCTGGTTACAAGATCATAGGTCAGATGAAGTGTTTTTCCATTCTTCTCGTAAAATCCGGTTGATGCGTTCATGGTGTATCCGGCCTCTTCCAAAAGGGATTTTGCTTTTGCCGGATCATACGGATACTTTGTCACATCGTCGCTGTAGGTCCAGTGATTGCTCGGGAAGATGCTGTCCTGAACGTAGCCGCTCTCCCCATAGACGGTCGCTACAATCTTGGCTTTGTCAATACCGTAAGCCAGGGCCTGGCGTACCTTTAAATCGCTTAAATCTTCATTTAACTGGTTTAAGCCGATATAATATACGCTTAACATATCATACGTTTCCACTCTGACTCCGCCCATCGCCTCTACGGTCTCGATCTCTGAAGCGCTTAAGCCGTACAGTACATCCAGCTCGCCATTGATCAGGGACGCCGTCAGTGTAGTCTCATCACCAAACTTCACATAGACACGGTCAATGCTTGGCTTTGCACCGAAGTAGTCCTCGTTCTTCTCCAGTTCAATGTACTGGCCGGATTTCCACTCAACGAATTTATACTTGCCGGTTCCGATCGGGTGACGGTTAAAATCGTCGGTATCCCATGTGCCCGGATCCACATCTCCCAGAATGTGCTTCGGCAGAATACACGTATACATGTTTCCGATAAATGCGGCGTTCGCCTCTTCCAGTTCCACAACAACCGTCTTGTCATCCGGTGTCGTAATGCCGGAGACGCTGTCCGCGCTTCCCTCCTGGTACGCCTTGGCGCCGACGATGGAGACGATACGGCTGTCTGCGCCGCCCTTGTAGGTCGGTGCCGCTAAGGATGTCAGTGTAAATGCAACGTCCGCAGAAGTAAACGGTTCTCCGTCATGCCATTTGACGCCATCTCTCAAATGGAAGGTGTACGTTCTGCCGTCGTCCGACACATCCCAGCCTTCCGCCAGAGCCCCTACATAGTTCAGTTCTTCATCCGGAATTACCAGATAATCAAAGATCATACACTGAACATTGCTGTCCGGTGTTCTCGGCTGAATCGTCGGGTTTAAGTTGGCTACCTCAGAGGTCTGGCCAATCTGCACCACGGTTTCTTCCCCCGTATTTCCCGCTTCCGATCCCGCTTCAGCCTGAACGGTTCCACCCCCGTTCGTCTCTGTCGTGCCGCCGCCTCCGCTGCATGCGGTTGTAAGAGCCATCGCTGACAGTAATATTGCTGCAAGTACACTTCTACGTTTTCTCATAACTAATCCTCCTATGACCGTCACTTTAGTTCACTAAAGCAAATATTTACAAAAAATGCAGAAAATGAACTCCATTTTCTGCTTCTTTGCATTTGTTGGGATTAGTATAACAATAATGTCGTTTCTTGTCAATCCATTAATTTTAAGTATTCAAATTTTTTAGTAAATAAACTTTTTTAGTAAATTATCTGTAATTTTTTTAGCTGCTTCCTTACAAAATTTAAGAGGGGACCGCCAGATGGTCTTCATCGTCTCCGGCAAATGGTCTGTTCTCCCTCACTCCTCCTTCGATGAAGCCAGGCTGACAGCGTACTTGATCAGCTGTTCCATGCTGTACCGCTTCTCGCGGGGAACGTCCTGGAAATTAATCGGAAGTACAGGAATTGTCTCACCTGTTATCAGGTAATTTAAGTCAATATCCATGGTCTCATTCAACAGAGCCAGTTTTTCCAGGGCAATACTGCTCTCTCCCCGCTCAATTTTTCCATAGAACGCTTTCGTAATGCCGAGACATTCCGCCATCTTATCCTGAGTCCAGTTTTTTTCCAGTCTGATCTGCCTTAAGCGGTTTCCCATTTCGCGCAGCAGCTCCTCTTTGTTTCGTCCGCCCTTCGCAGCGCGTCCCGGGCCCTTCACTTCGGTCTGTTCTAATGGAAAATTCCGTACTCGCGGCTGATTTTTACTTCTGTTATCGTTCATGTAAAATAAATCCTTCCTGATGTAAAATACTTCTTTTATTATTTTACATGAAATAATCAGTATTTGGAACTCACGCTGAGTAGTCCTAAAACTCCATTTATGGTATTTTTTTCCATTTATTTCCGTGATATCAAAAAGCAGGAAAGCTAACGGCGATCCCGTTAACGTTCCTGCTCAGTTTTTATTCATAACCGGACATGCTTTTCCCCGAAACAATCACCGGGCCTTTTGGAAAATTTCCAGACTCCGCTCCAGGATTCCCTTCATCTGTGCGATGACCATACCGTAATTTGTAAAGGGAACGCCTGCATCCCCCGCACACTTCATGCGGTATCTGACTTCTCTTTCATTGAGCATGCATCCGCCGCAGTGAATTACCAGACGGTATCCGGACAGATCTTCCGGAAAGCTTCGCCCGGAGGAAGTTTCAATGATCACATTTTTACCTGTATAGTTCTTAATCCAGGCCGGAATTTTTACCGTACCGATATCATTGCACTGCCTGTGATGGGTGCAGCCCTCCGATATGAGAACCCGGTCCCCATCCTGCAGCCGGTCCACGGCCTTCACTCCGCTCGCCGCCGTCTCCAGAAAGCCTTTGTATCTGGCCATCAGAACGGAAAATGAAGTGAGCAGCACATGATCCGGCACCACCGCAGCCACTTCAGAAAACGCCTGGCTGTCCGTGATGACCAGATCCGGATCCCGGCCCAGTTTCTTAAGCGCGGCCGAAAGCTCCGTGTCGCGCACTGCGACGGACAGGGCGCCCGCCTCCAGAATATCCCGGATGGCCTGCTGCTGGGGCAGAATCAGCCGCCCCTTTGGCGCCGCTTTATCTATAGGGACCACTAAAACCACAAGATCCAGTGGTTTTAAGAAATCACCGACCAGACGGCAGCCATGTTCCTTCTCCTTTACAAGGCCGGCGATCTTTTCCTTTAACTCCTGTATGTGGTAGCTGGTTTCGGCGCTGACAGTGATACCGTTCTCTTCTGTCTGTTCTTCTGCCGTGCATTGCCCCCCGTGAGACTCGTTCTTCTCCAGCAAATCCCACTTATTATAGGCAATCAGAAAAGGAATCTCTTTTTCCTTAAACAGGGAGAGCAGTTCTTCATCGGCCTTCGTCTTTCCCTGAAGAGAATCGACCACCAGCACCGCACAGTCCGCCCGGTTTAAAATCTCCCTGGTCTTTTTCACACGCAGCTCTCCGAGAGCGCCCTCATCGTCAAAGCCCGGAGTATCGATAATCACCACAGGGCCCATCGGCAGCAGCTCCATGGATTTATAGACCGGGTCCGTGGTTGTCCCCTTAATATCAGAGACCACCGACAGTTCCTGGCCCGTGACCGCGTTTACAATACTGGATTTTCCCGCATTGCGGCGGCCAAAAAAGCCGATGTGGAGGCGCTCTCCACCCGGTGTATCATTAAGTCCCATCATTCTTCACCCCGCAGTTCTTCCAAATTTGCCGTTCCGGCGGACCGCACCTTATCAGAACCGGAAGTCGCGGATTCCCTGTTCAATCTGATCCAGATGATCCTTACAGATCTCCCGCACCTTATCCTTCGGTATATTGGCCAGCTCCGCTTCTATGAGTTTTTCTCCAATGGCCTCCGTATCCTCAGAAGCGTAATCCATCAAAAATTCTTTTAATGTCATTAGTGCGTTGGGATGACAGCAGTTCTGGATCTGTCCGCTCTTACAGAGGCTCATGAAACGGTCTCCGGTCCTGCCTTCCCGATAGCAGGCGGTACAGAAGGACGGAATGTATCCCATCTCCATCAGCCAGCGGACCACCTCGTCGAGACTCCTCTGATCCGAAACATCAAACTGCTCCGTATCGGTCGGACGAATCTCTTCCTGATAACCGCCCACACTCGTTCTGGATGCGCCGCTGATCTGGGATACGCCGAGGCGGATCACTTTTTCTCTCACCTCCTGGCTCTCCCTCGTGGATATGATCATTCCCGTATATGGCACGGCAAGACGGATCAGTGCGCAGAGTTTTGCAAAGATGTCGTCGCTAATGCTGTTGTCAAATGCGCTGGGATCGATGTCGTCGGCATGCTTGATACGCGGAACGCTGATGGTGTGAGGTCCCACGCCGTGAACCGCCTCCAAGTGCTCGGCATGCATCAGAAGACCGGCGAATTCATATTTGTAGAGTTCCAGTCCAAACAGTACCCCAAGGCCCACATCATCGATTCCGCCCTCCATGGCCCGGTCCATCGCCTCGGTATGGTAGGCGTAATCGTGCTTCGGTCCCGTCGGATGGAGCACTTCATAGCTCTCCTTGTGATACGTCTCCTGAAACAGAATATAGGTGCCGATTCCCGCGTCCTTCAGCTTCCTGTAGTTCTCAACCGTGGTTGCGGCGATATTGACATTCACACGGCGAATGGCTCCATTTTTATGCTTTATGGAATAAATGGTATCAATACATTCCAGTATGTATTCGATGGGATTCCTCACCGGATCTTCCCCCGCCTCAATGGCCAGACGTTTATGGCCCATGTCCTGAAGAGCAATCACTTCCTTTGCCACTTCCTCCTGCGTCAGTTTTTTGCGGGCGATGTGTTTGTTCTTTCCGTGGTACGGACAGTAGGTGCAGCCATTGATACAGTAGTTGGATAAGTAGAGAGGGGCAAACATGACAATACGGTTTCCATAGAATTTCTTCTTGATTTCTTCCGCCAGGCCATACATTTCCTCAATTTTATCCGGCATCTCGCAGGCCAGCAGCACGGAGGCCTCCCTGTGGCTCAATCCCTTTAACTGCCTTGCCTTTTCGATGATCGAGTCGATCAGTTCCCTGTTTTCTTTGTTTTTTTCCGCATAGTCAAGTGTCTCGAGGATCTCCTCGTGTGAGATAAATTCCTCCGCTTTTAATGATTCTGGATTATACATGATTCCTTCCTTTCTTCCGGGTCAGCGAGTGCTTTTCCGTCAGTTCATAATTTTTATATTACAAGACTGTCGCCTCGTGAGACGGCAATCCCATAACCAATTTTACTTAAGGATTCCCTTAAAAGATTCAGGCTCTCCGCAGCCTCGGAGCCGGAGGACAGCTTGTTGTCGTAGAGCATATACTTTTTGCGGACGCCTGCCGGGGACAGATTCGGCATAACCACATTGGCCCCGCTTAAGATTCCGGCTTCCCTGCCGCCCTCCGTCACGGTACCCAGCGCCGTGGTGGCCGGCAGCAGCACCTTCGGCATCATCAGACGGATGATGGACAGTAAATACAGTGTAAGTTCTGCAGTCCCATTTTTCCTGTCGCGAAACGGAGTGTCCTTATGAGAGAGAAACGGACCGATCCCGATCATGTGGGGACCGAACTCCTTCATAAACCGCAGATCCTTAACCATCATAGCCGCCGTCTGGTATGGTGACCCAACCATAAAGCCGCATCCGGTTTGATAACCGATCTCCTTCAAATCCCTAAGTGCTGCCATCCGATGATCAAAGCTCATCGACTCCGGGTGAAGCATTCCGTAATGGCAGCGATCAGCGGTTTCATGTCGGAGCAGGTAACGGTCTGCGCCTGCGTCATAGAGACGCTGGTAGCTTTCGAAGCTTCGCTCCCCTGCCGACAGGGTAATCGCACAGTCCGGAAACCGCTGACGGATTGACGATACTATGGTACAGAGACGCTCGTCCGTAAAGTAGGGATCTTCACCTCCCTGGAGCACAAACGTCCGAAACCCCAGGCCATAACCGGCTTCACAGCAGGACAGAATCTCTTTCTCTGTCAGCCGGTAGCGCTCCGCCTCCCGGTTACTTCTCCTGATCCCGCAGTAGTAGCAGTCATTTTTGCAGTAATTCGTAAATTCGATCAGTCCGCGAATGTAAACGACGCGTCCATACATCCGCTCACACAGCGCCCTTGCTTCCTGTTTCAAAAACTGTGCCGTCGCTTCGTCACGCTCCGTGATCAAAGTGTATAACTCCTCATCCGGCAGATCGTGATGCTCCGCCAGACGTACGGCCGGGTCCATGATCTTTCCCGCGGTCTCACTCATGACTTTACTCCTGATCATGACTTTACTCCTGAATAAGCAGTTTTTGAGCTGACTCCTTTCAGCTTTCCGACCTTACCGGAAAGGGCCGATATAATACTCTGGGGCGCATCCACTGCAATGCTGATAATGCTGATCTTCTTTTCATGGTAGGGAATTCCCATCCGACCGATGATATACTGGCGGTATTCATGGAGAATTTCATTGAGTTCTTCCACGGATTCCTCCTCTTCCACCACAATTCCCACTACTGCGATTCTTGTTTCCATCGTAACACCTCCGGGATTTTATAATACTTCATGTCAGTGGGGGATACCGGTTTCTCTCCGCCCGCCACTGCCGTTAAACTTGTTCCTGGCGTCCCATTCCTCCCCCTGCAAAGGCGGGGGAATTCTCGCTTGTTTTGTTAAAATAAAAATGCCGTACCCCAAAAAGGTACGGCAAGAACAGAATGCCCTCTGCACTCCATGTTATCTTTCTTAATCTCAAGCCGAACCTTTCACCTCAAAACATGTTTTCAGCGTCAGGATACAGTAACAGCATATCACGGCCTGGCAATATTTTCAATTGTTTTTCTGCCTTTTACAAAATTAGCCTCGAAGGAACCGTCAGCTTATGAATATAAGACCTTTCTTTCCACTTTTTGTAATCTCTGCTCTACATTATCCTGCCGTTTCATAAGAATTTCCACAGCCTCACTGCTGTATCGCACGGATGTCATATAATTACGCAGATCCAGTATTTTTTTATCGACCTCTTCAAATCTGCGGTTAAGCCTCTGCTCTGTGGAATCTATTTCTGATAAAATCAAATTCATTTCGTGCCTCAGGCCATCGTTTGTCACAAAAGACTTCAAATCGTCTTTTGTTGCAAATGACTTCAAATCGTCTTTTGTTGCAAACGACTTTAAATCGTCTTTTGTCGCAAAGGGCTTCAAATCGTCTTTTGTTGCGAAGGACTTCAAATCGTCTTTTGTTGCAAAGGACTTCAAATCGTCTTTTGTCGCAAAGGGCTTCAAATCGTCTTTTGTCGCAAAGGGCTTCAAATCGTCTTTTGTTGCGAAGGACTTCAAATCGTCTTTTGTTGCAAAGGGCTTCAAATCGTCTTTTGTTGCAAAGGACTTCAAATCGTCTTTTGTCGCAAACCCCTCCATTTTGAGCAGGAGCAAATCAAGTTTTTCGCTGTCTGTCATATGCACACCTCCATATGAGTAAACTGAATCGTACTTTGCCAATCCAATTATCGGTTTCCATTAACATGTATTCATGTATATTATACTATATTCAAGCGTATAAAGTCTATAGAATTTTTCATGTTTTATGTTCAAACTCATGTTCCTGCCATCTGGTTATCATCATACAACGGCACAGCATTTGTTTATTAAGGTTTACACCGTCCGCAAGGCTCATAGCCCTGTGCGATCGCCTCTTCCCGGCTTCCGGTGAAGCTTTGTTTGCTTGATTCATTCATCTGAGAAACACTGGAACAGGAAGGATCGTGAAATTTATGAGTATTGGTATTGAAAATATAAGTATTCTCCTGCTGCCCGGCAGCATCGGCATGATAATCTGTATTACTGTCCTCTGACAGGTTGCTGTCTCCGGTCGCATAGTCTATGGCAACTCCCGGCTGGACATTATAGACAAATACACAGAATAAGATTCCATCGCCCTCGTCCTCAACGGATTCCGCCTCCATCAGGACGCCGTCTGCAACCAGATTATCCCCTTCAAAAACAGGGGTTACACGGTACAGGACATGATTTTTCGTCTCCTTGACATAGTCGGCTACCATATTCTCAAACGGCAGCATGCCATCCACATTCATATACCGGGTTCCCGTGATCAGATTCCTTTCATTGGCATTCTCCCCGGTCAGCTGAAAGCCGATTAAATGGCACCGGTTATAGAGATACTTCCCATCTACGAAATCGTATTTCACGGTCTGCCAGCCTGAGGGCTTTACCTGCCCGATGGAACCGCGTTTTTCTGTCGGCATTAAGTCTGTGCCAACATTGGCAAAAGCCGTACCACATCTTCCAAGGCTGTCTAAATCACTGTAAGTCTCAAATGATTCCGTGGAATAATCCGACTGATCGAAGTAAGGGATATTACCGTTTACTGCAGCATACGCCGCACCCGAAAAGACAGGAATATCCGATACTGAAAACTGCTTTGGCCCCGTGCTTCCCACAAGCTCTGTCTCATTCGCCAAAACTCCGGCTGTATAACCGCTTCCGCCCGTCTGAACAGGCGCCGGCGCACACCCGGAAAGAAACAGTGCCGCCATCAATAAAACTGCAATATAAGTCCTTATTCTCTTCATCTTTTATACACTTCTTTTATTATTTTTTCGTGGGAGCTTCCCTCAAATTCCTCGGATTCTGTCATACTCCACCCGCGAGACAGGATTTCCACAGGGAAATAAAAATCTGCAGGATAACTGCGGTTCCATCGAAACAGAACGATCGCTTCAAGTTCTGCTTCATAGGGCAGAATATCCCTGTCCTCCACAAAACAGTACTCCCCGCGTCCTGCCCTTTCCAGAAAATCCGGTCCGACCGCCAGCTGATCCCGGCTCTCCCCCGGAAACAGCCGGTAAGAATACTCACTCATCCAAAGCCTGCTGCTCTCTGCACATCGAAGCACCCGTTCAATCACCGCACGGTCTCTGCTCTGGCGGCGATGATTGAACATCATGCCGTTATGATCATCGATACACACCATGACTATCATCTTATTCGCTCCCTTAATCGTTTATGCTGTTCTGGCTCACCGGATGCCTGATTACCGTCTTCATACGCTCCCGTGGAACCTTCCTCGGGTCACTTAAGTATATCTCATGGTGACGCCGAGTCTCGGAGAAATCGTTCACATAACCGTGTTCTTCCAGATAGCGGTCCATCTTCGCAACGGTTGCCGGTTCCTCGTCGAAGCTTCCGATATGAAGGCACTGGACGCACCGGCCTTCTGAAACCGTGATCAGTTCTGCCGGTCCCATATCGATCCCCTTCTTACGCTGCGCCTCCTCCTTCGCCCAGGAAAACACCTCTTCCGTGACGAAATCCGGCACTCTTATGATGGAGATCCAGTTAAATCCGGACTTATTTCTGTAATCAACGCCCGGTACACCGCCTTCCATCCACCAAAACCCTTCCAGGGGAGGAACGACGTACTCGAAGAAACCGTCAATCTTCCGGCTCCCTTTATAGCTCATCTTAATCGTATAGGATATCCCGTACAGAACTGCAATCGCTCTCCCATACTCGCCGCCTTCCTCATTGGGATTCCCACAGCCTCTCACTGCCGCATACTGCATCGGCGGGACATCTATGACTGAAGGTGTATCTTTCGGAAGATAGAGTGCCCTGTACTCTTTTTTATAATCAAATGCTGTCATACTGCTTCCTCCTTTATTCAAACATGCTTTAGTATAGCATGGTAAACACGACAGCTGTATGACATGATTATTTAATAATCACAGGAATTCCGGCTGTCACCTCTGTCACGCGGTCTGCAGCGGCTCCCAGGCGGCAGTTTACTTCTCCCAGAACCTTTAAGTAGAGTGCTGTGGACTCATCCCAGCCGCTGAAATCCCCTGACTCCGGACATTTTCCGCCCTCATACCAGTGTTCTCCTTCATGCCGGTTCTCACCGATTGGATTTCTGCGGTAATCACCGGCAGAAAACACCTCGTTCGTCACGATGACGAGATCGTCCGCCTGTCTCATCAGCCTCATGATTCCGCCCACCACCAGATCCGCTGTCGCAGAACCGTATTGGGAGGAGAGACGGTCCGGACAGTCATCTTCTCCGGTTCCAAACAGTTCATTGGAAACCAGATTGGATAGGCATTCTAAGAGGACGGCATTTCCTGCCTCCCCCTCTTTTCCTGCGGCAGGCAGTTCCAGCCTGTCTAAACCGCGGTAACACTCTATGGTCTCAAACTGTTTGTCCGCCCGCATCACACGGTGGCGTTCGATCCGGCGGCGGCATTCTTCATCCCAGGGCTTCATGGTCGCAATGTAAATCCGTCTCCGCGTTCCAAGCTTCACGATCTCCTGCTCGGCAAAGGCTGATTTGCCGCTGCCGCTCCCTCCCGTTACCAGGGTTACCATTGCTTGTACTCCTCAATCCGGATATCCTGAAATGTGCTCATTTTCGTATAAACCTCCAGCGCCATGTCGAGAAGCGGGATCGATGCTACCGCCCCCGTTCCCTCTCCCAGGCACATCCCTGCTGCTACAAACGGTTTTAATCCGAGTTCCTCTAAAATCATTTTTCCCGCCGGTTCCGCCGAAACGTGGGTAGCCAGCATATAATCACAGGCGGATGGCGCCAGCTTTGCGGCGGCAAGCGCCGCGGTTCCCGAGATAAATCCGTCGATCAGAACAGGAATCCGGTACACGGCACCCCCTAAAAAGACGCCGGTAAGGCCAGCGAGATCCAGGCCGCCCACGCAGGCAATCACATCGATGGCATCACGGCATTGTGCTTCATACCGTTTCACGGCTTCCCGGATGACAGACACTTTTTTCCTCAGGCCCTCATCCGACAGCCCCGCTCCCCGTCCGGTCATTTCAGCAGGATCACGCCCCAGCAGCATGGCTGCCACGGCGCTGCTCGTCGTGGTATTGCCGATCCCCATCTCTCCGGTTGCGATCAGGCGGTATCCTTTTTCCTTCAGTTCCCCGGCCATGCAGAGTCCTGCTGCGATGGCCGAGACCGCCGTTTCCCGGCTCATGGCCGGTTCCTTTCGGAAATTCTTTGTTCCATAAGCCAGCTTTTTTCGTATCAGCGGATTCCTGGTACCGGAACGCAGATCTCTGCAGACTCCGATGTCCACCGGAAACACATCCACTCCCGCCCTCTCGGCCATAAGGCAGACGCTGCTGTTTCCATCCGTCATATTTTCAGTTACCACGGCAGTGACTTCCTGACCGGTCTGGGTCACCCCCTCTTCCACAATACCGTTGTCGCCGCACATGATGATCAGAGCCCGTTTTCCGATATCGACGCTGGGACTGCTTGAAATTCCGGCGATCTTTATCACATCCTCTTCCAGTATCCCCAGACTGAACAGCGGCTTCGCCACATGGCTCCAGGTAAGTGCGGCAAGCTCCATCGCCTCGGAGGAAAGCGGTGAAATCCGTGATAACAGGCCGTATAAGCACTCTCCCGCCGTTTTCTCATACAGCTTAAACCAGGGAAGGCCCCTGGATCCCAGTCCAAGATCCACAGTTGCAGTATAGTGGTAGCCCTGCCGTTCATAGAGCCTGACTGCAGGTTCGTTCTTCTCGTATACATCAAGGCGGATCGTCTTCTTTCCTTCCTTTAGTGCCTGCACCTCCGCGAATTCCATCAGCAGTTTCCCCGCGCCGGATCTGCGAAAATCCGGATGGACAAGAAAGGTATGGATCACCATCACTTCCCCGGGAGCCGCATCCACGCTCCAGGAGGCCTCGCTGTACGCCGCTTCCTGTTTTTCATTTAAAATGATGGAACCGATGATCCGGCCTCCGGCCTCTGCCACATAGAGTGTACCGGTTTTTACGCCCTCTTCGGCCGCAGCCTCTCCCGGATAGACGCCTTTTTTCCAGCCCGGATAGTTGACATGGCTCTCTAAGTGTTCTACCGTCTCCTCGTATAACCGGACCAGTTCCGGAATGTCCTTTAAAACGCCCTGCCGTATGTTCAATTCTTCTGTCATCATTCAGTTCCTTTCCTGCATAGCTCCAGCCACCGCTCTGCGGCAGACGGATTTGACGGGTAATAAAGGTGAGGAAAACCGGCCAGGAAACCGCCGTTTGCATGGATGCAGTCCCAGCTTCTCTTTCCCCCCGGCTTCACCGCCTTCATATCGGTTCCGCATGCCGTGCTGTCCCAGTAGTGAAATTCATGGCCGCGGATCCGCTCTCCCTCTTTCAAAAGCGGGGTGTCCCCATATGGGACAAGCTCGATATATCCGAATCTGGACAGCTTTCCAGTTGGATATGCCCGGCCGGAGATGACTCCCGCCATGGGAAAGACCTCCCCCTCTTTCGTCTCCAGTTCCTCATGAAGATAGAGAAAGCCCCCGCATTCTGCAAGAATCGGCATCCCGCTGGCCGCCGCTTCCCTTATTTCCTGTAAAATCGGGCGGTTGGCAGACAATTCTCCGGCATAGAGTTCCGGATAGCCGCCTCCAAACATCAGTCCCGCAATCCCCGGTGGAAGATGCTCATCCCTCATGGGATCAAATTCTGCAAATTCTGCGCCCAGACTCTCAAAAAGCTTTAAATTCTCCTGATAATAGAAACAGAAGGCCTCATCCCTGGCGATGCCGATCCTGACACGATCCGGGCCGGCGGGCACACGGTCATGCATCTCTGGTTTTCTGTCTGCCGTTTTGCCATCGGGTTCATGCCCGGTGCCGCCTGATGCCCTGTAACCGTCGTCCTGCAGCGTTCCTGCCCCGCATGCCAGCCGGAAAAGTCCTTCCACGTCCACATTCTTCTCAATCTCACATGCCAGTCTGCCGAGGCTCTCCCGCAATGCCTTCGATTCCTCCGGAAGCACCAGTCCGAGATGGCGGCTGGTGACTTTCGCCGCATCGCATTCCGGCAGACACCCATATACGGCAATTCCCATTTTTTCGATCTCCGGCACAAGGCGCTCCGCCATAACACGGGATACCCGGTTTAGAATAACGCCCTGTATGCGGCTGTCTTTTTTATATTCCAGGAATCCTTTTATCTCCGCTGCCAGGGAAAGTGACGCTCCCCTGCCGTCCAGGATCAGCACTACGGGGGTGTCGATGGTACGGGCTGTATCGTAGGAGCTGGCCCACGTATCGTTTCCTCCAACTCCGTCGTAATACCCCATAACACCTTCCACCACCGAAAGATCCGCACCGGCTGCAAGCTCTTTAAACTGATTTCGCACCGCTTCCTCAGACAGAAAAAAGGTATCTAAATTTCCGCCGTCGATTCCCAGCACATACTTGTGAAACATGGGATCTATGTAGTCAGGGCCGCACTTAAACGCCCGGCAGTTCAGTTTCCTTTTCTGCCATGCCGCAAGCAGTCCGCAGGTCACCATCGTCTTCCCGCTTCCGCTTTTCGGCGCGGCAAGCATAAGACGGGGATATTCCGTATTTTTTGTCTCTCTTTCTGCTCTCCCCGGCGCATTCCAAAGCTGTGCCGGTCTGCCTCCAAAGGAAATCACATAAACAGGATTCTGAGCCATCATCATATGGACCCGTCCAGCCGCCTTCGCCCTTGAAACTGACACCAGAACGATATCAGCCTCGATGCCGCGGCCGGCAGTCCATTCTAAGACCTTCGAAACAGATTCCAGGGTAATCGCATTTACCACCACCCGGACTTCCGGGTTCTTCTCCAGAAGCAGAGAAAGGATATCCGCCATTTTACCGGAGGTTCCCCCCAGAAATGCATGAGTCGGCGCCTCCAGTCCCTCTAAAGCCTCCGGAGCTGCGCCCTCTACGATCCGTATCCGCTCCGCCCGGAACTTTTCCCTGTTTTTTTTCAGCAGTTCCACAGCCTCCCGTTTTTTCTCAATGGCATAAACCGTCCCTTCCGGAAGAAAAGCCGCCGCCTCCACAGACACGGAGCCGGTTCCAGCCCCGATATCATAGAGGACCGAGTCAGCCGAAAGCTCCAGCTTCTCCACCGAGACGGCGCGGACCTCGCTCTTTGTCATGGGGACCTCTCCCCGGATAAACCACTCGTCTCTCATCTGGTCCCTTCTCTCCCTTCATCCCGTTCCATCATAACAACAGCCAGACTGGAAAATTCCATGGCTGCCAGCTGCTCCGGCGTTCCCGCCACAATCCTCTCATCGGAGTATGACAGCCTCTCTCCCACAGTCATTCTCACATTGGAAAGGCCATGGTTTAAAAGCTGTTCACACAGTTCCTTAACCGTATGTACCCCGCCCAGCAGCGTGAATACGGCCGGATTTTGGGAAACCTCCAGGGAAACATCACAGTCCCGCCCGTGCAGGCTGATCAGCTTCACCTGCTCCCAGCTTCGCCCCATTTTCGCACACAGGTACGATACGGAGGAAATTCCGGGATAAATACAATAATCATAGATATCGCAATACGGTTCCTGCAAAAGCATGGCTGCCATACCGGAAGCACCGCTGTAAAATCCCGTGTCACCGGAATACAGGACACCGGCATTCCGATACTCCGGATGGTTCTCAAGCCATTCCAGAATTTCACGGTTCCCGTAAATGGGGATGCGCAGGATTCCGTCTGCCAGTGCTCCCAGCGTTTCAGCTGCTTCCGTCATGCGCTTCGCTCCGAATAAAACGTCACACCGTTTCAGTTCTTCTGCAGCTGCAAGCGTCATCTGCCCTCTGCCTCCCATTCCCGTTCCCATAAGAGAAATTTTCCGTTTGGCAGAAGTGTTTTCACTTCCTGCCATAGAGCGTGTCTGAAGCTTGCTTTCCATCAGAAGCTTTTTTGCCTCCTCCAGGGAAACACCGTCTCTATCCTCCGACGGTCTTCCGATCACAACCGTGGTCACAGAAAGTGCAGAAGCCGCAGATAATTTTTCCAGAAATCCTCCTGCCGTCCCCGCCTCCTTGGTTACCAGGTAACGGACTCCGAGCTGCTTCATCATGGCACGGTTCAGTTCCTCGGAAAACGGCCCCTGCATGGCGATCACATGTTTTCCTTTTATGCCAAGTTCCTCACAGGCACAGATCACAGCAGCGGATGGAAGAACCCGCGCAAAAAGCCGGTCCTCATATCCCGGGATGGCTGTAAAAGCGGCGAGCTCCCTGCTTCCCGTAGTCACAAGAATCCCTCCCTCTCTGTCCTTTAAGTAGCGAGCGGCCTCAGAAGCAGAATCCACATAGACGGTTTGAGAAGCAGATGCTTCACGGCCGCCTCCGCCATTCTCTGCCGCCGATTCCCTCGTCACCCTCACGTAAGAGGCTCCGGAACGCTTACAGGCTTCCCTTATATTTCCGGTTGCCTCCACGGCATACGGATGGGTCGCGTCAAAGACGGTTCGGATGGACTCCCGGCTCATGAATTCTTCCATCTCTTTCTCCTCCATCCGACCGGAGACCACGTGAATCAGCCGGCTTTCCGGCAGTAAGTCCGCCCCGTAGCCGCTGACGACGCTGACACAGACAGCGATTTCCTGCTGCATGCAGTATTCGGCAAGAAGCCGGCCTTCCGTGGTGCCTCCGAAGATCAGGATCCTACACATTCCGGTACCCTCTCGGCGTCACCATCTTTCCGTTTATCACCTTTGTCTTCTCATTGCCGATGAACACGGTGGTAAACATGTCGGCGGGGGTATCTCTTAATTGAGAAAGCGTCATCACTTCCATGGACTCTCCCTCCCTGCCGATATTTTTCGCAATCCCGCAGACCGTATCCGGTTTCCTGACGGTAAGCATTATTTCGCACGCACGCTTTAAGTAATCCGACCGCTTCCGGCTGGATGGATTGTAGATACACACCGCCAAATCCGCCTTTGCCGCATGGAAAAGCCTGTCTTCAATCAGTTCCATCGGCGTAAGTAAATCACTTAAACTGATCACGGCGAAATCGTGGCCCAGAGGCGCGCCGAGCAGGGCTCCGCCGCTTAACGCCGCAGTCACGCCCGGAATCACCTCCACAGCCGGAGAATCCGCTTCTCCCACCAGCTCCAGTATGAGTCCGCTCATCCCGTATACGCCAGCATCCCCGCTGCAGATCAGCGCCACCGTCAGACCGGATCTTGCCTTTTCGATGGCCATACGGCACCGCTCCGTCTCCTGTCTCATGGGAGTGGTGATCCACTCTTTTCCGGGGAAATGCTCCCGCATCAGATCTGCATACACCGTATAACCGACCACCACCCGGCTCTCTTCCAGGGCACGGACCGCCTTGATCGTCATCTGCTCGTAGGAACCCGGTCCGATTCCCACCACATATAATTTTCCTGTCTGATTCACAGCTTCACCTTCCAATCCCGGACTGCGGCCGCCACCGTGACGCCGCCGCCCGCCTGTTTTTTTATCATCAGTCTGCCTCCTCCCAAGTCCTCCGCCAGGCTTACTGCGGCCCGTTCACAGACATTATCCACGCCTGTGATCTCCCTGACGAAAGAAGACGGGGAGAATTCTCCCTCCGCCTGCAGCAGCCGTCCGGCCGGGTACGTGTGAAAGGAGAGGCCATGGTCCCGGACATAGGAAAGGAGTCCGGCTTCCTCTTTTTTTATGTCGATGGTGGCCACGGCGGCGGCACTCTCCGGTTCAATGTTCCACCGGCTCAATGCCTCCCCCACGGCCGCTTCAATCTGCTCTTTCCCCGTCCCCTTCTTACAGCCGATACCCAGAATTACAATCCGCGGAACCAGCCGCAGCACTTCCCCGCCTTCCGGCAAAAACAGCTTCAGGAAACCGCCCTCCTCCGGATCACGCTTCACCGTAATCCAGACATTCCTCCTGCAGCTTTCCTTCTGGGTAAATCCTTCCGGCAGGCTTCCCATAACCGGGAAATCGCTGAACAGCCCCACCGGCTCACCGGCCAGAACATCAGCAGACACCGCCTTTGCCGTCTTCATATCGGACATCCAGAGTCCCTGCTCTTTTGCAAAGTTATCCACTGCAAAGCGCCCGTGAAGATCCGTGGCCGTGGTAATCACAGGGATGCCCCCTGTAATCTTTGCCGTCTCTTCCGCCAGACCGTTGGCCCCTCCCAGATGGCCGGAAAGAAGGGAAATGGAGTACCTGCCGCAATCGTCGATCACCACAACGGCAGGATCCGTCCTCTTGTCCTTCACCCACGGTGCAATCGCCCTGACCGCAATCCCTGCGGCCCCGATAAATATCAATCCGTCCCGTGCCGCAAACTGCTCCCCCGTCCATTCCCGGAGCGGGGTTTTCAACGGTTCCAGACCGTTTGCCTCATGAAACGGATTTAAAAACTTCTCCAGCACAAAACCGCGGCACTCGTGACCGCTGAACTTTAATTCCTTTAACAGCCGGACGCCGAGTTGTGCCCCTGCTCCTGTAAAACAAATCAGCGACAGCCTCATACCTCATCCTCTTTTTGCCCTTCGGCTCCCACCGAATCACTCCTCCGCCTGTATTCCGTAGAAAATCCCGGATCATACAGCTTCGAGAGGGCATATCCGCTCTGGCTCACCGCGTTTCCCACAATGATCAGGGCCGTCTTCGTTATCTTCTCGCCGGCTGCCCGTTCCGCCAGTGTTCCCACGGTGCACAGAACCTTCTTTTCATCCTCCCACGTTGCCCGGTAGACGATGGCCGCCGGGGTATCCGCCCCGTATCCGCCCCGCATCAGTTCTTCCGCCAGCTTTGTCAGAAGCCCTGAGCTTAAGAAGAGAACCATGGTCGCCCCATGCGCCGCAAAAGAAGCTACGGATTCCCGCTCCGGAACCGGAGTTCTTCCCGCCATCCTGGTGATTACGACGCTCTGGGATATCTCCGGAAGCGTATATTCCATGTTTAAGGCCGCGGCCGCGCCGCAGAAGGAGCTGACGCCCGGGCAGACTTCATAGGAAATCCCCAGACGGTCCAGTGCATCCATCTGTTCCCGGATTGCCCCATAGATACAGGGATCCCCCGTGTGCAGGCGAACGGTCATCTTTCCCTCTGCCTCGGTCTCGCGGACCGCTTCGATTACCTGTTCAAGCGTCATATATGCGCTGTTTAGAACGCGGCAGCCTTCTTTTCTGTACTCCAGCAGCGCCGGATTTACCAGCGAACCGGCGTAAATAATTGTATCCGCCTGGGAAATCAGTTCCTTTCCCCGGACGGTAATGAGGTCCGGTGCTCCCGGACCTGCTCCTACGATATGTACCATCTCTACCTCACAATCAACAGCGAATAATATCCCGGCTCATCCGGAATTTCCTCTAAGGACGCAAAGACCCGCTCATCGGCCATGCCGCAGTTTTCCACCATGACGGCGCTGGCACCGCATTTACGAATCTCTTCCTTAACTGTCTTCATCTGTTTTCCCGTTTTCATCAGCACCTTGACGCCCGGAAGCTTCAGCGCATCCTTCACCTGATACGTAGCCGGGATCACGTGCAGTTCCTCCGCTCCGGACACCAGCGGTATGCCAAGTCTGGCCGCCGCCGCTGAAAATGAAGGGATTCCGCATTCCAGCCTCGTCGCATACCCCCGGTTCCACAGTCGTTCCAGCAGATAGCTGCAGGTGGAGTAGATGCTCACATCCCCCAGTGTTATGAAGCCCACATCCTCTCCTCTGTCCAGCCGTTCCATCACGGCGCCGGCCGCCAGATCGTGGCTTTCATCCAACACCTTTTTATCCTTTGTCATGGGCATGGGAAGATAGAGGCACTCCTTTTGCTCCATCTCCGGCACCGCCTGACACGCGATCTGGTATGCCGTGCACAGCTCCTTTGATCTGTGGGGAATGGCAATCACTGTGCATTCCCGTATTCGCCTGACTGCTTTTATGGTCATTAATTCCGGATCTCCCGGACCGACTCCGATTCCGTATAGAATACCAGACATTATCGTTTCTCCTGTTCTTTCTGTATTTCGTTTGCTTTCTCCCGGACGCGGAACGTATCGATCATGGCCACTGCCCCGCGGGTCATTCCAAGGATACCGTAACCGTTTGTAAATGTCACCACCTCGGCGCGGACCGGTCTTTCGGACCACACTTCCAGGTAATGCCTGATACGCTCCACCGCAGTTTCCATCGCCGGTTTTAACATTCCGGCCTCATTAAGCCGCCTGACCGCTTCCTCCGTCGTGTTGGAGTCAAGCACCTGCTCTTTCAACCGGCTCCTGTCACGCTCTGACAGTTTTCCGCAATGGCTCCTGGCACAGTCCCACATAATTTCCATGCGCCTGTCCCCGTATTTTGAATGCGTATTGCCGACGCCGCCGGCCACCTTAATCAGTTTTCCGATGTGACCGACAAAAAGAAGCCCGTCCATCCCCTCGTCCGCCGCCATCAATACGGATTCCCTAACGAAATTGCTGCACTGGACTCCCTGGGACAGAGAAAGCTTTAACGTCTCCCTCAAAAAATTCTCCCCGTAATTACCGGGTGTTAAGATCACTTCCCGCTGTCCTTCCACCGCCTTCATGTGGAGTTCCAGCTGTATGGTGGCCTTTAAGGCGGCCTCGCTCATCGGCTCCACAATCCCGCTGGTTCCCAGCACGGAGATCCCGCCCTCGATTCCCAGCTTTGGATTAAAGGTGCTTAAGGCCAGACGCTCCCCCTCCGGAATCCAGATTCTGACAAGGAGGCCTCCTTCACAGCCCGCAAGGTGCGCCACCGCCTCCACCTCATCAAAAATCATCTTCCTGGGGACCGGATTGATGGCATAAAAACCTACGGGGCAGGCAAGACCCGGCTTCGTCACGATTCCGACTCCCTGTCCTCCGGTTAAAAAGATGCGGTCGTTCCGGTAACAGTTCTCCGGATCACCGCCGTCTTTTATGTACTCCACAGAAGCATAAATCAGGGCCTTATCCGTCACATCCGGGTCATCACCCGCATCTTTTCTGACGGCGCACACGGCTGAGTTCTCCGTTATCACCGCTTCCTCCGGAAACAGTTCTGCTCTCGTCCCTCCAGGCGTCATAACCTGAACGCTTTCCACCGCTTCCTGCTTAAGCAGCATGACCGCGGCAGCCTTCGCCGCACAGGCAGCGCATGTTCCGGTGGTAAATCCGCTTCTCAGTTTTCTCTCTTCCATTGCCTTTTCCTCTTTCCCGTATATTATAATGGATAAGAGGTGGGGTGGCAAGTTTTTTTAAACAGCAGGCTTTCCACAGGATATCAAAGAAGAGCGCCTGATTCTGACCGAATTCCAATAAAAAGCAGGGGCTGGAGAAAAGACAGAGCTATATGAACTCCGTATTTCACAGCCCCCGCAGCTGCCGCCGGGGAGACAGGAAGCCGTCTGTTCGTCAGACCCGGTCTCCTGTCTGCGCTCCCCTGGCTTTGTGGCATAGTACCTATTTTTCTCCCAAAGCCTCCTGTTTTAATTCACGTTTTCGTTTCGTAATGAGACCTCCGATACGGCCGCTTTCCTTTGCGGTAAGGGAACGCCAGCCGCCGGTGATTACTTTGTCACTGAGCCCTAACTCCGTGGCAATTTCGAATTTAAGTATTTCCTCTGGTTTTAAATTGTGAGGATCGAATGGTTCGTTCTTTTTTCCTTTTGACATAATTACGGGCTTGCTCCTTTCTCGAATCTAAAGAGAGTATACCCGTTATAAGCCCCCCTAAACATCCGGACTGAAGGGATTTCTGTTTTACGGAATGGCAGGGCGGCCCGAATGCGGTATGCAGGATCCATAAAAAGGCTCCTGACCGCAAAAGCAGCCGGAGCCTGAATGGTATTCCTGTCCGCGCGATTCCTATCTGCGCGGAATAATGATTGCTGCGATGAAATAGGCCACAACGCCTGTGCCGGAACAGGCCAACACCGCCCATAAGAGGCGGATCAGCGTAGGGTCGACGTTGAAGTACTCACCGATTCCTCCGCATACGCCGCAAATCATCTTATCTGTATCTGAACGATATAATCTTCTCGTCTCTCTGTCATCCATCTTTGAATCTCCTCTCTGTTATCCCTGTATGTGTTCCTTTGCTTCAATGAAATTTAACTTCAATCGCTCCTGTGCTGCAGTCCAGTTCCATCTTTTTTGCTGCCCCGTTATTTATCTTTCTCTCCTTGGACAGTCCGGAAAAGCCCTCGCCGTCAACGGTAATGCTGCCTACCCTGCACTTGATCTCGTAGTTAAAGTCCGCCTTTTCTCCTGCCAGATCGAGTTTGACAGCGCCGACGCTGCATTCCGCGTCCACATCTCCGTCTACATTTCCTTCAAACTTTACGGCTCCCACATCGGAATCAACCTCCAGCTTTCCTGCATCGGCTCCGGTCACACTTACCGCGCCTACTGCCGCGTCGATCTCTATCTTGTCGGCCTTTAACGCCTCGGCTGTAATGGCGGGACCGTTATCACTGTTTATCACCCTGTTGTTTTTCTGGGCCTTAACCTTCAGTTCGACCTCCTCGAAACGGTAATCCGCCGGAACGTGGATATAGACTACCGTATCTTCATAGTCATAGGAATCCCAGGACTTGGACCCAACGGTTACCTTCAGTTCATCCTCTTCGCTGTAGACATTCCAGCGTGACATATCTTCCCCGCTGGAAACAACGATCTTATCCGCTGGGGCGTCATATGTGATAAACGCCCTGCCTCTCCGAACCTCCAGATCCAGCTTTCTCGCATAGATCCCGGAAAATTCACTCTCGTTCAATTCCCCGTCATTCACCCCGTCATGGCGGCGGCCAATCTCATCAAATTCCCGGTCCAGTTCATCAAAGCTGTCGTCAAACTGATCCGATAAGTCACGGCCAAGATCATCCATCTCTGATCGGAGGTCGCCAGTGATGTCACCGACAATATCCCGGCCGAGCCATCTGTAATTCCAGGATGGCAAATCCGACAGCCTTCCACCCATGGCGGCCGCCACAGTGGTAATTCCGCCTCCGATCAGGATGCAGACGCCGCCTGCGACCAGACATACCTTCATAAAATTCTTCATGAGCGACTCCTCCTTCCGTAGAGCAAACCACTGATTCCGTTCACAATCGACCGGAACAAAAACGGCAGAAACTTACCATAAAACGCTCCGCATAAAGCCAGGCACGCAAAGGCAAATCCTAGCGTCAGTACGGAAATGCCAATCATCAGAACTCCGCTTAGCGGATGAATCACCATCGATACGATTCCCACAATCAGCAGTGCAATCCCGCAGATAAACAGCGCAGCTGTAAGGACGCCCACAACCACCACTGCCGCTACCAGAAGTCCGAAGAGGCCGCCGAACATTCCGACCAGTCCTCCGCCGATTCCAAACAGAACAGGAGCCGCCACAATGATTAAGATAATCCACAGGATAAGCTTCACCGTACGGTTGGTTCTCGGCTGATTCTCTCTCTTTTCTTCCCGTTCCTCTGTCTTCTGCCCTTCCACGGCGTCCGGTAAATCATACCGCTTCGCCACCTGGTAATTCGGATCGCGGAACCGTTCGTCCTCATATCCTTTATCCGTAAACTCTCCGCCGTCCTCCAGATGCCCCGATAAATCGGAACGGATAATCGCCGCGATGCGCTCCGGACTTCCGAATTCCCTGATTGCCGCCTCCTCATTCTCCTCTCCGGCTTCCTCCAGATAATCTCTGTAGTAGCCGATGGCTTCCGCCTTTTCTTCATCCGGAATATCAGAAAGCAGATATTCCAGCTCCTTCATAAACTCTTCCCTGTTCATATGAATGCCTCCTCAAAGATTTGAGATATCTTCCGGGAGTAGCCTGCCCACTCACCTTTGTACAGCTTCAGCTGTACTCTGCCCTTTTCCGTAATCTTGTAGTATCTGCGGTTTCTTCCGTCGATCGCCATATCGTATACTTCCAGACACTCTTCCTTCTGGAGCCTGCGAAGCACCGGGTAAAGGGTTGATTCCGAAATGTCTATGACATTCCTCACATCCTGTGTAATTTTATATCCGTAAGTCCCTTCCTGTTCCTTTGACACGACCGCCAGTACAATCGCATCAAGGAGGGCTGCACCTGTGTTAAAAACCATATTCCCACTCCTATCTTCTCATTCAGTCAGATCCGGACAGCTCAGCAGCTTCCGTCATCCGAGGGCGCCCGCGGTATAATGACTGCCGCAATGAAATAAACGACCAGGCTTCCGCCGATGAGGGAAAATCCCGCAAACGAATGGAACAAATGGCGCCATGGCTGGAAGAACATCAGAATCACCCATATGAGCCTTATAATAACCGGGTCCACATTAAAATACTCTCCGATACCGCCGCACACGCCGCAAATCACTTTATTCTTTACTGAACGGTATAAACGCTTCGTCTCCATACTCACTCGACCTTTCTCTTATTGTTTAGTATAATATTGTTTTATGTTCTATATTATATCTTGTATAGTATGTTTATATTATATATCGTATAATATTGTTTGTCAACTAAATTGAAAAACAAATAATCCTAAATTATTTTTAGGTTATCTAAAAGTTTTTGTTGTAATATCGCAGTTTATCTGATACAATAAGGGACACAGGTATCAATTTGCACAAATATCATGAAAATTGGGAGGGTTATTATGGAAAAAATGATACTGTCTGTCCCCGTCATCGGCCTGATCGGCCTTTTATTCGCTGTTTTTCTGCGCATTCATGTGATTAAGCAGGATCCGGGCAACGACCGGATGCGTGAGATTGCGGACGCCATTGCAGAAGGCGCCAGGGCATTTATGACGTCGGAATACCGCGTCCTCATCATCTTCGTCGCCGTCCTCTTCGTTGTGATCGGCCTTGGAACGCGCAGCTGGACTACGGCCATCTGCTTCCTTGTGGGCAGCGCCTTCTCCACCATTGCCGGTTATCTTGGAATGAGCGCGGCAATCCGCGCCAACTGCCGTACCGCCAATGCCGCAAGAACCTCCGGCATGAGCCGGGCCTTATCCGTGGCGTTCTCCGGCGGCAGTGTCATGGGTATGGCCGTCGTCGGCCTGGGACTCCTGGGTGTCGGAACGCTTTTCCTGATAACAAAGAATGTGGAGGTGCTTGCAGGCTTCAGCCTCGGAGCCTCTTCCATCGCATTATTCGCCCGTGTCGGAGGCGGAATTTACACCAAAGCGGCCGATGTAGGCGCCGACCTGGTTGGAAAAGTGGAAGCCGGAATCCCGGAAGACGACCCCAGGAACCCGGCTGTCATCGCAGACAATGTAGGCGATAATGTAGGTGATGTGGCCGGTATGGGAGCCGACTTGTTCGAGTCGTATGTGGGATCCCTGATATCTGCGCTGACGCTGGGCGTCGTATTTTATCGGGAGGCAGGCGTAATCTTCCCGCTGCTGCTCTCCGCATGCGGGGTTATCGCGTCCATAATCGGGGCTTTGATTGTGAGAGCGGGCAACAATTCCAATCCCCACCGCGCACTGAAATCCGGAGAGTACAGCGCCACCGCCCTGGTTGTGGCCGCCGCATTCCTCTTAAGCCGCATGTACTTCGGCAGCTTCAATGCCGCATTTGCGGTCATCGCCGGTCTCCTTGTGGGTGTTATGATCGGATTCGTCACGGAAATCTATACCTCCGGGGATTACCGCTTCGTGAAAAAGATTGCCAGTCAGTCTGAGACCGGATCCGCCACCACAGTGATCAGCGGAATTGCCGTTGGTATGCAGTCTACTGCGATTCCGATCCTTCTGGTCTGTATCGGCATTCTCGTCTCCTACCGTCTGATGGGCCTCTACGGAATTGCCTTAGCCGCGGTCGGAATGCTCTCTACCACCGGTATCACCGTCGCAATCGACGCCTACGGTCCCATCGCAGATAACGCCGGCGGCATCGCGGAAATGGCAGGCCTCGATGATTCGGTCCGTGAAATCACCGACAAACTGGATTCCGTAGGCAACACCACAGCCGCCATCGGCAAAGGCTTCGCCATCGGTTCTGCCGCCTTAACCGCCCTGGCCCTGTTCGTCTCCTATGCGGAAGCAGTCCATTTAACCACCATAGATATTTTAAATGCTCATGTGATCATTGGACTGTTCATCGGCGGAATGCTCACCTTCCTCTTCTCTTCCATGACGATGGAGTCCGTGTCAAAGGCGGCCCATCAGATGATCGAGGAAGTGCGCAGGCAGTTCCGTGAAAAGCCGGGTATCCTGAAAGGGACCGACCGGCCGGATTACGCTTCCTGCGTATCCATCTCCACCACTGCGGCGCTCCGCGAAATGTTCCTCCCCGGCCTTATGGCAGTGCTCGTCCCACTGGCCGTCGGACTAATTCTCGGACCGGAAGCACTGGGGGGACTTTTAACCGGTGCACTGGTAACCGGTGTTCTCACCGCCATCTTCATGTCCAACGCCGGAGGCGCCTGGGACAATGCAAAGAAATACATCGAGACAGGCCATCACGGCGGAAAAGGCAGCTCTGCTCACAAGGCGGCTGTTGTCGGTGACACGGTGGGGGATCCGTTTAAGGATACTTCGGGACCGTCTATCAATATCTTAATTAAGCTGATGACAATTGTTTCCCTGGTATTTGCTCCACTGTTCCTGCAGTATGGAGGTCTTCTTTAAAGAAACGGGAGGAAAAGCAGCGCCTGCTTTTCCTCCCGTTTTCATTTCCGGCCGCACTCCGTCAAACTGCAAATCCCGCCAGCACTCTCTTAAAGTAATCCAGGAATCCGGCTTCCTTCACCGCTCCCGCCGTGAGTACCGGGACCTCTCCCAGCTTCTTCCCCGCCAGGCTGTACTGGATTACACCTGCACTCTGTCCTTCCTCTACCGGCGCCGCTATGGATTCCGGCAGTACCAGTTCCTTCTCTATGGCAGCCAGATCTTCTCCGTTTAAGCTTAAGTAAGAGAAGGTGCCGCCGTATTTTAAGGGCACGCTGTCCGTCACACCGTTATCCACTGCCAGTTCCGGAAGCGGAAGCATCTCCTTATCCTCATACAGCCGGCAGTTGGCGTAGCCGTAATTCAGCAGCGTCTGCGCATCTGCAAACCTGGCCTTATAATCGGGTGCCGCCATGATGGAAGCGATCAGACGGACCCCGTCTTTTTCTGCGGTAGCAGACAGACAGTATTTTGCCAGAGAGGTAGACCCCGTCTTTAAACCGGTCACCTGAAAGTTCGTCGCCATTTTTAACAGCTTATTTGTGTTGGACAGGCCGAACTCCTTCGTCCCCTGCTTCGTCACGTGGGTGATGTTCTCCATCCAGATGGTGGAGTAATTGTGGATCTGGGGATACTTATTAATCAGTTCTCTGGACATGAGGGCAATATCTCTGGCCGTCGTCACATGATCAGGAGACTCGGTCAGACCGCAGCAGTCCTCAAAGTGCGTGTTGGTCATGCCAAGCCCTGCCGCTCTCTCGTTCATCATTTTCACAAATTCCTCTTCTGTCCCGGCTATGTATTCCGCCATGGCTACGGAAGCGTCGTTTCCGGAAGCCACCACGATGCATTTGATCATGGTCTCTACCGTCTGGGTCTCCCCCTCTTCCAGAAAGACCTGGGAACCTCCCATGGACTTGGCGTGGGCGCTGGTAACCACCTCGTCGGTCATTTTGATTTTCCCGGAATCCAGAGCGTCAAAAATCAGGATCAGCGTCATGATTTTCGTAATACTGGCGGGACTCCTTTTCGTATCTGCATCTTTTTCGTATATTACCTGTCCGGTGGATGCCTCCATTAGAAGCGCACTGGGCGCCTGTATGGACGGCCCTCCCTCGGCGTTTACGGCCTTTGCTTCTTCCGACCGGATTACCATGTCCGACGCCACGGCAATGTCCGGCTCCTGCCCCCACGCAGCATGAGACGGACAGAGGAAAAGCAGCATGCTTAAAACAAGAGCTAACAATCGTTTCATAATTTCCCCTGATTAAATCCTTTGTTTCATTGTATGGATGGGATTTCCCTTCCTATGCCAGTTTTTGCCAAAAATTTTTCCTTAATTTTCCCGTGATACGATTTCATCCTGTCTGAAAGTATGATATACTGAGTCAGGAGTTTGTACTGTGTCCGGTATCCGGGCCGGTCCCGAGTGATCCGGCCTCCCAAAGCTCCCTTCAATACACTGGAAAAAGAGGTTATAACATGAACATGGAAGAATACCGCGAACGGCGTCAGCAGGAAAAACGCCGCCGCATGATACATAATATACTTGTCATTGTAACAGGATTTTTACTGATAGCCGCCTTAGTCACGGGCGGCATCATACTGGGCCGGTACCGCTCCGGGTTCGGCTCGGTCAAAGCCTCCGTTCATCAGACCACGGCGGAAACCACCGCTCCGGAGATCATTACAACGGCGGCTGAGACGGAGGACACCGGTTTAACCGACCTCCTGGCACAGGCGGAAAGTCTGGCCGCACAGTACGATTACGAAGGTGCCATCAATTTAATCACCTCCGACAGCCGCTACGCCTCCACAAAGGAAGCTGCGGATGCCGTCGCCGCCTACACGGATCAAATGGGCCGGCTGGTACGGATCAATCCGCAGGAAGTCACCCACGTGTTCTTCCACTCTCTGATCGTCGATACCTCCAAAGCCTTCGACGGAGACAGCCGGGAGGGCGGCTACAACCAGATGATGACGACAAAAGACGAGTTTATCAAGATGATGCAGTCCATGTACGACAGGGGGTACGTTCTCGTAAAGATCCATGATCTCGCCTATGAGACAACCGATGAAAACGGCAATCCCAAGTTTGTCTACGGTGATATCATGCTCCCCGAAGGGAAAAAGGCTTTTGTCTTGTCGCAGGATGATGTATGCTACTATGAATATATGAAGGGGGACGGCTTCGCCACCCGCATGGTGATCGGGGAAGACGGTTATCCCACCACCGAGATGGAGCAGGAGGATGGAAGCGTCATCACCGGAGATTTCGATCTCGTTCCCATACTGGAAACCTTTATTAAGGAACACCCGGGATTTTCTTATAAGGGCGCAAGAGCCATTATCGCCTTTACCGGCTATAACGGAATTCTTGGATACCGGACAGATGAATCTTATAAGGACACCAATCCCAATTACGAGGAGGACTTAAAACAGGCGGCCGCCGTCGCCCAGTGCCTGAAAGACCATGGCTGGGAACTGGCTTCCCACAGCTGGGGCCACCGCAACTTGGGTACGATCAGCATGGAGCATTTCAAAGTGGACGCGGACAAATGGGAAAAGAATGTGGAGTCCCTGATCGGCCCCACTGATATCATTCTCTACCCCTTTGGCAGCGATATCGGAACCTGGAAGCCTTATACGGATGACAACGAACGCTTCACCTATTTGAAATCACTGGGATTCCGCTATTTCTGCAACGTGGATGCCAGCACGCCTTACTGGATGCAGCTGGGCCCCGATCATTTCCGTCAGGGCAGACGGAATTTAGACGGCTACCGCATGTACTACTACCCGGACAGCTTAAGCGACTTATTCAACGTCCCGGATGTATTTGATCCGGCCAGGCCGACTCCGGTGCCCCAGATGTAATCTTCCGGACGTATTACAAACTCAAAAATAGCTGTGAAGCGGAATCGCAAACGATCCGCTTCACAGCTATTTTTCATTCTAAACTGAAACTGAAATCCTCACTTTCAGTTTTTAATTAAAACTGAACCACTTCTCTGATGGGTTCCGCTGGCTGGACGGTTTCCGCATAGAGCACAGGGCCTTCCCCCTCATAGTCTTTCCAGAATTCATAGGCGATCTTTGCCCGGACCTTCACCCACTGTTTCGTCTGTAAGTCCTTGGCCTCTCTGGCCTTTGTGACAAATCCCAGGAAGGTCATGTCGGCTTCACAGCAGGTCATGGCCATACGTCCCGGAACAAAGTAATTTTTCGGGAATTCCGGGCTTTTCAATACCATGGCCGTAAATTCCACAATCTTTCCTTCGTAGCGGTCACGCCGGTCCATACAGTCGATATACCAGATACCATAGGCTTCCGGCGAAATTTCAATGACATCTGCCCCCAGATCGTAAGGGAGATCCTCATCTGCAATCTCATTGATCTCTCCCTCGGAGTCCTCAAAGACGATCTCGCCTCTCTGGCACATGGATTTTAACGTTCTTCGGTAGCCTGATAAATCCTCAATTCCATCACAGCGGTTGCAGATAACCAGTTCAGAATTCTTAATCATGGCATACAGCAGAGGCTTCATATTTGCCACATATAAGTCAAAGGTGGACATATCGATGATGGTAATCTGCTGATAAACACGCCAGTCATCCGGCAGCTGCAGTTCATCCTGATTCCACATGCCGTTCCACTCGATTAAAACCCGTTCCGGATTATAAAGGAGCTCCAGCTCCAGAAGGCGTTCCGGAGTAAGCTCAGCCATACTTTCGATGAAAATTCCTGCCGTTTTGGTGCGTTTCAACAGCTCTGTGTCATACTCCGTATCCCCGTCCTCACAGACGATCAAAAGAGTCTTTCCATCGGTCTGAAAATAATCCTGCTGCATGGTAAACTGGAGAAACTGGGTCTTACCGGCCTCCAAAAATCCATTGATCAAAAAGACCGGCATAAAATCGTCATCTAATGTATCCGTGTATTCCATCTTCTCACCTGCCAAACGCTTTCTTTAATTCATTTTCTTTCAGTTTTGCACCGATTACGCATACCTTGCCCGTATATTCCGGAGCTCCGTCACGGATCTCATACTGCTCCGGCACAAGGTCGAAGTAGAGCCAGCTTCCCTCTTTTTCTCCGGGAACCATACCTTTGGCCCGAAGCACCTCCCCGTACTGGTCACCGTATGCCAGTTCGTCCAGAATCCGGTCTAACTCCTCTCTCTTCATCGCCCCAACGTTCTCAAGGCCCCAACTGGTGAATACCTCGTCCGCATGGTGATGGCCGTGATCATGACCACAGCTGCACGCTTCTCCATGCTCATGGTCATGGTCGTGATGATGATCATGGTCATGACCGCAACCGCACTCTTCTCCATGCTCATGATCATGGTGATGATCATGGTCATGACCGCAGCCGCACTCTTCTCCATGCTCATGGTCATGGTGATGATCATGGTCATGACCGCAGCCGCACTCTTCTCCATGCTCATGGTCGTGGTGATGATCGTGATCATGGCCGCAGCCGCACTCTTCTCCATGCTCATGGTCATGATGATGACGGCGGTGCTCCTCAACTTCCTTCATTAAATCTTCCGCCATCGTATCCGGTTTCTCAATAATCTCCAGAAGCTGTGCGCCGCTCAGCTGGCTGCACGGTGTCGTGACAATCACTGCAGCCGGATTCTTCTCACGGATCAGTTCTACCGCCTGGTTTACCTTGTCCACAGCAGCAATGTCGGTACGGCTTAAGACAACCGTTCCCGCGTTCTCAATCTGATTATTAAAGAATTCCCCGAAATTCTTCATATACATCCGGCATTTCGCCACATCCACGATGGTGACTGCGCTGTTCAATGTAACCTCGATTTCCGCAGCCACATCTCTGACCGCCTTCATGACGTCAGAAAGCTTGCCGACGCCTGACGGCTCGATAATTACACGATCCGGTTTGTACTTTGTCAGCACTTCCGCCAGGGATTTCCCAAAATCTCCGACCAGAGAACAACAGATACAGCCGCTGTTCATCTCCCGGATCTCGATTCCTGAATTCTTCAGGAATCCGCCGTCGATGCCGATCTCACCGAATTCGTTTTCAATTAAAACCACCTGCTCTCCGGAGATAGCCTCCTCCAGCAGTTTTTTAATAAAAGTCGTCTTACCCGCTCCAAGGAAGCCGGAAATAATATCAATCTTTGTCATATCGTTTAAGGACCTCTTTTCTTTCCAGGTTTTTCATTCATTACAACTACCTATTTTGTCACAAACCTCCTGTAAAGTCAAGCCGGAGACCCTCATTGTCAGGATAAACTTGTAAACTTACAGAATTATGAAAAGCTGCTTTCGTCAATTACTTTAGCCGGGATTTCGGGGTTTTCGTTCCGTCAGGGAGCCGGGGCCGGAGCGCTTTTCAGTTCTTCCATGCATTCGGTCAGGCCGTTATCCTTATAAAACACCACATCCCCGGCCCCCCGGTTCATGTAGATCAGCCCATCTTCTATATGAAAGATGGGATCATACCCGTGGAAATACTTATCCGGAAATGAAAACCAGACAAACGAGCGTTCCTTCCCCCCGTCTCTCACAAGCTCCCGCAGCTCCTCCTGTCTCTCTGCCGGCTGCCGCTCCAGGGAAAAGGCCAGCGCCTGAAGCCGTTCCAGCGTCTCATCCCCGGCCGCCAGCTTCATCTGTTCTGTCCCGTCCTCAAAACAGATCCAGGCGGAAGCCGCAGGCTCCTCCGTTCCCCGTTGTACAATCAGCCTGCAATGATATACGAAACCGCCCAGTGCACAGTCGGCAATCAGAAACCCGGCCAGTCCTGCCGCCGCTATATACTTCCGTTTCTGCCGCCGATGCGCCAGCACTGCCATCACAAGCAGCGCCATAATCAGTGCCCAGAACAGCACTGTCCCGTATCCGCCCGGCAGGTTCATGGTACTCATCTTATCCGGCATGAATTTCTGCATAAAATCCAGGATCTTCCATTGAAAAAAGCGTACCACTGCCACATAGACCATCAGTGCCGCAAACAGAAACGCCAGACACCAGTCCTTCCCTGTTTTAATTTTCCATCCCTCCGGCTTCTTCATTCTCACCTGCCTCCTCCCCGTAGTACTCTTCATATATGGACTCAAAACAGTCCTCCTGGTATTGCGTCATGTATCTGGAGAATTCTTCCGGTACCCGATAAACCGTACCGCGCTCCGTCACCAGATAGTGTTCTTTCGGATTTAACCGGCAGATCATGGAATCCCGCCGGTATTTTCCCAGAAAGATCTGAAGCTGCAGTTCATCCTCCGGCTCTCTTACCTCAGCGCCTATACGCTTCAGGGGATTCCCCTCCTGATAGAGGGCATCCCGGAGAAGACGGAAAACAGTGTCGTTCGCTCCCGGCTCCTTCTCTTCATAAAAACCGTTTCCCTGGCTGTCTGTTGCCAGAAAGAATCCGGTCACATCCTCCATGCGGTCATCCTTTGCCGCCAGCAGCGTGTCCGCCTTCAGCAGCGCCCCTGTCCACAGAAGAACCACGGCCGCCCATATGGCAGCAAACTTCAAATACCGCCGCAGGGTAAAGATCCTGGAATCCCCGGTAAAATAGGCGAGGCTTCCATAGACGGCGCCACCGATCAGAACCGGCGTAATCCGCTCCGCCAAAAAGGTCAGAAGGCCTCTTCCCGGAAAAAATTCGTTGAATTCTGTAAACATTCCGTTCCCGCCATAATAACTGTAGGGATGGGAATGAAACAGATTGTGCAGCATCTCACTGGCCTTATACGGAATGGCCAGAATCACCTTTGTCACGAGAAAGGAATCCGTAAAATATGCGATGGAAAACCAGCCCAGCACAAAGCCGACCAGGGTAAACACCAGGATTCTTCTGGTTCCTTTTTCAAAATGGACTACCCGCTCCTTTAGTTCCTCATCCGTCCCTTCATAACCGGCCTCCGGTATGTCCAGTTCCTTCTCTTTCTCCAGATACCCCTCCACCAGCGCGCGGCACTCCATGCATTCCTCTAAATGCCGTTCCACCCCGGGGTCCTCGGTATTTTCCCGCAGATACTTCAGAACACGCTCTCTGTAATCACATGCCACAGCCGTCACCTCCTCTCTGTTCATACCGGCTCCGGTATCGGAGTCTGGCCCTGTGAAGCCGGACCTTTACCACGGTTTCTGAAAGCCCTGTCACCCTGGCAATCTCTGCATATGTCATTTTTTCATAATCCCGAAGCAGGATGATTGTCCTGTCATCGGCATTTAAGGAGGAAAGCACCTCCCGGATCAGCTTTGCCTTCTCTTCCTCCAGAAGCTTTTCCTCCGGTCCTCTCTCGTATCCGGCCTCCAGCCGTTCCATGTCACCTTCCTCCAGAAGCACCGGCTGTTTCTTTCTGGCAAAGGACAGAAAGGTATTCCGTGCAATCGTCAGACACCACGTTTTTTCACTGCAGTCCCCCTTAAATCCCTTAAGCCCCAGGTAAACCTTTAAGAAAGTCTCCTGCGCCAGGTCTTCCGCCGTATCTTCATCCTTTGTCATATAGGAAAGGTAACCGTATACCGCATGTTTCTGTCTTTGGTAAACTTCTTCAAATCTCACTCCCACGGATGTCTCTCCTTTGCTTTTTCTTAAATCATACAGCCCTCACCTATATAGACTCCTGTTTCTCCAAAAAGTTACATCTAAAAAACGAAAAGCATGCAGCTTCCATCATATACGATTTTCCTCTATAAATCTACCTCTCTCCCGTTCCGGAAATGAACAAACCGTCCGTGATACTCATGCATCTTTCTGCATGGGTGTCACGGACGGTTCCTGTTATTCCTGATAAGACAGTGCCGGGCCTTTCATTCCTGCCCGGAATCCCGGCCTCTTTATGCACTGTCTCCCTCGATCCGGTAGAGATTCTTTCTCCGGATCAGTCCAATCTCCTCCAGGGTCTTCACCATACGGTACACGGTTGCCATTCCGATGGTGGGATCCTTTTCCAGTGCCTGATAATACATTTCCTTACAGCAGCAGCATTCGTCCTGGAGAATCACATCGATCAGGATCTGCCTCTGGTTTGTGATTCTGCATCCATTTCTCTTTAATTCACGAATCACATAGCTTCGTTTCTCTTCGAGGGCATCAGTCTGATTCATTCCATCAACCTCCCCCTTACGAGTGCGGCTTATGGACCGGAGCGCAGCCATGGCAGCAACTGCACTGTCCGCCGCAGCCGCTCTTGCTCTGGCAGCTGCAGGTTCCCCGATTCTTATAGACAGAACGAACCGCCAGTCCCGTAAGCGCGAGTATTATCAGTGATATTATAATTGTTGCCGCATTGGCAGCTAACCAAGTTACCATAAGTATCCCTCTTTTCTATAATCAGTCACAAAACATTGGTTTCAGCTTCCTCTGTCACACCGCCGATTCATATTCCTAAATTCCGGCCGCTGCAGTTTCTGCCTTTTTACCCGCTCCGGGAGCCGGACGAAACAGCAGATACAGTCCGGCAGCAAGAACTATGACAGCCACTGCCGTTCCAATACCGAACCCTCCGCCCATGGCGAATGATCCCAGCTGGTAGATCATCAGGCATACCGCATAAGCGAACACATTCTGGAAGATAACGGCAAATGCGGTCCAGCCCTTATTTCCCATCTCCTTCGCCATGGTGCTGATTGCAGCCAGGCACGGAGAATCCAGTAAGTTAAAGGTTAAGAAGGTAAAGCCTGCAAGAGCGCTTCCGTGGAAGAAATCCGTCATAACATACTGCCACAGAGCCGCATCTGTCTCCGTTGCCTCCGCCATATTGGCGAGAACACCCATCGTACTGACGATGCCCTCCTTTGCCACGAAGCCGGAAAGGGAAGATGCAACCGCCTGCCAGCTTCCAAAGCCCAGCGGTGCAAAGATCGGGGCCAGGAAGGTACCGATGATCGCGAGGAAGGAAGCCTCCATATCCTCAACCATGCCAAAGGCGCCGTTTTCCACACCGAACGTAGCCAGGAACCACATCACCATACAGCAGAGGAACAGGATTGTTCCCGCTTTCTTTAAGAAGCTCCATACACGCTCCCATACGTGAAGCAGCACGGTCTTCACTGACGGAACGTGGTACTGCGGAAGTTCGATTACGAACGGTGACGGATCACCTGCAAACATTTTCGTTTTCTTTAAAATAATACAGGATACGATAACCGATGCAATTCCGATGAAATACATGCTGGGTGCCATCCACCAGGCCCCACCCATGATCGCACCTGCTACCAGTGCGATAACCGGAAGCTTTGCGCCGCAGGGAACGAAGGTCGATGTCATAATGGTCATACGGCGGTTTTTATCATCTTCAATGGTTTTAGTGGCCATGATCGCCGGAACGCCGCATCCGGAAGAGATAAGCAGCGGGATAAAGCTCTTTCCCGATAATCCGAATCTGCGGAAAATACGGTCCATGATAAATGCAACTCTCGCCATGTATCCGCAGTCTTCCAGGACAGATAAGAACAGGAAGAGAATCGCCATCTGAGGAGCGAATCCGATTGGAGCCGCCAGACCTCCGATGATACCATCCACAACCAGGGAAACGAGCCATTCGGAAGCGCCTGCGGTTTCCATTAAGCCCTGAACGGCCGGCTGGATCCATGCGCCGAACAGCGTATCATTGGTAAAGTCGGTAACAATGGTTCCTAATGATGTGACAGAAACGTAATAAACCACAAACATCACGGCTACGAAGATCGGAAGTGCCAGGATTCTGTTCGTTACAATCCTGTCAATCTTGTCCGAAACAGTCATTCCCTTACGATTCTTCTTTAAACAGCCCGTAATGATTTTCGATATGTATTCGTATCTCTCGTTGGTGATGATACTCTCCGCATCGTCATCCATCTGCTTCTCGGCATCCTTCACGATTTCCACAATGCGCTTCGAGGAATCGGCAGAAAGCGGGGTCGTACCCAGGACCTTCTCATCCTGCTCGAACAGCTTGATGCTGTACCAGCGCGCCAGGTGGTCCGGAACGGAATTGGGAAGAAGGTCTGCAATATCGGCCAGACAGCCTTCCACCTCTCTGGAAAACTCATGCTTCGGCACCTGAATGGTTTTGGCATTTGCCAGACGAACCGCACGGTCCACCACTTCAGTCAGTCCCTCGCCCTTTAAAGCCGAGGTAGCAACCACTTCACATCCAAACGCTGCCGCCAGTTTCTTCTCGTCGATCTTGTCGCCGCTCTTCACCGCCAGATCCATCATGTTCAGGGCGATGACAACCGGGATACCGAGTTCCAGAAGCTGTGTCGTCAAATATAAGTTACGTTCCAGATTCGTGGCGTCCACCAGGTTAATAATCGCGTCCGGTCTCTCATTGATTAAATAGTCACGGCTTACCACCTCTTCCAGTGTATACGGTGACAGGGAATAAATTCCCGGAAGGTCTGTGATAATGATGTCTTTCTTTCCCTTCAGTTTCCCTTCCTTCTTCTCAACCGTAACTCCAGGCCAGTTTCCAACATACTGGTTGGAGCCTGTTAAGTTATTAAACATGGTGGTTTTTCCGCAGTTCGGATTACCTGCCAGTGCAATACGGATTGCCATACTCTTGTTCCTCCTTTAGTTAGCCATATCTAACTCTCATTCTTAAAATATAGGGCGTCCGCCCTTCCCTGATCTTTTACTCTACCACAATCAGTTCCGCATCCTGTTTTCTCAAAGAAAGCTCATACCCTCGCACCATTACTTCCACCGGATCCCCGAGCGGCGCAACCTTCCTGACAAATACAGAACAGCCTTTTGTGATTCCCATATCCATAATCCGGCGTTTAACTGCGCCCTCTCCGTTTAACTTCTTCACGGTTACGGTCGTGCCGCATGGAATTTCCTTCAAGGTCTGCATCCTCTTTTCCTCCTACTAAACCATAATTTTTTTTGCCATATCCTGATTCACTGCGATTCTGGAATCCTTTACATTGACGATCATATTGCCGCTGATCGCCGACACTACGGTGACCGCTGCACCTGCTACAAAACCAAGATTCTCCAGAAATCTTTTTGTCTCTTCATTTCCGCCGATCTTCCGTATAATCTGTGCTTCGCCGGTTCTTGCCATGGTTAAAGGCATCATATTCACCACCTCTGCTTATTTTTGAAAACTATTCTCAATTTCATTTTCTTATCAGTAGTTAGTATATGCTAATTCAAATAAAAAATCAAGTACTTTTTTGAAAATAATTCTCAATAAGGGAAATACTGGCATATTTTTCGGGAGGAGATGCGCAGAACAGGAAAAAAATACGGACGGAAGACGCTCATATTCCGTCTTCCGCCCGCATGATTTTGCGTAACTGTCGTATATTCACTTAACCCGGATGGGACCGGTACCGCTGATCATGCCTGATTCTGAATCAACTCCATCCTCACTTCATCTTTTCAAGTATATTATCAATATCCACCTTCTTGCCAATCACCATCAGATGCTCCTGTGCCTGAATTACATAATCGGCCGGAGGCATGAGCTGGGCTTTTCCCTCACGTTTGATCCCCAGGACGCTGATGTGGTAACGGTTGCGGATGTCCGCCTCGCGGATGGTCTTATGGATCCATTCCGGCAGGGGCGGAATCTCGTAGATCGAGTATTCCTGTGTCAGTTCAATGTAGTCGAAGACGTGATTGGCGCTGTAGCGCATCGCCATCTTTTCAGCGATATCACGATCCGGATAGATCACCTCATCCGCGCCGTTTCTTAAGAGGAACTTGGCATGGATATCACGGTTCGCCTTACTGATGACACGGCGGCCGCCCAGCTCCTTTACGAGACTGGTGATCTCCAGACTGCTCTGGAAATTCGTTCCGATGCAGACGAAACAGATATCGAAGTTGGCGATCCCCAGGCTTCGTAAGACCGCCTCGTTGGTACAGTCTCCAATCTTGGCGCTGGTCACGATGGGAAGCAGGTCCTCCAGAACCTCCTCCTTCTGATCCACAACCATGACATCATTGCCCAGAGCGGCAAGATTCTGGCAGAGATGGTGGCCGAACCGCCCCATTCCTATGATTAAAATCGATTTCATATGATATTCTCCTTTGCTTCTGCAGCTTTAGATTCACATTGCATTCTCTCATTGCGTTTTATCCTGCACTGCGCCGCACAGTACCGGCGCTTCGGCCGGTTATCCGATGTTGATCGCCTCCGCAGGCTGCTGGACATGGGGCTTTCTCTTTGACTGGACAAAAGCCAGGGCAAAGGAAAGGCTTCCGATTCTTCCGCAGTACATCAGAAGAATGATGATTAATCGCGATACCGGGTGCAGCGCTCTCGTGATTCCTGTCGTCATTCCCACCGTTCCGATGGCGGAAAACGTCTCAAACAGGATATCGGAAAATCCCAGCGGCTGTATCGCCATAATGGCCAGCGACGCCGTAAGCGCCAACAGCAGATTGATCGTCAGTATGGTTCCGGCGCGCTTGACCGCATCGTTTTCCAGTCTCCGGCCGAAAATATTGATCCCGTACGTCTGCTTGATGTTGGAATGCACGCACAAGAGGAGAACCACCAGAGTCGTCGTCTTGATACCGCCGGCTGTCGATCCCGGGCTTCCTCCGACAAACATCAGAATGATGGTCAGCAGCTTGCTTCCATCCGTCAGCGCCGCCGTATCTGTCGTGTTAAAACCGGCCGTTCTGGCCGTCACTGAGCTGAATAAGGAGGTCAGTATCTTTCCGCTGGTATTCATCCCCACCAGAAGATTATTCCTCTCCATCAGATAAAACAGCAGGCCGCCGCCAAAGACCAGTATGGCAGTGGTTACCAGCACAATCTTAGTCTGAAGCATATATTTTCTGAAATGAAGCTTATTCCGGCTTAAATCATCCCAGACAATGAAACCGATACCGCCGATCACAATCAGAGACATAATCACCAGATTAACCAGCCAGTCGTCATAATAGGCCACAAAAGAACTGTATGGCGCCTGTCCTCCCATCAGGTCGAAGCCGGCGTTGCAGAAAGCCGATATGGAGTGGAAAATGCCGTAAAACAGCCCGCGCAGAAAGCCAAACTGGGGAATGAAGCGGATTGCCAGAAGCACCGCGCCTGTCCCCTCGAAGATACACGTTCCGATGATAATCTTCTTCGCCAGACGCACCACCCCGCCGATCTGCAGGGTATTGACGCTCTCCATCATAAGGCCCCGCTCCTTCAGTCCGATCTTTCGCCGCAGGATAATAGAGATAAAGACGCCCACCGTAATAAAGCCAAGACCGCCAATCTGAATCATGGTCAGAATGACGAGCTGGCCGAATAAGGACCACTGGCTCCAGGTATCCGCCACCACAAGGCCCGTCACACAGGACGCGCTCGTAGCCGTAAACAGACAGTTTAAAAATGGCTCCGACTGCCCGTCCCTGCTGGCAAAGGGGAGCATCAGCAAGAGTGTCCCCGTTATAATGACGCAGAAAAATCCATATGCAATAAACTGTGTCTGGCTCACATGGCGCCTGGCATGGATTAATTTTTTCTCATTCATGTTACTGCTGCTGCCTTTCTGCTTCTGTATTTTTACTTACCCCTGCGGGAGGCTTAAGCTCCTCTTTCTTTCCGCCGGTCCGTAAATGAAGGGCCCACTGAACCACCGTAAAGAGCAGGAATGCCGCCAGATTGACGACAACCACGCTGGCGCCCGCCGGTGTGGAAAGCCGGTAGGACATCACCATACCGATGCAGAAGCACACGACGCCCAGCACTCCGGAGGACAGTACGACTCCGCGGAAGCTCTTAAAGATTCTCATGGAGGTAAGGGCCGGGAAAATAATCAGGCTGGAAATCAGCATCGCTCCCATCATCCTCATTCCAAGGACGATCGTGATCGCCGTCAGAATCGCTATGAGCACATTGTACCACGAGACGTTGACTCCCGTGGCTCTGGCAAAATTCTCATCAAAGGTCACTGCAAAAATCTTATTGTAACAGATCAGAAACAGCCCTAAAACCACAATGCTTAAGACCACGCTGAGTCTGACATCCGTCTTGCTCATGGCCAGAATACTTCCGAACATATAGCTGCTTACATCTGTCGTCATACCGGTTGTCATGGAGGTAACGATAATTCCGATCGCCAGGGCCGCCGCCGATATCATGGCGATAGCCGCGTCGCTCTTGATCTTTCCATGTTCTGTGATTCTTAACAGGAAAAACGCCGCCAGAACCACAACAGGGATCGAGATCTTTAAGGGGGACCATCCGGCCGCCACCGCGATGGAAAGCGCTCCAAACGATACATGGGACAACCCGTCTCCGATCATGGAGTACCGCTTCAGCACAAGGCTTACGCCCAGAAGGGACGCGCAGAGCGAGACGAGTATTCCGCCCACCAGAGCCCTGACGAGGAACGGGTATGAAAGCATCTCTGTCACCATCTCCATCACAACTCACCTCCCAGATACAGGTGGCCGGCGCTGCTCTCCAAATATTCCTTTGTCGTTCCGTAAAAGAGCACTTCCCTCTTTAAATGGAGAATCTTTCCCGCCTGCTTTACCACGTTGGCAATATCGTGGGATACCATTAAGATCGCCACACCTTCTTTTCGATTCAGCTTTCTGATAATCTCATAAAACTCCAGAATCGCCGACGGGTCCAGCCCCGTAATCGGTTCATCCAGGATCAGCAGTCTGTCTGTCGCACACAGAGCCCGGGCAATCAGCGTCCTCTGCTGCTGTCCGCCTGATAAGTCCCGGTAACACTGGCTTCCCAGTTCTGCGATTCCCAGCCGTTCCATATTCTTTTCCGCCAGCTTCTTTTCCTTTCCGGAATAGAAAGGCCTGTTTCCCCGCCTGCTTAAACAGCCGGACAGTACGACCTCGCCGACGGTAGCCGGAAAATCCTTCTGAGCCGCAGTCTGCTGCGGCAAGTAGCCAATCCCGCTTTTTTTCAGTTCATCCGACACGGATATGGTACCCTTTGTCGGCTTTAATAGTCCCAGAAGTCCCTTCATCAGAGTACTCTTTCCGGAACCGTTCTCTCCAACGATGCAGATGTAGTCACCTGGATTCACTTCCATCGTGACATCCACCACGGCATCCTGGTTTTCATATCCGAAATCCGCATGGCTGCATTGTATCAATGAATTCATCTATTCAAGTCCTTTTTTCAAATTAGTCACATTCTGTTCCATCAGCTCTAAGTAGGTCACTCCGCTGTCAAACTCCCGTCTCGTCACGTTATGGCAGGAATGCAGCAGAAGCGGCCTGGCGCCGGTCTCCTCCGCAATGATCTCCGCCACCCGGTGGCTGGTCAGCTCCGGATAATAGATGACCGGAATCTGCTCTGATTTCATCTTATCGATGAGATAGGCAATGGTCCTGGCGCTGGGCTCCGTATCCGTACTGCAGCCGGAAAATGCCGCCCTGTAGCGCAAACCGTACTCATCTGCAAGATAACGGTAAGGGAACTTGTCCCCCACAATAATCATATTCCGCTTTTCATGGGCGATCACATCGCGAAACTCCTGATCCAGCTGCTTAAGCTTTAACAGATAGCTTTCCGCGTTCGCTTCATACTCTGCACGGCTGCCGGGATCGGCGGCTGACAGGGTTTCTTCGATGCCCTTTACCAGCTTCATGGCGTTCACCGGTGAGGTCCAGATATGTTCATCGTACTCAATCTCCTCCCCATGGCCGTCATCGTCAGCCAGATCATGGCTGTACATGTCCTTATGACCGGGTTCGGGTTCGTCTCCATGCCCATGGCCGTGGTCGTGATCATGAGTCTCCTCTTCCATGCCTTCCACGATCTCCTCCTGCACGGTATCCACATAATCCATGCCTGTCATAATAACCATATGGGGTGATTCAACCGCCGAGAGGACCCGCTCCAGCCAGTGCTCCATGGCTCCGCCGTTGCAGATCAGCACATCGGCGTTCTGTATCGTAATCATGTCAGCCGGGGTCGGCTCAAAGGAATGGCTGTCCATGCCGGCCGGAACCACCATGGTCAGCTCAATATGATCGCCGGCAATCTGCCGCGTAAAATCGTAGTAAGGAAACAGCGTTGTCACCACATTCAGCTTCCCGCCCTCTGTTTTCGTCTCCGCAGGAGGGCTCTGCCGCCTGACACAGCCGGTCAGAATCATAGCCAGAATCACGGTTCCGATGCAGCACAGCCGCGGGATTCTCTTCTTTTTATTCATTCATTCCGTCTCCTATCTGATTCCATCTGCATAGTATATCACATTTTACAGGGCAGGGAAAGGTTTTCCCGGCTGTTTTTCCGGTAGCTCCCAGGCGACACCCCGAAACGTTCCTTAAATACTTTATTAAAATACGAGATATTCCGAAAGCCGTTTTCCATCGCGATATCCATCACCTGCCGCTCCGTCTCCACCAGATCGGCCGCCGCTCTGGTGATCCGGTAATGGTTAATATACTCCATACACGTCATGCCCGCATACCGTTTGAAGAAATTCATAAAGTGAGTCTGGCTGAAATGGCAAACCGATGACAGCTCCTCTATCGTTAACGTTTCCCTGTAATTTGACTGAATATACGACAGAACCTCTTTTAACTTCTCCTCAGCGCCAAATTCCCCATGAGTCCCCTCATGCTTTGCCACACAGCCGTACTGGTACAGCAGGCGGAACAGGCGCATAAGCAGCTCCTTCGTATACAGCTCATATCCATACTGCTTCCCGTTAAAACACTCCAGCAGACTGACAAAGCACTCCTTCATCTCCTCATATCCGGCCGCCCCCGGCTTTACAACAGGAAGAAAGCGCAGTTTTCCGGACTGAACCGGATTTAAAAACTTTATTGTACAGGCATCCGGAACCTGATAGCCCAGAAAGTCAAGATGGAACACAAGGCTGTCCGATACCATACTCTTTCCCGGCATCTCATGGGCGGAATGCAGAATATGCGGAGAAATCAGAAGCAAATCCCCCTTCTCCACCGAAAAAGTCTCAAAATCAATGTCATAGTAGATGGTCCCCGACTTAATCAGAGTGATCTCCATCTCCTCATGCCAGTGCAGCGATAAATTTCTGTAGGAATTCGGCACGGAGCAGTGGTAATAGCGGACCGGCATCAGCGCATCCCCGTGATTCGTCTTTTCTTTGTAGTCCGGCATCCGGCCGCCTGTGTTCCCCGTCTGAAGCCCAATTTTCTCCATTCCTCTTCTTCCTCCGTAACATCATAGGATTGTGTTACTATCCGGTATTATTTTGCAAGATTTTCTTTTATCTCTATAGTATATTATCAATATAGAAGATGTCAACCGCAATGCTGTGATATCTTTTCGGATCCCAATGACAATGTATGGATTAAACAGGAGGAAACAGTCATGCCGCAATGGTTAAAAGATGCAGTATTTTATGAAATTTATCCCCAGTCATTTAAAGATACCAACGGGGATGGAATCGGAGATTTTCAGGGAATCATCGAAAAACTGGACTACATAAGGGACTTGGGCTGCAATGCCCTGTGGATCAACCCCTGCTTCGACTCTCCGTTTAAGGATGCGGGCTACGATGTCCGTGACTATAAGAAGGCAGCATCCCGCTACGGAACCAACGAAGATTTATGCCGTCTGTTTGCGGAAGCCCACAAAAAAGGGATCCGCGTCCTTCTGGACCTCGTTCCCGGACACACTTCCGAGGAACATCCCTGGTTTACCATGAGTCAGAAGGCGGAAACCAACGAATACTCCAACCGCTATATCTGGACCAGCCACTGCTTCGAAGGCGCTAAGGGATTTCCATATATCGGCGGAGAGAGCGAACGCAGCGGCGTCTATGTACTCAACTTTTTCAAATGCCAGCCAGCCTTAAATTATGGATTTTTAAATCCAAAGGAGCCGTGGCAGCTTCCTGTCGATCATCCGGACTGCATCGCCACCAGAGAGGCCATGAAGGATGTCATGCGATACTGGCTTGATCAGGGCTGTGACGGTTTCCGCGTGGACATGGCCGCCTCCCTCGTAAAGAATGACGATGAGGAAAAGACAGGCACCTGCGCCATCTGGAGTAATGTCAGGGAAATGCTGGACAGCGACTATCCGGAAGCCGCTATGGTCTCCGAATGGGGCAATCCCCAGCTTGCGCTTAAGGCAGGTTTCCACATGGACTTCTTTTTAAACGGACGCGGCAACGGCTACAGCACCCTGATGCGGGATTATGAGAACCAGGAAGACCACAGCTTCTTTAAAAAGGATGGCCATGGCGATATCACAAGATTTTTGGAGGATTACCTCCCCAGATACGAAGCTTCCAGGGATAACGGCTACTTCTGTCTCCTGACCTGCAATCACGACACGCTCCGCCCCCGCTATAATCTGGACGAGACCGAGTTAAAGCTGGCCTTTGCATTCATTTTCACCATGCCGGGCGTCCCCTATCTCTATTACGGAGATGAGATCGGAATGCGATACTTAGAACTCCCCACGAAGGAAGGCGGCTATTTCAGAACCGGTTCCCGTACTCCGATGCAGTGGAACCATGAAAAGAACGCCGGATTCTCCGAAGCAGAAAAAGACAGCCTCTATCTCCCGGTTGACGAGGCAGACGACGCGCCCACGGTTGCCGCACAGGAATCGAATCCCGGTTCCCTGCTTCACACCGTAAAATCCCTGCTGGCTCTGCGCCACGCAAACGCCGATTTACAGGCCGACGCGGTCTTTGAACCGGTCTATGCGGAAAAGGGAGCGGCGGCCTTCGTATACCGGCGTGGAGCTCTGACTGTTGCTGTCAATCCATCCGGCGGTACGGTCACGGTTCCTTCCGTTGGTCAGAAATCCGTCATCTATTCCATCGGAAACGGCAGATGGGAGGAGGACCGCATCATTCTGGAACCACAGTCTTTCCTTGTTCTGGAATAGAGAGAATGAGTATAGAATGGCCTGCAGGAATGTTCGATCGCGATTCCTGCAGGCCTCTTTGATTTCTGACTTTTTCGTTTTTCGCCCGGATTATCCTAATTCCGCCAGCTCTTCGCCCAGGCTCTTAAGCTGCTTCTCTGCGTCTCCATCCGGGGACTCCAGCGCGATTACACCTTCGCCGCCGACGATCCTGGCGCCGCGCTCCGCCATGCGCTTTTCCCACTCGCGCATCCAGTCGCCGCCGCCCCAGCCGTAAGAGCCGAACAGGCCGACGTGCTTGCCCTCCAGAGAACCGGATATCTCCTCAATCAGAGTCTCCATGCTCTCATCCAGCTCCTCTGCACCGCAGGCAGGACAGCCGAGCGCAAAGGCGGAAGCCTCCTTTAAGCGGTCCGGATCCACACTTCCGATCTCGGTCAGCACAGGACTGCCTCCCTTTCTTTCAATTCCGTCGGCCACATGCTTCGCCATCTCCTCTGTATTTCCTGTTGAACTAAAATATACTACGTAAATATCACTCATGTTTTATTCTCCCTTTCTTACCGCCACTTCATGCAGGCGGCATCCATTTATGATCTGCTGCATGGCGGCTTCTCTCGCCCGGTCGTACCGGGTGAATTTCGCCCTTGCCTGAGCAGGATTATGATATACTTTCCAGTAACCGGTAAACAGAAACTTATCCCCGTTATAACGGATAAAATCCCTGACATCCTCGACCGGATATTCGAGAAGAACGCCCAGTTCGTGCGGGAATTCTCCGCTGCCGGCCAGATATGCGGTATATTTGCGTTTTAATCCCATCAGAATCGACGCCAGATCAAACTGCACGTAACCGCAGGATTTTAAAAACTCTCTGATTTCCTTATTTGCCAGAATTGCTTTCAGCATGGGAAAGCGGTACAGAAGCAGAACCTCCGTCCTGTCACCGGCTGCCAGCATAACCGCCGTAATTTCCGTACCTGCCAGCGCATTTCTTACCGTTTGCAGCGACCCCTTTGCCATCGTCACAAGATTCGATGCCTTGATTCCCTTTAAGACGGGGGCGCACTGGATGGAAACCTGAAACTCCAGCCTTCCTGCGCGGCTGCACTCTGAAATATATGACATAATTGCGTCTGTTGACATCCGTTTCACTCCTTCCTCTTTCTCATTATCCCCGGAGTAAACTTATTTTATCGATCCAGATTTTTGAAAGCCTTAAGTTAGTCATTGCTAACCTCATATAGATTAGCATATGCTAACTGTTTTTTCAAGTATTTTTTTTACTTTTTTTTGCTTTTTGCAGTACGAAGCTCAATCTGCCGGCTGATTTCGTCCACCTGCTTCGAAGGTACATACTCCTCCTCGTCAAATAAAAACTGGTGCAGGCGGATCACATTGTCCCGCAGAGTGACCGGTATGACGCAGTCCTTCTTTCCAACCAGAGCGTCCTTCAGCTCAAACGGGAAGCCCTCGGTCTCCGTCAGATGGAATTTCGACACCGTACCTGCCAGAGAGAGTATATCCTTCATCCCCACACTGGAGGAGACCTGGGGAAGTATGGAAAATGCCAGTTGGCGCACCGTACCTAAATCGGCCTCTTTCAGTTTTTCCAGCACCAGCTCCGCCACCAGCCGCTGGCGCTTCGTCCTCATAAAGTCCGTGTCCATCTTCCGAAGCCTTGCGTAGGCCACGGCCTGCACCCCGTCCAGATGATTCACTCCCGCCTTCTTTAAATGGTGAGAGCCGACTCCCGTGGATTCCACAGTCTCCGTAATAAAACCGTTGATCACCTTAAATTCCTCCGGACTGATCTCCACATCGATTCCTCCCAATAAGTTAATGGCGTCAGCCACGGCCTTCCAGCTGAAGGAAACGTAATCGTCGATGTTCAAATCCATATTTTCGCTCAGGGCCCATATGGCCTGGGCCGGACCACCCTCGAAATACGCCTGGTTAATCTTGTCGTATTTATTTTTTTCATCAATCTTTACGTAGGTGTCCCGGTAAACCGACACCATTCGGATCTCTCCAGTCTTCAGATTGATATTTAACACCATCTCCATATCGGACCTCGTACCTTTTCCAAGCTTTCCCTCCCTGGAATCCACCCCAAACACAGCTACAGTCCAGAACCGGTCCATCGTCTCCTGGGCGACCTCGCTGATATTGGTATTCTGAACCTGTTCCATCGGCACCTTCAGCATCGGCTCAGCCTGATGCGTCACATTCCAGGCATATCCCAGCATCGTTCCGAAAAGTGCGGCCCATACCGCGGCCAGTATCACAAATCCCCATTTCCAACGCTTTGCCATGTCTCCTCCTTGGACTATCCGTTATCCCGTAAAATGTCCCTCCTTTTTTCTGAAAACAAAAAAGAGAGAATCCTCTGTCCGCTCATGTTTTTTCTCGGCTTTGGGTGCGGGGACGCGCAGGGAGATTTCATATCCCAGTGTACCGCCGTCTGGATACGAACCATAAAAATGGCCGGGAATGGCGAACACATGCATTTTGTGTCCGACAATCCCGGCCATTTTTGTGGTGAGTAGGAAGCGGGGCGGACACGGGATATGAAATCTCCCTGCGCGTCCCCGCACCCAAAGCCGAGAAAGAACCTCTGTCCAGAGTATCTCTCTTTAGTTTCCTGTCTTTTTTTATTTTTATTCATTCTTTTAATCTGCACAAATCCGGTTACCGGAACAGGGACTTAATTTCATCCGGATGGCTGATGATATACTTTGGCTTAAACGCCTCCAGTTCCGCTCTGTCCCGGAATCCCCACAGAACCCCTGCTGTATCCATGCCGGCGTTAATTCCTGTTCTCATATCGGTATTGGTATCTCCAAAATAGAGGCATTCCGACGGTTTTACATGAAATTCCTCCGCCGTTTTAAGGGCGCCCTCGGGATCCGGCTTACACTTTATACCGTTTCCCTCGCCGGTTATCTTATCAAAAAAGCCGGGGCCGTAGACTGTCTCCACACACTCGACGGCACGGTCATGGGCCTTGTTCGTCACCACCGCAATCCGGATTCCCTTTTCCTTCAGCATCGTCAAAAATTCCGGCATACCGGCATACGGTTCCACCTGATACAAACAGTACTTTTTAAACATCTCATCATAGACCTCCAGCGCCGCCTCATAATGAGTAAGCTCTGTGTCCCCGCAGTATTTAAGCGTCCGTTCCATCAGCTTTTTATATCCGTCTCCCACAAAATACTTAACGCGGTACTCATCCATGGGGCCATAGCCAAACTGTTTTATCGTCTCATTCACCGTTTTCCTTAAAGAATGCAGTGTATTGATAATCGTTCCATCCAAATCAAATATGCAGCACTGGTACATCCTTCTGTCCTCCCTGTTCTTCCCACCGCTTCTGTACACTGCTTAAAAGCCACATGACATCCCGGGAAAGGGCCATGCTCTCTGACACAAGATGTTCCGACACAGCCTTTTCCATATCTTCCACCTCGTATTCCAAAGCCTTTTTGCTGTCGCCGCAGGCAATCTCCTCCCTCCCTCCGTCTGCAGTATAGACAATGGCGGCCCGGTCTGCTCTCGGATATTCAGAGACCTCGATATAGCCCAGTTCACCGGCTACGACGCCGCGCTTCGGCTGTTTGGCTCTCATGGAGAGTGCGATAACCGCCATCTGTCCGTTTTCTCCCATAAGGACGATCCCGGACTCTTCATCTACCCCCGTCTCAAACCGTTTCACTGCTGACAGCACCGTATCCGGTCTCTCATCAAGAAAATACCTGGCAAAGGATACGGCGTACGTCCCGATATCAAGAAGCGCGCCTCCGGCCAGTTCTTTACGAAAGAACCGGCTGGTCACATCGTAAGGCTTACAGCTTCCGAAATTGACGGAAATCATCTTTACCGGGCCGATTGCTCCCGAATCCACGATCTCCTTAAGCTTTTTATAGAGCGGCATATGAAAAATCGTCATGGCCTCCATCACCACCACGCCCTTTTCCTCCGCCAGCGCAGCCGCTTCCTCCAGCTCCGCGGACGAAACCGTTATGGCCTTCTCACAAAGAACGTGTTTTCCAGCCAGAACCGCCTGTCTGATGTAATCGAAATGCATGTTATGAGGCGTGGCAATGTATACAATATCCACATTCTCATCTGCAAGCAGTGCAGCCCCATCCGCAAACGCGTGAAGAACTCCATTCTCCGCCGCAAAGCGCTCCGCCTTCTCTCTGCTCGTCCCACAGACACCATAGACGGTGCCGCGGCAGGCAGTCAGGGCTGCCGCCATCTCCCGCGCAATGGATCCGGTTCCTATGATTCCCCAGTTATATGTTTTCATCATTTTGCCTCCTTTATGACAAGTTCAAGTTCCATGCAGCACCGGTCGATCTGCTTTTTCCACTCACGGAACCACTGTTTTACCAATTCAGGTTCTCCCCTCACAGTTCTTTTGCATCTTCAGGCAGCCCTCTTACATGGCGGAAAAAATGGAGACTCGCCTCCGCTTCTCTCTTATCGTACTGAAATCCCAGCTGCTCCGCCACAGCCAGAGCAGTCTCGTGAAACAGCACGCACATAGTGTCTGCCGCTTCCCACATCTCGTCCGCGCTGCCGCCCGCATACGTTTTCATCAGACGGGACCACTCCTCCTGCGATAAATAACGGTACAGATACTTTCCGGATTTTCCCGGACTGCACGTGAAATCCGTGTCGATTCCTGCCTTCCAGGACAGAAGCCTTATCAGCTGGGGACGCACATGGAAATTAACCATATCCTGTGCGTACGGTATCTCTTTTCTCCACAGCCCCTTCGCCACATTGTTCAGGCACCACCAGAATTCATTGCAGACAGAGAGAAACCGGCTCTCCTCCGGCCGTTTCACCCGGTAAAACTCCGCCGCCGGCTCCGGCGCTTCCGCCAGGCAGCCATCCTTATCATACAGAATCCGGAACATCCGGTCCTCCTCCATCGCACGTAAGGCCCAGGAAAGCGTCTGCACATGCAGGTCCAGACGGTTACCATCGGCAAACTGGATAAGCCATCCGTAGCAGTTGGTCACATCCGAAGGATACTCGCTGTTCTCCTCCGGATACTGCATATAGAGGCGCTCCCCAAACCGGTCGATCCATGTTCTGTCCTCCCGGAAGGATTCCGTCTCTGTCACAACATAAGCAATATCATAATCCTGAAAAATATCGTGTTTCGCCTCCGGATTAACCCGGGATCCATTCATATATACGGCGCGGATTCGGCCGTCCGCCTTTGCCGCATCGAGAATCATTGAAAACATTTCCTGTTCTGTCCGCATAAAAAGCTCCTCCTTTTTTATCCTCATTTTACCAGAATCGGAAATCCTGTACAAGATTAGAATTTTCCATGGTGCATAAACGTACCCTCTCCACCTCATACTAAAAATACCGATTAGAAATGGAGGAAATGGGATTATGAATAAAAATATGAAATACTGGGCGGCCGGAATCATAGCCGCCGTCGTCATCATCGCGGTCGCCGTCTTTGCCGCGGCCGGAAGCCGTAAGAAAGCCCCGCTTTCACCTGCACCTGCGGAGACGGAAAGCAGCAGCCAGTCCACCGAACAGTCATCCGGGGCCGCGGAAAGCCAGAATCATATGGATCACAGCGCCCATGGAACCAGCAGCGCAGCCGCTGACGACGACACAAACCGTTACCTGCAGCGCCAGGACGAAATCATGAGGAACATGATGCGCGACATGGAGAACATTCCCAAGACGGGAAACGCTTCCATCGACTTTTTAAACGGCATGATTCCTCATCACGAGTCCGCGGTCGAGATGGCTGACAGTTATCTCGAATACGGCGGAAACAATGAAACGCTGAAAAAGCTGGCCGAAACCATCAAAACCACCCAGACGGAAGAGATCCGGCAGATGAGGGATCTGATCAGAAAGTATGAGGCGGAAGGCCATAACGATGCAGACCAGGAAAGCGCCTATTTAGAGGAATACGACAAGATGCTGGATCACGATCATTCCATGAACAAGGCAGGCACCGACAGCCTCGATCACGCATTTGCCGAAGGCATGATCATGCACCACCAGATGGCTGTCGACATGGCCAAATCGATTCTCGAGTACACCAATTACGAGGAAATCAGGACTCTCGCCCAGAGCATCATCGATGCGCAGGAAAAAGAGATCGAGGAGATGAAGCAATTTACCTCTTAAACTCCGGTTCTTTCATACAGCATATCGCAAAGCTCCGCGATATGCTGTTACTGTTTCTCCGCCGCTCCCATTGGCAGCTGTCCAGCCGTAAATTCTCCCGGTCACACTTTCAGCAGCGCCCGGTCCAGTTCCGCCACCATACGTGCAATCACGTCGTTAACTTCCCCATCCGGATTGTACATCACGGTAAATAAACGCTCCAGATTTTCCTCAAACCGGTCCGGCAGATTTTCACAGCTCTCCTTACACAGCGTCACGAGACGCTTCTCCCCCGGATGGGTCCGTCCGTTCATGGCAAAAATAATATCAAAATAGCTGGCCAGAAATTCCGTTGTCCTGTGATTAACGCTGACAAGATCTCTCCTGGCCCAGGCCTTCCGTATCTGTGCATCGTAAGACGGAAGCACACCACTTAAGAGCACCCTGTTTTTCCGGATAATTTCGTCCCTCAGTTTCTCCGGACAGGGGACATCAAACCGCTTTTTCATCGCTTCCAGTTCTCCGTCTCTGTCATACACAATCCTGCACGTGGCCAGATTGTGCCACATACAGGTGGTATATCCGCAGGAGGCCCGAAACTGCTCCACAACCGCGGCTATTTCCCGCTCAAATTCCTTCCTGTTCCGATAAATAAGATCGATATCCACGCCGTCCTTCAGCGTACAGTTGTCCTCCGCCTCCCAGTAGTGATTCCCGATTTCCATAGTGCTGCAGTACTTTTCCAGGATGCTTCTGCGCTTCTCTTCCGGAATTTCCTTTTCTACATATACATAGATATCGTAATCTGACTTCTCATCGGCTCTTCCTGTGGCTCTGGAGCCCCCCACAGCCACAGCCGAGGTCTCCGGGCATAAAGAGAGCTCTTCCAGAAGCAGGGCAGCTTCCTTTTGGATCATCGGCAGACCGGTTTCTTCCTTCTTTTTACTCATATCATTTTCTCCTCTATTCTATACCGGCCAGCTCCAGCCTTCCATGGTACCAGCTGCTGACTCCGTTCTTCTTAATCAGGCTTCCCAGGGCGTTTACCTCCACCAGTTCCACTCGCTCTCCCGGCTTCACTTCCATATGGTAGTCACAGAAATCGTCACAGCGCAGCGTTCCATCCCGCTCATACAGATAGTCTTTTGGCACTGAAAACACAGTATCTGTGGTCAGATGGCGAAGGCGTACCAGACCCGGCCCCGCACTCTGTCCCGCCAGAAGCTCCACGCGGTTATCCGTATACTGAATGGATATCCTGGTTTTTTGCTCTTTCTGGCCGTCAACCGCCGTCATCTCCGGAAATCCTCCATAGGATGTCCAGCTGACTTCCTCTATGGTTCCCCTGGGATCCTCGATCATCAGGCAGTTAAGCTGACCATCCCGCTTCAGGCCGCAGCCTCCGTCTATACTTATAATATTTTTCTCCCTGTCAATCAACGGGTTAAATTCCGCCACCTCATGACGGTAGAGGCAAACGGGCCAGTGGCCTGCCACGACGCAGCGGTCGAAACTTCCGCCTCTGTTCCGAAAATCATCGAACTTTAAAACCGGAGTGGCCTCCTGTCCTTCCATCTCTTCCCAGCCATTTGGAAGCCCGCCGTGTACAAAGATAAAATTTCCCGCTTCCACGATGGAAGGCAGTCCTGACAGGAATTCCAGCTCCGCCCGCCCATAGGCCTGAACCCGTTTCTTTGCGGCAGCTGTCTCCTCTTCTGTCCGTGGATGCTCTATCCCCATTTCATCACAAAAATCCAGAAAAAGGCTGCCTCCCCACCGTTCCTTTGCCGTTTGTATAAATTCAGCCAGTGCCCTCGTCATCTCCGGTTCCCTGCTCCCGATCAGTTCCAGCTGCCAGCAGTCCACATTTCCCGAAATCACATGGACGTTAGGGAGTTTTCCAAGCTCCATCACATACCGGAGCGTCTCTAATGAATACGGTCCCTTCTCAATGATGTCACCATCGATAATCAGTTCGTCAGCTTCACAGAACCCGGCCCTTTCCAGCACCTTTTTCAAAAAGTGAACGTGTCCGTGTATATCGCTGACCGCCAGAATCCGGCGTCCCTGCGGGATATCCAGACTCTCTCGTCTTATTGTTAGCATTCTCTCGTTTCCTTTCGCTGCCTCTCATTTTCTGTCAATTATACCATCCTGCTGGGAAAATGGCACGGGAAACATTTGAGAGCTGCGGGGAAATTGCGGCTGAACGATGGTGACTGTTCGAAATGATGATACCAGAAATGAAGAGGCTGACATTGCAGAAAAAGGGAAAGATCAGTGTTTGATCCAACTGATCTTCCCCTTTTCTCTTTCCTTAACAGGACGATTACGCTTCAGTTTTATTCTTTTTCAGTGCTGCCAGAATCACACAGCCGACCACCGATCCGATCACAATCGCTGCAAGATAGCCAAATGGATTGCCAATCGTCGGAAGCACGAAGATTCCACCGTGAGGAGCACGCAGCGTACAGTTTAACGCCATGGAAAGCCCGCCTGCCACGGCTGATCCGATGATACAGGACGGAATCACGCGCAGCGGATCCGATGCTGCAAACGGTATGGCTCCTTCGGAAATAAAGGACAGACCCATGATATAGTTTACCAGACCGGACTGGCGCTCTTTCTCTGTGAATTTCTTTTTAAAAAATGTAGTGCACAGCGCGATTGCGATCGGCGGAACCATACCGCCTGCCATCACGGCTGCCATAATATCGAAATTTCCTTCCGCCAGCTGCGCCGTACCGAACACGTATGCCGCCTTATTTACCGGGCCGCCCATATCCACGGACATCATGCCGCCGACAACGGCTCCGAGAATCACCTTGCTGGTACCGCCCATGCCGTTTAAGAGATGGGTCAGACCGTCATTGATCGCCCCGACGAAGGGGTTGATAAAGGTGGTGACAACCGCAACCAGGAAAATACCCAGCAGCGGATATAAGAGAACAGGCTTGATCCCTTCCAGGGATTTCGGAAGCTTCTTAAATACTTTCTTTAACAGGACAACGATATAACCGCCGATAAAACCAGCCAGTAAGGCGCCGAGAAAGCCTGAGTTCACATCTCCGCCTGCCGGATTCATGAAAGTGGCTCCCATCTTTGCCACCATGCCGCCTACGAAACCGACTGCCAGGCCGGGACGGTCTGCAATGCTCATGGCGATGTAACCGGCCAAAACCGGAAGCATCATGCCAAACGCCTGTTCTCCGATGGTCTTTAGGTAGGCTGCAACCGGTGTATTCTTTCCGAAATTCGCCGGATTGATGGAATAATCATCGAACAGGAATGCCAGTGCGATTAAAAGTCCGCCGCCGATTACGAACGGAAGCATATGGGAGACGCCGTTCATCAGGTGCTTATAGATCGTATGGCCAAGGCCTTCGTTTTCTCCGCCTTCCTCTGATGCAGCGGCACCTGTATGGTGATAGACCGGAGCCTCACCGCTCACAGCCCGTTTAATCAGCTCCTCGCCCTTCTGAATTCCATCGGAAACAGAAGCCTTCACCACGTGTTTTCCGTCAAAACGGGCCATGTCTACATTCTTGTCTGCCGCGATGATGATTCCGTCGGCAGCGGCAATCTCTTCCTTCGTCAAAACATTGGCCGCGCCCTCGGCTCCGTTGGTCTCGGATTTCACCGGGATTCCCATCTTCTTTCCCAGCTGTTCCAGGTTCTCAGCCGCCATAAAGGTATGGGCGATACCTGTAGGGCAAGCGGTCACAGCGAGAACACGGTAACCGGCAGCGCCGGATTTCGCAGTCTCATGGACTGCCGGTGCCGCATCACTCGCCTTCGTTTCCTCTTTGCGCGCCTTTTTCTCATAACGCTCGGATTCCTTGTCATCGATCAGCTGTAAAAATTCCTCTTTTGACTCCGCATGGATTAAATCGTTTTTAAAATCAGGGTCCATGAGAAGCGTTGACAGACGGGACAGCGCTTCCAGATGAACATCCGCTCCCCCCTCCGGGGCCGCGATCATAAAGATCAGGTTCGCCAGAGAACCATCAAATGCTTCATAATCCACACCGTCAGGCACTACCATGGCCGCCAGTCCCGGCTCCTTCACCGCCGCCACCTTGGCATGGGGAATGGCGATCCCCTCACCTACCGCCGTGCTTCCCAGCGCCTCGCGGGCCAGAATTCCTTCTTTGTACCCGGCCCTGTCATTCAGCCTTCCTCCGGCCGCCATTAAGCCGATCAGCGTATCAATGGCCTCTTCCTTTGAAGAAACCTTCACACCGAGCTCGATGCTTTCTTTTTTCAATAATTCCGTTATTCTCATCTCAGAACCCCTCCTGTCGTAATTCCTCATAAAGTTTTAAAATATCTTCCCTGCAGGCCAGCCCTTCAGAAAAAGCACTGGCGCTTCCGCAGGCGCTTCCAAGCCTTAATGCGTGCTCATAATTTCCATTCTCCAGGTAGCCGGCAATGAATCCCGCCACCATGGAATCACCGGCGCCCACAGAATTCTTCACCGTTCCTTTCGGGACTCCCATGGAACATACTGCCCCGTTCTCTGCGATTAAGACAGCGCCGTCCCCCGCCATGGAGACCAGAACGTTTGCCGCTCCCTTTTCCTGCAGCTGTCTGGCGTAATATATGATTTCTTCCTCATCCTTTAATACAGTGCCGAACATCTCACCCAGCTCATGGTTATTCGGTTTAATCATGAATGGATGATAAGGAAGGACGTTCATCAGAAGATCCTTCGTCGCATCCACCACAATGCGGGTGCCCTTTCCGTCTAACCGTTCCATGATCCGCTCGTAGATCCCGTCGTCGATGGAACTGGGTATGCTTCCCGACAGGACCAAAACGTCGTCTGCCTTCAGCTTCTCAAGCCGCTTAAACAGCTTTTCCACATCCCCTTCGGTAATCTCCGGTCCCATCCCGTTGATCTCCGATTCCTCTTCTGATTTAAGCTTTACATTGATTCTGGACAAGCCGTTCTCCACCCGGATAAAATCGGACTGGAATCCCAGATTTTTCACTCCCCGTTCAATCTCGTCTCCTGTAAATCCGGCTATAAACCCCAGCGCAGTGCTCTGGAAGCCCAGAGTCTTAAGTACCGCCGATACATTGATGCCCTTACCGCCATAATAAATATCTTCCTGCACGGTTCTGTTGACCATTCCCAGCGTGAAGTGATTTACTTTTACTACATAATCCAGTGCCGGATTAAATGTCACTGTGTAAATCATATGTCACCTCTCCTCATTTTATAAAATTTTATTTCTTCCCTCTGCTATACTATATTATGATTTATCATTTTCGTCAATGTGTTTTTGCAAGAAATTTTGTTTCTTATAGATTTTCGTCACTTTCCATAAATATCCTGTGCATTTTTTCTGTTTCATCGCGTGTTTTTTGTACTTTTTTACTATGTATTTTTCCAATTATTGCTGATTTCATGCATGATTATTTTTCATTTCTCCAAAACACAGCAGAGAGTCCGGGAAACCGGACTCTCGCTCCGAAGCAAAGTTACTTTATCAGATTTTTATTTCCCTGGATGAACTTTCCTGTAAAGTCACAATTCCCGCCGCAGGCAGCGGAAAATCAAAAAGCACCCTGTACGTTTCATACAAAGTGCTTCATGTCCGTTTTCTGTCACAGAATCTTATTTCTTTTGTTTCAATCCACGCTCGGTAAATTCATCTCACCACCTTAGACGATGGGAGAATCCTTGCTAATATTTGTTGAATTTCCTCAATTATTCTTATCCTCAGAGATCGCAATCTCATGGCGTCTGATATGTTCATAAGAGTCCTTCTTGCTCACTGCCAGAAACAGATAAAGTATCTCTACCGCCATCGTAGCCGATACCCGTGAGAAGCAGAATTCGCCTAAGAGCAGCTTCTCCCTCGTTGCTGTTGTAATATGGTAATCACAGGCCTGCCCCAGCGGCGAAGCTGCATTGTTGGTAATCGCAATCATCCTGCACTGATTTTCCCTGGCCACCGCGGTGAGCGTCATCAGACGTTTGGAGAAACCGGAATTGGATATGATGATCACCACATCCTCCGGTCCCAGATTGCAGGTAAACGCCATCTGTGCCTCCCAGATCGTCCCCGACACCGCATTGATCCCCAGTTGATTCAACTTAAAGGCACCGTCTAAGGCAACCGGTATCGTATTCCCAACGGCCACCAGCTGCACCGTACGGGCATGTTCAATCAGGTCCAGAATCTTTCCGAGCTGAACCGGGTCCATCATGGACACTGTCTGTGTCAGCTCCGCCACCTTGTTGGCCAGGATGTTCTGAAGGGACTGTGCGATATTTTCGCGGCTGATATCGTTGGATACCTCCACGGAATTCCCGCGTTCCTCCGCCACCTCCTTCGCCAGAGTAATCTTTAAATGATGAAAACCGTTAAATCCGCACCGTCTGCAAAAACGCGATACCGTCGCGTCACTGGTACCGCTTGCCAATGCCAGCTCTGCGACAGTCATATCGATGATTTCACTCTTATGCTCCAGAATATAATCTGCAATCTTCTTTTCCGCCTCAAAAAAGGTATCGTAAGAAGAACAGAGGACTCCTGAAACGTTAATATGATCCTGCATGGCTCCTCTTCCTCCGTTTCTGTCACGCATGTAATTTTATTTCATCATTATAGCACGATAAGAAATAATTTGTAAAGGAAGTTTTTACCACTCTCCCGGTAACTCCCACGTATTGTGATCCTTTCCGGTGTCGCGCAGAATATCATCGATCTCCTCAAACATCCGGCTGTCCGGAAGATTCCTCTCCCATAAGCGGAATGCTTCCTCAGACTTTATCTCTTTCACATCAATGGGTGTTCCTGCGCAGTAATCCCGGTTCAGCTGGCCGTACAGCTCCGCCATCTTGCGCATGTGTTCCTCCGGCAGGCTGCTCATCTTCTGATAGATCTGCTGACTGATCACTCCCACCAGGAAATCCGTTCCGTATTCCTTAAAGTTTAACAGGTTTTCATCTGTCAGGCCGTGCTCCGCCGCATAACGCTCCATATCTGCTTCCTTCGTCGCATAGCGGAGTTCCCCGCCGTCTCCCCATGACAGGATTCCGTACTGACAGGGCGGAATGGCAAAGGAGTCCGCCACGATCTCACTGATATGATAGACGTCCTCCGGTTCTCCCGGCTCGGGCTTGTATTTCTTCGTCCGCTGCAGATGCAGATGGCCGCTGATAAAGACCGGTACACGGTATCGTTCCAGCAGCCGGATCACTTCCCCGCTGTTTTCCAGAGTACAGTCCACCGGATACAGAATACTTTCCTTCAGGAGATTGTGATGCGCAATAGGGATTACCGTAATCCCCAGTTCCTTCGCTGCCTCCAGCTGTTCCTCCATCCATTTGACCGTAGTGCTTCGTATCCTTCCTCCCACCAGGTTTACGGGGTCATACTGAGCGGAATCCAGCATCATCAGCCAGTTCTTCTCATCCAGCCGGCAGATATAGCTCAAGGAAGTCTCATCTCTGCTGATCGCCTGATCATATCCGAACTCATGGTAAATATCCAGAAATCCCTCTGCATTGACCGTCTCGGCAGCCGTCCTCTCCTCTCCGAAATAGGAGGCGGCATGGGGATTATTGATGTCGTGGTTTCCCGGAATTACGAGAACCCGCACCCCCTGGTCTGCAAGTACCTTCAGCTTCCCGGCAAGCGCCTCATGGGCCTCCTTCTCGCCGTTTAGCGTCAAATCACCGCTCAGAACCACCGCGTCGGGCATAAGCTCCGTCATCTCTTCCTTAAACACATCCATCAGCTGAGAAATATAGGGAATCAGCTTTCCGTCGTCCCGTTTCACCAGCTCGTCAAACGCCTCGCCGTAATCGGTCATGGACGATGGAAAATAATGGATGTCAGAAACTGTTACAATGGTTGGCGGCCGGTATTCTTCCACCGGCAGTTCTTCTTCCGTCTCCATCCGTCCTGTCCCTGTACGGCCGCTGTACCAGTTCCCGCGTTCCCCCTGCTGCCTGCCTTCCTCCTGCGTTTCCGCCTCGGATGGCGTCGCCTTCACACTCTCCGTCTCCCCCTCTTTACGTTCCTCCTGCGTCTCTTCGGTCTGCGGTCCTGTCGTCCAGGTTCCGCTCTCTCTGTCAGGTTCCGTCGGCGAGGAGAGTTTTCCCACAAACCACACGATGCCAAGACACATCGCAATCAATCCCGCATAAATCAGGATTATCAGCCAGTTTTTCTTCCCGTTACTCATATGATGTCACAATTTATGTACCTTTCTGTCAGTTAAGCGCTTTCTCATAAACCTTCCGCACCTTTTCCATAGTAGGCACACCCTCGTGCACCTTTACCCCGTCCACAAAATAGGTCGGTACATACCAGTAGTCCAGGGAATCTGCAAGCGCCTTCTCCCTGTTCTCATCCACAATTTTCACCTCAACCGCCTTATACTCCGGCCGCTCCTCCTTCAGCTCATCCATCATGCGCAGCGCCTGACGGCAGTAAGGACATGATTCCTGAATCATCATAAGTACCTTTTTCATCTGTATTCCAACCTTTCCGGTTCATCCTGCTGGAAAACCTGTCATTCTTTCATTTCTGCTCTTCTCATACTGCTTTTCTCATACTGTTTTACCATTCTATCATTATTTCCTCTGTATAGCAATACACATGAAAAACCGCCTCTGTCATGCGGTAACAGGGACGGTTCTCATAGGAGTCATGATTCCTTCACGGGTCAATGAAGGAAAACCCAGAGGGTTCATATATTGTATAGAATATTCACATGTAGTTAGTGTTTGCTAACTGAATATATATTAGCATATACTAACTAAAAATGCAACCACTTTTTTGAGATAATTCCTCATTTCCAGTTAATACCATCTCGTCATGGGCAGATCGTTGTTCACGCCTTTCGAGGCCAGGATCTGATGCAGGTCAATAATCCCGTTGTGAAAGGTAGCCGCACAGGAGCTCAAATAGAGTTCCCACATTCTCGCAAACTCGGTTCCCATGTTTGCCTCCACCTCCTGCCTGTGGCCGCTGAAATTACGTTCCCAGCAGCGCAGAGTCTTATAGTAGTGGCGTCTTAAGCTTTCCACATCCAGAGTATAGAACCGGTACTCTCCGAATAAATGAATCATTTCCCGAAGGCTCGGCACCATACCGCCCGGAAAGATGTATTTTCTGATCCACGGGTCCCCCGGATACTCTTTCAGCGCACTGATATAATGAAGCAGGAGAAGTCCGCCCGGCTTCAGCACAGAGTTTACATTTCTTACGAACAGTTCGTAATTGGTCCGTCCCACGTGCTCCAGCATCCCGACACTGACCACCCGGTCAAACTGTCTGCCGCTCTTCTCCAGTTCGCGGTAATCCATCCGCGCCACCTCAATCTGTCCCGTCAATCCCTCTTTTTCGATCCGCTCTTCAAATTCCTTCTGCTGTTCATGGCTTAAGGTAATTCCCAGTCCCTTTACCCCGTACTCCTTTGCGGCCCGGATCAGCAAATATCCCCAGCCGCATCCGATATCCAGCAGCGTCATGTCCTTCTTTAAACAGAGTTTTTCCAGGATTCTCTCCACTTTATTGCACTGTGCCTCATACAGGGTGTCGGTCTCATGTTTAAAGTAACCGCAGGAATAGCTCATGGTCTCATCCAGCCACAGACTGTAAAAATCATTGCCGATATCATAATGGGAGGTGACCTCCTTCTCCTGATTCTTCTTAGACTGGGAGGTAAACATCAGCTTCTTTAATTTGGACCGGTCGGTGGAAAAACGGTCCATCTGTCCCAGAAACGAATCCAGGGCCTCGAATAAGTCCCCTTCCACCTCCAGGTTCCCCTTCATGTAGGCTTCCCCCAGTGCCAGGGAAGTACTCGTCAGCAGTTCTTTCCCCTCAATGTCCTCTTTTAAATCAACCACAAAAGCCGGATTTCCGCTGCCAATGTGATGGGTTTTTCCATGGATCTTCACATCAAAGGGATGCTCATCAAAACGCTGTAAAAAAGAAATCATAAAATTATCTGTCATATTCTTCATATGCGGTTCCTCCATATTGCCGTTTACTCTCAGTGAAGTCCTCAATCACGGTCTTCCTAAAAAATTCTTTCCAGTTTTCGGTATTTTATAAGCAAAAGCGCAAACTTCCCGTTACTGCTCACGGCCAGTACGGCGTGTCACAGCCCTTTTTGGCTCTGACGCTCTTTCCGGGCCTTCATTTGCCATATCATACAAGACTTTTTCACTTAATTGTGATAAAATCAAAAAAGTTTGAAAGGAGTATGCCATGACTACATCTCAGGAACAACGCCATATATTCTACGACAGCTGTCTCGGTATCGAAGCTTATCAGTTAAGCGGCATCGTACAGAAATTTCCCAATCATTTTCATGAATGCTACGTCGTCGGCTTCATAGAAGGCGGCTGCCGCCATCTGTGGTGCCGCGGATCCGAGTACGATCTGTCGAAAGGAGATTTGATTCTCTTTAACCCGAAAGACAACCACTTCTGTTCTCCCATGAACGGGGAACTGCTGGACTACCGGGCGTTAAACATTCCCGTTCCGGTCATGAAAAGGGCTGCCGCCGACATTACCGGACGGGAATTTATCCCGCAGTTCACCGTCAATGTCGTCTATCACAGCGATATCACCACGTCACTGGCCGATGTCTACAATGCCATCGTAACCGGCGCGTCTCCTTTTGAAAAAGAGGAAGCGTTCTTTTTCCTTCTGGAACAGATTTTAAAAGAGCACAGCGCTCCTTACGAAGAGCATAACGGAGTCTTTTTGGACAGTGCCATCGCCGATACCTGTGATTATTTAAAAGAGCACTATTCCGAAAATATCACGCTGGAGGAGCTGACCGATCAGATTCACTTAAGCAAATCGTGGCTGCTCCACACCTTTACAAAGCAGACGGGAGTATCCCCGTACCGCTATCTCCAGTCTATTCGCTTGGAAGAGGCAAAGAAGCTGCTGGAGCAGGCGGTACCTCCCATCGATGCGGCCGCCAGAGCCGGTTTTACCGATCAGAGTCATTTCACCCGTTTCTTTAAGGATTTCACAGGACTGACTCCGAAACAGTATCAGAAAATATTTACAGAATCCGGCAGGGATACAGCCGCCGGTACGGAGGAATAAAACATGTCAGAAAAGCCAAACATGGCGGGCCATCTCGCGGCCGCCGTCACCATCTTCATCTGGGGAACCACCTTCATTTCAACCAAGGTTCTGCTCGTATCCTTTACACCGCTGGAAATCCTGTTTTTCCGCTTTTTTATCGGATACGCGGCGCTGTGGATCGCCGCCCCGCGCCTCCTCCACACGAAGGATATAAAAAAAGAACTGCTCTTCGCGGCAGCCGGCCTCTGCGGCGTCACGCTCTATTTCCTGATGGAAAATTTCGCGCTGACTCTGACCCAGGCAGCCAACGTAAGCATTATCATCTCCGTGGCCCCGTTCTTCACCAGCCTGTTCGACTGGCTGTTCATGAAGGGGGAAAAGCCGGGCCGCCGTTTCTTAACCGGCTTCACGGCGGCCATGCTGGGAATCTCCCTCTTAAGCTTTCAGAAGGGTACCGGCGTCCAGTTGAGTCCCAAAGGAGATTTGCTGGCGCTTGCGGCGGCAATCACCTGGGCGGCCTACTCCATTCTTACGAAAAAAATCGGAAGCTATGGGTACGGAACCATTGAAAGCACCCGCAGAACCTTTTTTTACGGTCTTATCTTTATGGTACCGGCGCTGTTTTTCCTGCCCTTCCAGATTGCACCGGCGCGTTTTATGGTAATGCAGAACGCACTCAACATCCTCTTCCTGGGATTCGGCGCTTCCGCTCTCTGCTTCGTAACCTGGAATTTTGCAGTCAGAGCCCTGGGCTCCGTAAAGACAAGCGTCTACATCTATGCCGTTCCCGTCATCACGGTAATTACTTCCTTAATCTTTCTGCACGAGGTTATTACCTGGCAGTCCGCATGCGGAATTGTACTGACTCTGGCCGGGCTGATACTCTCAGAGAGCCGGATCACGTTAAAACAGACAGCCAGAAAACCTTCGGTTGACATCGGTATGGACAGACCTTAAAATGGGAGTAACCGATCAGCCAGTCTGATCGAATCTGTCATTACAAAGGAGAACTGCTGTCATGATAAAAAAATGTTTGCTGGCCGCCGCAGTTACAGCCGCGGCCCTGCTGTGCCTGACCGGCTGTCAGCCCAAAGAAGACCCGCTCCAGCTCGGGAGTACTGCCGTTGTGCTGGAGACTGACGAAGCTCAAAACGGGCTTAACGGAACGGAGGCAGACCTCTCCCTCCAGGCGGAAGCCGTCCCCGAAGTAACCGCAGGCAGGGCCGCCTCCCTGGAAGAATCAGACTATAAAGGCTTTGCCGGGCAGATCCAGAAGGTTTTCTCAGAGCGTGATATCGAAGCGCTGTCCAGGCTTTGCGCCTATCCCGTTTACGTTACGACAGAAGCCAACACGGAGGGACAGGATGTTGCGGACGCCGCAGCACTGATATCGCAGAAGGACGATATCTTTACAGACGCCATGCTTCAGGCCGTCGCCGGAGTGGATCCGGAAGAGCTGACGCCGTCACAGGCCGGCATCTTCATCGGCAGCGAATCCGGATCGCCCGGTCTCTTCTTTTCTTTAACCGAGGATGGACAGCTGAATATTATGGGCATTAATTCAGAGGTAATCGACCAATAAAAACAACACTTTTCAATATCTGTTGCTTAAGCAACAACTTTTCCGATCTGTTGCTTGATCTTTGATGGAAATCTGCTTAAACTTGGACTCAAATTCAAACCACCGGACAGTTACCGGAGGAGAATCAAGGGAGGAATGAATATGTATAAGCAGTTAAAGGAACTCGTCACCCAGTACGTGGATGTCAGCCCGGAATCCATCACCAGAGATTCCCGCTTCGTTGAAGACTTAGGATTTGACTCTCTGGATTTTATCGCAATGATCGGAGATATTGAAGAACACTTTCAGATTGAGACGGACATCAGCGATCTGCTTGAAATCAAAACCGTGGACGACATGTTCCGTTATATCGAACGTGTTGCCGTATCATAAAGGCAGCTCGCTGAACATTGTTTGCAATTGCAGATATGCGAAAGAAGCGGTTTGAGGAATCATACTCCCCAAACCGCTTCTTTCTAAATTTTTGGCCGCCTCTGCCATAATGCTTCAGCCAGAACGTACCTCATCAGTTATCACAAAATATCCTTCATTCCATTCAAAAATACATTGCTGATAAAACCGGCTACCATCTCGGGCGGGCTTTCAAACCCCTCTTTCATCCATTTATGCAGGACACCCACCACACCTCCGATAGAATAGGCTACTGCATATTCGCGGCTCAGCTTGTCCCCGTCATTCTCCTTCCCGGATAATCCCGCCATGTACTCTGAGATCATTTTCAGCAGCTTTTTGATAAACCGGCTCTCCTGGCCATTGGTCAGCACACAGTACACAGTCCTGTTCTCATAAATGTACTGGCAGAAGCATTCAAAATACCGGCGGCTGACATCCTCTTCCCGGTTGGGATGAAACCCCCGCATCATCTCCAGCACGTGTTCCATGACTCCATCCTCGATCTGCTCCAGAAGATCGTAGATATCCTGGTAATGGTGGTAGAACGTACAGCGGTTTATCCCCGCCCGTTCCGTCAAATCCCTGATCGTAATCCGGTCGACTGATTTTACCTTCAGAAGCTCCAAAAACGCCTCCTGCAAAAGCCTGTCCGTTCTGCTGTAACGCAAATCCTTTTTCTCACCACTCAAGGCTGTTCCTCCTGTTCTGCCAGACGAATTTCCCCTTCCCCCGCTACACAGGCCGATACAATATACTTCTCTGCCAGCTTCCACTGCCGGAAACTCCAGCCGGTCTTTTCACACGCGATTTCCCCATTTTTACCAATCTGAAAGGATATATCCTGTAAGGGCACGGTAATCCCGCATCCTACCGCCTTCACATAGCTTTCCTTCAGAGTCCAGAACCGGAAAAACAACTCCTCCCGCTCCGATTCTCCCGCCTCCTTCATCTGCCGGAGCTCGGCATCAGAAAGTACTCTTTTTAAGAGCGGCTCCCGGTACGGCCGCACGCACTCCGCGTCAATCCCCACGGTGCAATCCCCGATGGCAAGCACGGCAAGCCCCATGCAGTGGCTGATATTAAAGTGAATCAGCGGATACTCTTTTAAGTATGGCTTTCCATGCGCTCCCTCAGCCAGTTCCGGCGTCCGTCCTTCCCCGCATCCTATCCCATACCGTTCTCTCAGAGCTCTCCGCAGAAGCCAAAGCCCTTGTTCGTGCTCGGTCTCCCTCTTGTTTCCGCCTGTCCCCGGTTCAAAAAAAGCGTGATAAATCCAGACCATAGTGTCTCCAACTCCTGATTTCAACCAATTTTCCTTTCATTCTACCATAGCCTGCGGCAAATGTCACTTCACTATTTCTGCCGGAATTTTCTATTACTCAATAAAAAAACCTTGTCCCGTCCGGCCTGCCCATGTTATACTGCTATTACAAAACCGATGATAGCCTTTATAGGAAGCTATCGCAACAGGAATCCGGCTTCTGTCCGCATTCCGTTCTGCCAGTTTCATCAGGCATTCTCTGTCCGTTCGGACGAAAGAATTCCCACATCACCAGAATTTCATGTAAATAATACCAGAAAAATAAGCAGGGCTATTGTCTGTTTTACAGAAAAATATTATAATGGAGATAGGTTCTTATATAGCTGGAATGGAGGCTGTATGAGCAATACGAACAATGCAGACGGCTCGAAAGACATCCCGGACAACTTTCCGGCGGAAGATTTGGTCTTAAAGAGCTCCATGCAGTTTTTCGGGGAAGAACTGAACCGTTCTGATCTTGTTCCCCTTCTGCTCACCACACTGATGTCAGGTACCATGGATCAGAAGGACCGGATTCTTACGGCAAACCGCCTGATTACCGAATCCGGCACCCTCCCTTGGCCGGACCTGGTAAAAATGCAGGCGGTACTGTACACATTCGCAAACAAGTTTCTGTCAAACGACGATTTAGACAAGGTAAAGGAGGTCATGTTCATGACACGATTAGGCCAGATGCTGGTGAATGATGGAATTGAAATAGGCATTGAAAAAGGAATTGAAAAGGGTGCCCTTGCACTGATTTCCGTTTGCCGGGAAATCGGACTTTCCTACGATGATACCCGCAGAAAACTGATTGAAAAACTGGAGTTGGATGCTCCGGCTGCCAAAAGATATATGGAAGAATTCTGGACCCGGTCCTCTCTGTAACCGTCAAAACGATCAAATTACAAAAACAGCGGCAGAAAGAGCTGCCAAGTCTCTCTCTGCCGCCAAAATCAACTTTTTTCATTCGTTCGAATTTCCTACGATCAACGCTGCCATTTTCTTCTAAAATGTGTTTTACCGTTTAACACAGAATGCATTTCTTCCTGGATAAACAGCTGTCTCCCCCAGTTCCTCTTCGATCCTCAGAAGCTGGTTATACTTCGCCACGCGCTCGCTTCGGCTCGGAGCCCCCGTCTTAATCTGGCACGTATTAAGAGCCACCGCAAGGTCTGCAATGGTGGTGTCCTCCGTCTCTCCTGAACGGTGGGAAGCGATGGCCGTATAGCCTGCCTTATGGGCCATTTTGATGGCCTCCAGCGTCTCGGACACGGAACCGATCTGATTTAACTTAATCAGGATAGAATTGCCGCATCCGGAATCGATTCCCTTCTTCAGTCTCTCCGTATTGGTTACGAAGAGGTCGTCGCCGACCAGCTGCACTTTGCTGCCAAGAGAAGCCGTCAGCTTCTTCCAGCCTTCCCAGTCCTCCTCGTCGAGAGCATCCTCGATAGACCAGATCGGATACTTCTCACAGAGCTGTTTCCAGTGCCCGATCAGTTCTTCAGAGGTAAAATGCTTTTTGCACTTCGGAAGCACGTATTCTCCCTTCTTTCCGCCCTTCCACTCGCTGGAAGCCGCGTCCATGGCGAGGACGAAATCGTGTCCCGGTTCGTATCCGGCGCGCTTTACCGCCTCTAAGATCAGTTCAATGGCTTCCTCATCACTGCCTAAATCCGGAGCGAATCCGCCCTCATCACCGACAGAGGTCGCCAGGCCTTTTTCCTTTAAAATAGACGCAAGGCAGTGGAAAACCTCGGTACACCACCGGAGTCCCTCGCGGAATGTCGGAGCGCCAACCGGCATAATCATGAATTCCTGTACGTCAACAGTGTTGGCCGCATGTGCGCCGCCGTTTAAGATATTCATCATCGGTACCGGAAGTCTGTTTCCGGAGATTCCCCCCAGGAAACGGTACAGCGGGATTCCCATGGAAATGGAGGCGGCCCGTGCGCAGGCGATGGACACCGCAAGAATACTGTTTGCTCCCAGCTTTGATTTGTCCTTCGTTCCGTCCGCCTGAATCATGGCATGATCGACTGCGTAAATATCCGACGCATCCATACCTGTCAATACACCGGAAATGACCGTATTGATATTTTCAACAGCCTTCCTGACGCCTTTTCCGCCAAACCGCTTCTTATCGTTATCTCTCAGCTCCAGAGCCTCAAATTCACCGGTAGATGCACCGCTGGGCGCCGCTCCTCTTCCGATGGTTCCGTCGGCGAGCCATACCTCTGCTTCCACAGTAGGATTTCCTCTTGAGTCAATGATTTCCCGTCCGATAACCTTTTCTATTTCCAGATAGTTCATATTCGTTCTCCTTTCATCTGCCTGTTCCTTTCAGGATTCCTCCAGAACCGCCAGCAGATCATCCACTGTTTTTCTGCCGAATACCACCGTCCTGTCATTGATGATCGTACACGGCACACTCATAATCTGATACTTTTCTTTCATTTCCGGATAATGGGCCAGATCGAAGGCCCATGCTTCCACACCGTCACGTTCCGCGGCGATTCTGCCCGCCGCCATAACCGTGGCCGGACACATGGTACAGGACAGGGATACGGCAATCTTTATGTTCACCGGTCCCTTCAGCTTCCCGATCCGCTCCCTCTCTTCATCCGTAATCGGCTGTCCCGGACCGCCCGCATTATAGATTGCAAGTACAAAGGAATTGAATTCATGGCCTCCCGGAACCGCATAGAACCGGATCCCGGTCTCATTCCCGTTCTCCGTTAAAATACGCAGCACCGGATACTCTTCATCCTCTTTGATCTTATCCGATTCACGGCGGTATCTGCATTCCACCATATCCGAACTGTCACCGAGTTCATCAAGAAAATGTTCCATCTCCGCCGCCATAGGACTGCCGTCGAGCACACCCTCAACCACTATTCTATTCTGAAGCCTGGAAAATAAGTCCGCAAGCTGAGATTTCATTTCCCCGGTTATAAACACCCCCTCCGTTCCTCCGTCGGAAGCTTCCAGGGTGCCGGAATTCTCTGCGGCCCCGGTGTGCTTCGAAGCGCCGGAGTTTTCTACAGCCTTCGTCCGTTCCTCTTCCATCTGCGCTTTCCATTGGGCCAGCTCCGGTTTCTCATATGTTTCCGAAACGTACCGCTCCAGGGAAGTGGCAGCCACGGCTCCGTCTGAGACAGCAGTCACCACCTGGCGCAGGTTCTTTACGCAGACATCTCCGGCCGCATAGATGCCGTCCACACTCGTCTTCTGGTTCCGGTCCGTAATGATGTATCCCTGTCCGTCCAGCTCCACGAAACCTTCCAGCCATTTCGTATCCGGCACGTATCCGGCAAATACAAAAATCCCGAAGGAGGTTCCTTCCGGTGCTTCGTAGGTCCACTCCCCGCCGGATGCATTGTCTTTAAAACGCGCGCGCCGAAGCAGTCCGTCTCCAGCTGCCTCCACAATCTCCGTCTCGTAGTGTACCTCGATCTTCTCATGGTTTTTCGCCTTGTCTGCCACCGCCTTCGCGCAGGTAAAGTCTTCCTCCCTGACGATGATCGTAACTTTTTTGGCGTACTTTGTCAGAAATACAGCCTCTTCCGCCGCCGCAAATCCGCCGCCGATGACGAAGACATCCATTCCCGTGAAAAATTCCCCGTCACAGGTGGCACAGTAGGCGACACCGCGTCCCTGGTATTCCTGTTCTCCCACAAAGCCCAGCTTTCTGGGATTGGCACCCACTGCCAGAACAATGCCCGGAGCACGGTACTCTCCTTTGTCAGTTTTCACCGTCCTGATATCTCCGTCCAGATCAATTCCCGTAACCTCAGCCATGGCAAATTCCGCGCCAAAGGCTTCCGCCTGTCTTCTCATCTGTTCCGTCAGCTCAGTGCCGTCCGTCTTCTCCACGCCGGGATAGTTGACAATCTCCGATGTAATGGTGATCTGCCCTCCCATTTTCTCCTTTTCCAGGACGAGGACCCGGTATTTTGCCCTCGCCGCGTAGAGGGCGGCCGATAATCCGGCCGGCCCCGCTCCCACGACGATGACGTCGTACTGCCCTCTCATATTACAAAAGTCCTACCAGGTTCAGGCTTGGCTTTAACGTCTCTTCACCTGGTTTCCACTTTGCCGGGCAAACCTCGTCGCCGTGTTCCGCCACGAACTGGGAAGCCTGTACTCTTCGGAAAAGCTCCTCAGCATTTCTGCCCACATTTCCGGCGATGACTTCATAAGCCACGATCTTCCCCTCCGGATTGACAATAAAGGAACCTCGCTCTGCCAGGCCATCCGCCTCAATCATGACGTCGAAGTCCCGGGCCAGTGCTCCGGTCGGATCCGCCAGCATCGGATACTGAATCTTCTGAATGGTCTTTGACACATCATGCCATGCTTTATGCACGAAATGCGTATCGCAGGAGACACTGTAAATCTCGCAGCCAATCTTCTTAAAATCCTCATACTTGTCCGCGAGATCCTCAAGCTCCGTCGGGCACACAAAGGTAAAGTCCGCAGGATAGAAGAAAAATACTGCCCACTTTCCCAGAACATCCTCCTTCGTTACTTCTTTAAATTCATTATTTACAAAACTCTGTACTTTAAACTCACCGATTTCTTTTCCAATTAATGACATAGTCTTTCTATCTCCTTTCAGTTGTTTATCCTTAAATAATATGGTTCATTTACAGGAAAATTATAAGTTAGTCTTATCTAACTTATGGTTATATTATAACACCTGAAAGTCGAAAAAGTCAATAAACAGTATTGATTATTATTATCATTTTTTCAGTATTGAAATTTGGATATAGTTTCTATTGTAAGAAGTTATGATAGTCCTGCTTCCATTCCCTCACTCGTTCTGTGTCCCTCTGTTATTATAAAGAAACATCACCACCGCCATCGCGCAGATGATCACATACCCCAGCACACTGAACCGGTCCGGCACCTGGCCGAAGATAACAAAGCCCAGTACAGCGGAAAAGATAATCTGAGAGTAATCGTAGACGGAGATCTCTCTGGCCGGAGCATGGCAGTAAGCCGCAGTAATCGCAAACTGTCCGCCGGCGGCCGCAAGGCCCGCCAACAGCAGATACCCCAGCTGCTCCAGCGTCATCCCATGGAAACGCACCAGAAGATATGGAAGCGTCGCCAGGCAGGAGAATCCGGAGAAAAAGCAGACGATAAACGGACCCTTCTCTCCGCGGATTCCCAGTGACCGCACAAAGGTATAGGCGGCTCCCGCGCTCATACCTCCCAACAGACCGATCACAGCCGGAACCAGTTCCATATTGAGGGGAGACGGCTTGATGATAAAGAGGCTCCCTGCAAATGCACCTGCCACAATAACCGCCTGAACCGGCTTTACCTTCTCCTTTAAGATCAGGAAACTGAACAGAATGGCAAAAAACGGCGACATCTTGTTCAGCATGGACGCATCCGCCAGCACCAGATGATCCACTGCGTAAAAATTACAGAGAATTCCGACAGTGCCGAACGCAGAGCGCAGAAACAGCGGCCATAGATTCTCTTTCTTTCCCGAAAAGCCCACATGATCCCGTTTCATCAAAATGAGTGCAAAGAAAAATGCCACCAGGTTCCGGAAAAAGCTTTTCTGGACAGACGGTAAATCTCCTGACAGCCTGACAAACAGATTCATCAGAGCAAAACAGAACGCCGAACAGACGATAAACACAATTCCCTTATAACGTGATTTCATGGCCCGCCGCTCCTATTCGCCGGACAGCCAGAAGTTCAGCTTATCATCGCTGTACTCCAGTTTGTACCGCAGCTTTCCAAAGAACTCCTCCAAAGCCGCATACAGCTCCTCATACTGTCCGTCGCAACCGCACTCGCCAAGCGGCTCGATCCAGCAGGACTGCTTTCCGCAGGCGTCCCGCAGATGGATCCGGAAGTTTAAGCCCCTCTCCTTCAAAAACGCGTCACAGTCCACGATCTCACGAAGTGATATCACATCTTTCATTGTCTTACTTCCTTTCTCTCCTAAAATAATTCAACCGCCTTATAAAAACGCTGCCGCATTTTATAAAACGGTTGAACTCTGTCCCAATTAAGACTCCTGATTCTTATACTTCTCTGCCTGTGCGGCAATCAGTTCCATATCATCAAAATAGTTGATCTTCATGGCTGCCTTCACGCCTGCCAGCGTATCCGCCGCCACGCGTTCCGCCTTCTCACTGCCTTCCTTCAGAATCTGATATACGTAAGGAATATTGGCCTCATACTCTTTTCTTCTGGCACGGATGGGAGCCAGTTCCTCCTGAAGAACGCTGTTTAAGAACTTCTTCACCTTCACGTCGCCCAGTCCGCCGCGTCTGTAGTGATCCTTCAGCTCATCCAGATTCTTATAATCCGGAAGATACTTTTCAAACGCATCCTCCCTGCAGAAGGCATCCAGATACGTAAATACCGTATTGCCCTCAATCTGACCAGGGTCGGAAACCTGGATATGGTTCGGATCGGTGTACATGCTCATAACCTTCTTCTTCACATCTGCCTCGGAATCCGACAGATAGATACAGTTGCCAAGAGACTTGCTCATCTTCGCCTTTCCGTCAGTACCCGGAAGCCTTAAGCAGGCCTTATTGTCGGGAAGCAGAATATCAGGCTCCACCAGTGCCTCTCCATATACCGAATTAAACTTTCTGACAATCTCTCTCGTCTGTTCGATCATCGGCTCCTGATCCTCGCCTACCGGCACGGTAGTCGCCTTAAACGCCGTGATGTCCGCTGCCTGACTGATCGGATACGTAAAGAAACCAACCGGAATGCTGGCTTCAAAATTCCTCATGGCGATCTCAGACTTCACAGTTGGATTTCTCTGAAGCCTGGCAACGGTGACCAGATTCATATAATAAAAGGACAGCTCCGTCAGTTCCGGAATCTGTGACTGGATAAACAGGGTCGATTTTGCCGGGTCAAGGCCGCAGGACAGATAATCCAGAGCCACTTCAATAATATTCTGACGCACCTTCTCCGGGTTGTCCGCATTATCGGTCAAAGCCTGCGCGTCAGCGATCATGATAAATATCTCATCAAACTCACCGGAATTCTGCAGCTCCACCCTGCGCTTTAAGGAGCCCACGTAATGGCCGATATGAAGTTTACCCGTTGGCCGGTCTCCCGTCAAAATAATCTTTTTCATGTTGTAGTACCTCCAATGTATTAGGCTTTCCCCATTATAGCACAACATGTCTGTCTGTTGCAAGGTCAAATGGCCCCTGTGGCGGGCCAGGCTATAGATTTATCCTCTTCCTGTATTCCGCCGGCGATTCGCCGTAATACTTCTTATAGCTTTTGCTGAAATAGTCGTAATCGCTGTACCCTAAGTTCTCGCAGATTTCGGCTGCCGGGCTTCCCTCCGCCAAAAGCTCCTTTGCCCGCTTCATCCTGCAGTCCAGCAGGTAATCCTTAAAGTTATGGCCCGTCTTATCCTTAAAGAGGATGCTGATATAGGATGGGGACACGCCCCAGCTCTCCGACAGCGCCTTTAAAGACACACCGCCCGGGTTATCCCTCATCTGGCTTAAGATATCTCCCAGCAGCGCATCTGTTTGATTTTCGTGGAAACACGATATCTCCTGCTGCCGGTCGAACTGCTCTTCCTTTCTGATCTGTATCATCACGCGGTTAATCAGTTCCAGCAGCTCATCCTGGGCGACCGGCTTCGTCACATACCCGCTGGCTCCAAGGGATATGGCCTTTTTCGCATAGGCAAAATCTTCATATCCGCTGATAAATATGATCTTGGAGGCAGCGGAATGCTCCCGGATCTTACCGCTCAGTTCCAGTCCATCCATACCGGGCATGCGGATATCTGTCAGAACGATATCCGGAAACCGCCTCGAATCCGTTATCACGCTCCAGGCCTCCTCCCCGTCGCAGGCCGTGTCGATTTCCGTAATACCCGGAACCTCGGATAAGAGGTATAAAATACCGTCACGAATAAATTTTTCATCCGCTACAATCATCAGATACATCGTCCAAACCTTCCAATCCGATCAGTGGAATGACGACACTGGAAATCACGCCGCCTTCCTTTCTCTCTTCCACGGTCACATGGTACTTCTTTCCGTAAAGCATGGTGAGCCGTTCATTGATATTCTGTATCCCATATCCGCCGTGATGATAGCGGGCGCCTTCTCTCTGCTTTGCACACAGCCCCACGCCGTCGTCTTCCACAGTGATCACGATGTCGTTTTCCCTGCGGACAAAGGAAATGAGGATCGTTCCCGGCCCCCGTTTCGGCTCAATTCCGTGAAGGATGGCGTTTTCCACCAGCGGCTGTACGATCAGCTTCGGGCAGACGCACGGCTTTAATTCCTCCTCCACATGAATCTCAAAATCAATTTCCGCCTTCTTATACTGTTCAATGGTGACATAGCTCTGTATATGGCGCACCTCGTCGCCCACTGTGTAAAGCTCCTTCCCATGGTTTAAGCTCAGCTTAAAAAAGTCGGAAAGAGACTTCACGATCTTACAGATATCCTGATTGGATGAGCGGTATGACATCCAGTTGATCATATCGAGGGTATTGTACAGGAAATGGGGATTGATCTGCGCCTCGAGGGCTCTTAAGCCCGCCTCCTTCTCCTTGATGCGGGCCTCATATACCTCGTGGGTCAGACGCTCGATGTTATTGCTCATGGAATTAAACTCATCTCCCAGCATCCCGATCTCATCTGCTGCGTCGTCCGTCACCCGGACGCTTAAGTTTCCCTGGCTGAAGATCTTCATGCTCTCCGCGATATTCTGCACCGGTTCCGCCACGGTCCTGGTAATCAAAAGCGACAGATAGAGAATAATGCCGATACTCACCAGACAGATAACGGCAGCCAGTATCCCAATTCCGGCAAATGACCGTACCAGTTCATGGTAATCCTTAAAAATGGCGATCTCCCATCCGGTACCGGCCATATTCTGGAAAAGCACCTGATACCGGCCCGATTCCAGCTTCCAGTCCGCCTTCCACATATCCTCAGAATCCCGGTAGCCGGCCTCATTTAAATCTTCATCCGCAATATCGGCAATATTCCCATTTCCTGTTCCGGAACAGATCAGGCCGCCCTCCTCATCGTAAACAGCAATAACCGCATCGGTCTGCACCGTCTTCATCTCTTCCTTCAGCTCATCCGTCCCCACATAGAGAAGCACCCATCCCGTAGTCCTTCCATTAAAATAATTAATAATCTGCCTGGAGAAAACGATAATCTCTTCCCCCTCCTGATCCGTTCCGTGCCACAGATGCAGCCGGTCCGGACTCTCCGCCGCCCGGGCTCTCGCCTCGCCGGAGAGCGCTGTATAGCGGTCGTCGAAAATCCCCGTGACGTACGCTCCGTTCCGGTCCAGGATTTCCGCACGCACGCCGCCCTTAATCTGGCTTAATTCCGCTAACAGCTTGCCCTGTAGGTCTCTCGTCAGTGCAGTCCGGTCGAGAAGGCTGATATCCATATTAAGCTTTCGCACGCTCTTGACCACATCGGCGTCGGAGGCAAACGCATTGATTCTCTCCTCCTTGGCTCCGGTCACGATTCCGATCCGGTACTGGATGGTCCCCAGCGCCTGTATGGACTGCTCCTCGTAATTGTCCATAATCGTATGGTAAAGCCTGACGCCCATAATAACCCCCAGCACCGCCATCGGCAGAAGCGAAACGATCACAAAGCCAATAAACAGCCTTCTCTTCAAACCAATTCTCCTGAGAAGCGCGGGAATTCGCTTTCTCCTGTCCCCCAAGCACGATCCCTCCCTTTTCTTACGTATCAGAGGGCAGGAACTTTTTGTCTCTGTCCTTTATAAACCAGTAGACGTCAAAACCTTCCTGCCATTCTTCCTCCGTCCTGCCCAGATACTCTTTCAACTTCCGGTACTCCTCCGAAACCCGATCCTCTGATCCCTGTCTCCTGTATTTTAACATACTTATGTACATTTCGGCAGCCCTGCCGGAATATAACAGATATTTCCAGGCCGTATGATCCTGTATCTTCTCATCCCCAAAATTCTTCTCAAAAAGAGGCCGGTATGTTCTGATTAAATCTGCCGCCGCTTTCAGCTTTTTTGCAGCACCCGCGCACACTCCCGGATCATCGTTCTCCGGCTGTTCCATGTACGACAGTGCAGAGAGTTCCTTACAGTAGGAAAGCACCGTCTCCGCCTGATTACCGTAGACCATCTGGAAATACTCCCGCTCCAGCGTTTCAAAAGTACGGCTCCTGTTCCAGAGCGTTTCAGCCATTACGTACATTCCAAAGCCCGCAGGCGCAAATACTCTGGTCTGCTGACAGCTTACATACCCGTCAAAGCCCGCCTCTTCCAGGTTCACCAGGTCTTTCCACAGAATTTCTGCCGATCCGTAATCGCCCCAGTCCCGGAACTGATTCCACATGTAGTGATAATCATACAGAAAGCTGTCCCCCGGAAAAAACTGTTTCCAGGCGCTGCAGTAATGCATATTTTCCCCCGCATTTACCGGAAATCTGCATTGATTCCGCTTATACGGAGGAATGAGCGCCGTCTCTTCCACCGGAAGCGGCGTCCGGTAAGACCGGGTAATCGGCGCAAACATGAACACAAATCGCTCCGGATTCAAAAGCTTCGCGCTGACAGGCGGCCACAACAGATCAAAATACGCCAGAAATACTACCTTAACCGGACTGCCTTCCTTTGAAAGTGCCTCATCCACCTGATTTAATATCTCAATATACCAGTCAGAAGGCCGTTTCGCGGCGCATGCCCCGCATTCACAGCTGTTGTTTCCGTCATCGGCAAGCCACACATGAACCATGTCCAGCTGCGGGTTTGCATGAATGTAATCCAGGATCTCACGAACCAGCAATTCTCTCACCAGCGGGTTGGAACAGCACAGGCTGGTGTTTAAAGGAACACCGTGAAACAGTCCCCTCTTCCCGTCAATCATCGCCAGATACTCCCTGCGCTCCTCCGGCACCTTTTCCTCCGCCAGAGGATCCCATCCCGTACCGGGCAGTCCTGCCACTCCCGTCGTAAAGCCATGGCCGCCCGCCTGCCAGATCAGCCCCAGTTTCTTCATATGGGGGACGAGAATTTCTTTTACAAACGCGTCCACCTCCTCTTCCGAGGGCACCGGCTCCTTTCCGTGATACGGATTATTGGTATGGAGGTACCACGTCTTAAAAAACTCATAGGGAATCTTAAACTGTGTAAAATACGTATTAAAGCCAGCCTTCGGAAGCCAGGTCACAAAGCGCATAATATTTTCAAACGACACGGCGCCTTCTATACAGATTCCGCGGTACCGGCTGGAAGCCTCTTCTCTGATCTTTACCGTGTGGGGCCCCACCGCTGCCGGGATCCGTTCCCCCTCCCGGTCCGGCCTCAGAAATGCAAAGCCCAGCTCTTTTAAATACCGGTAGGCCCCCAGCAGCACACTGCGGTTATTGGAGCCCCTGATGGTTCCCCCAAGATCTGTTACGGTAATGGCGTAGGCGTCTGCATTCTGCCAGACAGAGTGAGAGGGACGCTCCAGACACTGCCCTTCCTTTACCCGAAACTCCTCCGGTGCCACCGCCAGCTCCAGCGTCTTCATATACTGGCTGTGCGCCTCCCCCACCGAGGTCCAGACTGACAGGCCAGCCAGGCTTAAGTAACGTTTCAGTTCCTCCGCCGCATAGAGGATCGTTTCCCGGTCATTGCGGCACAAAATCAGTACACTTTCTCTCATCTGCTCATCCTTTCACGGAACCTGAAGTCAATCCGCCTACCAAATACTTCTGTGCAAATATAATCATGACGAATGCCGGAAGAACCGCGATGGTTGCCGCCGCGCTCATGGAAGCCCAGTCTGTCGTATTCTGCATCATAAACTGCCGGATACCCACAGACAGCGTCCGCAGATTTTTATCCTGGATAAAAATACTGGCGATCGTATATTCATTCCAAACATTCATCAGAGTAAACACTCCCACCGATGCCACTCCAGGCAGGGAAAAAGGAAGAATGATCCTCCAATATGCCTGAAAGCGGCTGCATCCGTCGATCATGGCCGCCTCGTCCAGTTCCGTCGGAATATCGTCGAAAAACCCTTTCAGGGTCCAGATACCGAACGGCAGATTGATGGCCGTATAGATAAGTATAAGGCTGAAGTGGGTATCCACCAGATGAAACCGGCTGAGCGTCACATACAGCGGAATCATAATCAGCATGGCCGGCAGCATTTGAAGGATAATGAGGAACATCGTATATCCGTCAAAAAGGATACCGCGGCACCGTGACAGTCCGAAACCGGCCATCGTGGAAAATGCCACACACAGCACCGTCACGATCAGCGCCACGAAGATCATATTGACGAGAGACTGTGCAAAAGAGGTCCTGGTAAGCACATGAATAAAATTATCCAGCGTGGGATGCAGCGTGAACAGCGAAACGGTTGACAGCGTCTCAGACCTCGGTTTTAACGCAGTTCCAATCATGGACAGAACCGGTAAATTGGCAGCCGCGCAGAAAAAGATCAGAAGTGCATAAACGATCCCCTTTTTATTTTTCATACGTCATCCTTTCCCTTCTGCATTTTCATGTATACTGCGCAGAAGAACAGAAGAATCACAAGAGTCATCATGGAAATAGCGGATGCATACCCCATCTGCCCCCGGTAAAACGCGGTATTGTATGTGTAGATCGGAAGCGTAAAAGTCGCCTCCAACGGTCCCCCCTGAGTCAGAAGATAGATAATATCGAAATTGTTAAAGCCCCAGATAAACATCAGGGTCACGACCACCATGCTCACGTTCCGGATCATCGGCAGTGTGATATAGAAAAACGTCTTAATTCCTGTGGCCCCGTCCATCCTGGCCGATTCGTAGACATCCTCCGGAACGCCCTGGAGACCTGCCAGCAGCGACATACACATAAACGGATACGATTTCCACGTTCCCACCACGATGCATGTAATCCGCGCCATCCTCTGATCTGCAAAGAACAGAATCGGGCCATCCGTCAGATGCAGCCTCTGCAGAACCACGTTCACGATTCCCGACTGGTCATTTAAAATCCACAGCCAGTTCGCCGTAGCCACTACGGTCGGTATCGCCCATGGAATCAGAATCAGGCCGCGAAACAGCGCTCTTCCCTTGATCTTCTGATTCAGCAGAACAGCCAGAAAGAGTCCCAGTACGTAGCTGGCGGCCACACAGATAAACGCATACTCCAGGGAATACACCAGGGACGGCCCCATAGTCCTGTCCGAAAACAGCTTGATAAAATTGGCAGCGCCCGTAAACCGGACCGTCTGTCCCTTCTTTAAGATATTCGTATTGGTAACACTTAAATAAATACTGTTAAACAGCGGATAAAAGCTGACCAGCAGCAGAATGATCGTCGGCATGACCAGCATTTTAAGACCAAACCTTCTCCGGTTTTTCTCCATCAGCAGTCCCTCCTTTTTTAATGAAGGTCCGGCCTTTTATAAAAGCCGGACCTCTCTGGTCACTACTCTTCTGTTGCGATGTCGATTGCCTCCTGGATCTTTTCTGCCTGGATTCTGGCGATCTCGCCGGTATCCACCTTACCGTTAAGCGCCTCCTGCGCGCTGTAATTCATCGTCTGCTCACCATTTACCTGAGAGAATCCCGGGAAAATGTTCTCGATCGGCCAGGTACACGGTACTGCGGTCGGCACGATCTTATTTAACACGCCCTGGGCAACCTTGTTGTTAAAGGTCTCGCCGCTGAAGAAGGATTTCTTCGCCGGATACGCCCAGCATCCGCCTTCGGTATATAAAGCGCTGCTGTTCTCTGCCCACCATTTTACAAACTTCTTCGCTTCCTCCGGGTACTTTGTCTGTGAGAATGCCATCAGAGCATCGCTGAAGCTGGAGGTTCTGACCGCAGTTCCGTCCGGCCCCTTAAATGCACTGTAAACCTCGGTATTTTCCAGAATCTCCGGATAATCGAAGATGGAAGCCGGGAAGCTGGTAAACCAGAACACGGACTTACCGCTGTAATACAGCTTCTCCGCATCCGCTGATTTATGTCCCAGGACACCGTCAGCCACATAGCCCTTTTCCTTGAACGTCTTAAATAAATCGATGGCCGCCTTATATCTGTCATCCGTACTTCCCGGCGTGCCGTCCTCCTTCACGATTCCCGCGTCATTGCTCATGGCGAAGCACATAAAATAGTGCCACAGCCCCATGTCTGCTCCCGCGAAATCCAGAGGAGTCAGATCCGGGCGGACCTCTTTGATCTTCTCACACGCCGCCAGCAGTTCATCCCAGGTTTCCGGAACCTTTTCGATTCCGCACTCCTTCAAATAATCGCTGCGGTAAAAGATCCCTCTGTATCCCACCATATAAGGAACAGCGATCTGATCGCCCTCGTAAGTAAACGATTTCATTGTGGCTTCCCCATAGTCATCAATGGTTCCATCCTGTTTCCATTCCGCCACTACATCGTTAAGTTCCAGGGCCTCTCCCATTCTGGCGTACATGTCCGGAAGATCCAGAGCCACACTGGCCACGTCCGGTGCTGCATTGGAGCTGACCGCGGTTAAAAACAACTGGTAATAATTATCCCATGGCTGTACCGTAACCTCGATATTCACGCCCGGGTTCTCGCTCTCATACTGTGCGATCAGTTTTTCACACGTCTCTAAGTAGGCGTCGTCGCTTCCGTAATTCATTTCCCAGAACTGCAGCGTAATCTCGCCCTTCTGCTCCTCTTTGGCCGTCTGCGCCACGGTCTCCGCTTTCGCTGTAGTCGTCTCCGTCTCCGTTTTCGCTCCGGTGGTGTCCCCCGCCCCGGAAGTGCCGCTGTTTCCCCCACAGCCGCAGAGCCCCGCCATAACGGCCGCCGTTAGTGTCAGAGTAATCCATCTCTTCTTCATTGTAAAACCTCCCTCTCGTTTGTCCTCTTGATCTGTTGCCTGTCCCCTGGTGCATGTTTGAAAATAGCGTTCATTACTTCCTTATGTCTAAACTTCTTACTGCCTGTTAAGTCTATTATAAGTAAGAGGAGGGACAATCTTCAACGGAGATAATTTTATAAAACCTGTAATTTTTTTACTTTCGCCCGGCCGACTTCACCTTTCCTGCTAATTTCTCCGGCACGGCTTATATCTCCAACCGGTCTTCCAGTAAAGTCTTTGAGACCTTCATTGCAAGGATTATCTTTTCGTACCGCCGAAACTGCGCCGTCCCTTTTTCGTATTTTGACTGTGCCTTCTCACATTTACTGATTATAGAAACAATAGGAGGAACCGCTGATTTTAGTTCCTCCATGAAAGAGCCGTCTCCCAGTATTACGCAACTGTCTGGTGTTTCGCATTTCCCCGCCTCTTCACAACTCGCCGCAGACAATTGACCTCCCATGCGCAGAAGTTCTGCTTCAACCAGTTCCTTTGAGAGATAAAGCGCCCTTATTCTGTTTTTCAAAAGCGTATGCTGGGAGGTGCCTTCTCTGAATTTGGTCTGTGCATTCTCGCACCTCTCCACAATCGAGGCGATCACAAAAAGCGCCTCTTCCAGCGCCTCTTTGTTGATATTAATCATCCTGTTTGTCTCCTTATTTCTGCTGTCTTCCACTGTTTGAACACCTTACCGCCGTCCTGTCATCGCATATTCAGCCTGACTTTTTATGCTCCCGGATGTCGGTATACCGTTGTCAATCATCACCTGCATGTTGATCATAGACCACGGCTTCTGTAAGGTTCCCATCCTGCTTTTCTTCGTAAAACGCCTCAAGGCTTTCAGCCAGTTTTTCCGGAGCCTCCACATTCACTTCGTGCCCACAGCCTTCCAGTATCTTTATATTCGCCCCAGGAATCTTCTCTGCCATCATTTCCGCGGCTCTTCTGTTTGCCCGGTCCTTCTCCCCACACACGATCAGTGTCCTGCAATCCACTTTTTCCAAATCTTCCTTGAAATCCAGCGCCATCATAGATTTTGTCAACTGAATCAGTTCTCTCTTACCTAACCCCATTTTCTTAAAAATCCCATTCGGCATCACCCGAAATATCATATTCTGCAGTCTTAAAAGCCCCTTCGGCATCACGTACTGTCCCCCAATCAAAACCAGCGACGTTACCTTTCCCGGATGCTCCACCACATAATTTAATGCAATCACAGCGCCCAAAGAAAGACCACAAAGCCCAAACTCCGTTTTTACAGACTCACAGTACGCCGAAAAATCCTCATATACTCTGCTATACGAAATCTCTTCCCCATCGTTTAAAGCAAATACGTTCAGGCATTGAATCTCTTCCTGTTCTCTCATGCAGGAAACCGTTTTATTCCAACTATCCGGCCCCTGTCCAAGTCCATGTATAAAAATGTATTTCAATCCTTGTCTCCTCTGTCTTTTTATTTTTAACGTCTGTGAATTATTTTTTCATAAATTTAATATAAGCTTCTAATGCTGGCAGAGACTCCCTCAACGGTTTATTTTTGTAATAATCGATTACACTCTGCTATCGCTAGCGGAGACAGAGGGGGTGCAAAGGAAAGTATCTTTTCCCAACTATTTCAATCCGCTATCGCTAGCAGAGACTCCTTGCGGCGCTGACTGGAAAAAGGAGTTTCATATTTCAATCCACTCCGCTATCGCTAGCAGAGACACAATGGCGACAGAATTTGTCCGGAAGGATTCATATTTCAATCCACTCCACTATCGCTAGCAGAGACTCGCCAGCTTCTTATACTGCTTCATGACCTTGGTATTTCAATCCACTCCACTATCGCTAGCAGAGACGGCAACCATATCCGGAATAAAACTGGATTTCAAATATTTCAATCCACTCCACTATCGCTAGCAGAGACGCGCGGTCCTGTATATCAACGCGGTATCACAGGACATTTCAATCCACTCCACTATCGCTAGCAGAGACTCCCGGTTTATGGCATGGTATTTGAAATCGGGACATTTCAATCCACTCCACTATCGCTAGCAGAGACGTAAGGTGATGTGCTGCAATACACCGTTACGGTCATTTCAATCCACTCCACTATCGCTAGCAGAGACTGCAAATTCACACATATTATACCATATAACCAGTAATAATCATGGGTATTTTGCATATATTTCATTAACTCAATTCATCCAATTCTCCTATCTTCCCTCCATAACCGCGAAATTCTCGGTGCGAACCTCCCAGGGGTTTTATGATCACTTCTGGTTCGCACCATAATTCACAGGCTAGAAAATGAGAGGTTTTTCTACATTTACCCTTCATAGGCACCAAAATGTTCCACCTTCGTATCATGTTTGTTGACCAGATAATATAACCTCAAACTAATCAGTAAAATTAATATAGATTACATTATGGCAATTTAAATGTTCTATATTTGTGTGAAATTCTTTAATTAAGATTATTGAATAAAGAGTCCGCAGTCCCCCTCTTTTATATAATAAGAAGCCAGCATTTCCAACGCCATAGTTTTCCCAAATCTTCGGGATCTGCTTACGTAATAAATTTTTCTTTTGTTGAAATCTTTTTGTTTATTTCTTCAATCAATAAAGACTTATCCACAAAAAAGGACCGTTTTTGCCTCCCTGAAACCATTAGTGATATCGGATCGGTTTAAAAAACGATAGTATCCTTGCATAAATTACCTCCATTTCAGTTAACTCAGCAATAAGCGTCCGTGATTTTTCACAATATAAGTTTACTATATTTTATTTTACAAGTCAATTTATACAATTCAAAACCAATCATAATAAATATCTATTCCACTTCAGCAAGTAGATGTTAAGGTTCTTGGAAGAATACTCCCCTTCATATAAAGCTATTTTTCCACATATAAAGATAAAAGAAAAAAGACAACAGCCTCCTTTTAAGAGGCTAGTTGTCTATAGTTCAAATCGTTGTTATCAATAACCTTTGTTTTTTACCTCTAACACTCTCCCCCCGCCACCATCCAATCATTCCACCGAAAACACTCTCTCCGCATAATTCACCGAAGCCATCGCATCCCTGCAATACCTGTCTGCTCCAATGGTCTTTGCATAATCCTCCGTCAGCACGGCGCCTCCCACCATTACCTTTGTTCCGGGCGCCGCTTTCTGCAGCTGCCGGATGGTCTCTTCCATACTGGGAACCGTTGTTGTCATCAGTGCGCTGAGTCCCACCAGCTTCACCGCCTGCTCTACAGCAGTCTCCACCACCAGCTCCGGAGGTACATCCTTCCCTAAATCAATGACATCATATCCATAATTCTCCAGAAGCACCTTAACGATATTCTTCCCTATATCATGGATATCCCCCTTCACCGTCGCCAGAATGATCTTCCCCTTCTTCTCCTCTTCCCTGCCTGACTTCGCCAGCTGCTCCTTGATGACTTCAAAAGCCGCCTTGACCGCTTCCGCACTCATCAAAAGCTGCGGAAGGAACACAGTGCCCTTCTCAAAGCCTTTTCCAACGCGGTCTAAAGCCGGGATCATCTCCTCATTAATGATGACAAGGGGCTCCAGCGTCTTCAGCAGCTCCGTAACCGCCTGATGTGCACTCTCCTTCAATCCTCTCTCAATACTCTCAGCAAGAGAAGCAGAGATCGCAGATCCACTTCCATCCGCTTTACCGGAGCCGCCCCCCTGGCGCACCGTCTGTCCCAGTGTCGCCACCTGGCCGCTGTAAACGCTGATATACTCACTGCATTGCGGATCCAGATCCGCCAGCACCCGAAAACTGTAATACGAGCGCATCATGGCCTCGGAATTCGGATTAATAATCGCTGCATTCAGCCCATTCTGCAGCGCCATGGTGAAAAACGCCGCGTTGACGATCTCACGCTGGGGAAGCCCGAAGGAAATATTGGACACACCCAGAATTGTCTTTCCGCACAGTTCATCCCTCACTCTTCTGACCGTTTCCAGTGTGGTAATTGCGCCCCTGCTGTCAGAGCTGACCGTCATACAGAGTGCATCGATCACAATATCTTTTCTCTCAATACCATATTCCGATGCCTTCGCATAAATCTTTTCAGCCACCTTCAGACGCCCGTCTGCCGTCTCCGGGATTCCGTCCTCGTCAAGCGCCAGGGCGACAACAACGCCGCCATACCGCTTAACCAGAGGAAATACCGCCTCCATCACTTCCTGCTTTCCATTGACGGAGTTAATCAAAGGCTTACCGTTGTAAACACGCAGAGCCCGTTCCATGGCCTGAATATTAGAGGTGTCTATCTGGAGGGGCAGATCGATGATACTCTGCAGTTCCATCACCACCTCCTCCATCATGGCCGCCTCGTCGATCTCAGGCAGGCCCACATTCACATCCAGCACGTGCGCTCCGTTATCCTGCTGTGCCACACCTTCCCGCAGGATATATTCCAGATTATGGTCCCGAAGCGCCTGTTTAAACTTAGATTTTCCAGTCGGATTGATGCGTTCGCCGATCAGGACAGGATTTTTATCAATCTCAACTGCCTGTGCATAGGAAGAAATTACAGTACGGTTCTTTTTCTCCGGCATTCGCGCCGGCTGGTCCTTACAGAGTGCAATGGTTTTCCGGATATGCTCCGGAGTCGTTCCGCAGCAGCCCCCTACGACACAGGCTCCCATTTCCACGATCTCTCTCATGGTCCCGGCAAACTCGTCCGCATCAATATCATAGACGGTCCGGCCTCCCTCGCTTCTTGGAAGTCCCGCATTTGGATTTACGATAACCGGAACCGAGGCCGCCTTCATGATATCAGCCAGTATCCCCTTCATCTGGACCGGCCCCAGACCACAGTTAATTCCCAGAGCATCTACGCCCAGTCCCTCCAGCAGCGCGACTGTAGATTCCACAGTTCCTCCCGTCAAAAGCTTGCCCTTACTGTCAAATATCATTGTGGCAAAGACCGGAAGCTTACAGTTTTCCTTTGCAGCCAGAACGGCCGCCTTCACCTCGTAGCTGTCGCTCATGGTTTCTATCAGTACCAGATCAGCACCCTCACGCGCACCAACTGCAACAACATCGGAGAACAGACGGTAGGCCTCCTCGAATCCTAAGTCCCCCAGCGGCTTTAACAGTTTTCCTGTGGGGCCTATATCGAGAGCAATATACCCCTTATCTCCTGCTTTCGAGACGGCTTTCTTCGCATTTTCCATGGCCGCCGTCACAATCTCATCCAGCCCGTATTCACTGGCATCGTTAAACTTCAGCCCGTTTGCGCCAAAAGTATTCGTCTTGATAATGTCGGCTCCCGCTTCCAGATAATCGTAATGCAGCTTTGTCACAATCTCCGGATGAAGGATATTCCACGTCTCCGGCAGTTCTCCCGGCTTCAGTCCATTTGCCTGCAGGAGACTTCCCGTGCCGCCGTCGAAAAATACGATTCTCTTCCTGATTTCTTCCATTAATTCTGTCATATCCCTTATCCTCTCCTGTACGCGCAGTCTGTTTTCGAACATAATTCACAGCCTCTCACCTCACATCGGTGAGGCTTCCGGCTCACCCCCATCACCGCCGTCACGGATTTGGAGGGAGTCATCAAAAGGCTGTCTGTAAGCATAATACCGATCCTTTTAGCCGTCTCTAATACAGCGGTAATATCCCTCTGGCATTCCAATGGAAAATCGCCGTATCCGGGACTGAACCTGGGCCGCAGATAGAGTCCCTTTTTCTCAAATGTCTCCTTCAGCTCTGTGTTTATCTCATCACAGTATGATTCGATCATGGCAGTGGCCGCCGCCTGCATGGTCACCGCCTTGCTCATCTGAAGCTTCGAGTACTTACGGATCAGGGAATCCGCCTCCGTGCCAAGGGTGGCGGCAAATAAAATCACCTGTTCGCAGTCCTTCAAATTACGGCTGAGGCTCCGGCTCTCTGTCCGAAACACGGTAAAATCCAGTTCTTCCTCCGTCAAAAATGAAAAAGGATATACCCTGTATATACTTTTTGGAGATACCGCGGCCTCCAGCTCCTCCACACATTCTTCTATCAGCTTTGAAACCTTCTCATCCGCTTCCTGTCTGCCATACCCCAGATACCTCCGAATCTCTCTCCGGCTGATTTCCATACACATCACTCCACTTCTTTACCGGAACTTCCTGCAGCTTTCCCTCAATACATTCATGAAAGAATTTCCGATAAATTCTCTTTAATCTTTGCCGCTACATCCGGCTTATTCATGGAATACACGTGAATCGCGTCCACTCCATTGGCTATGAGATCGATAATCTGCTCCGTGGCATAGGCGATCCCCGCCTGCTTCATGGCCGCCGGATTATCGCCGAACCGGTCCACGATCGCTTTAAACCGGGACGGCAGATATGTTCCTGACAACTGACAGCTGCGGATAATCTGCTTCACATTCGTCACCGGCATGATTCCCGCCACAACTGGTACGGTAATCCCTTTCTCCCGGATCCGGTACAGATAATTATATAAAATATTATTGTCAAAGAACATCTGGGTCGTCACGAAGTCACATCCGGCTTCCACCTTCTGCTTCAAATAGTCCATATCGATGGTCTTGCTGACCGACTCCACATGACCTTCCGGATAACAGGCCGCTCCGATGCAGAAATCACCGTACGCCCTGATCTCCCGGATCAGCTCCGATGCAAAGCGGTAATCCGATGCCACAGGTCCATCCTTCGGAACATCGCCGCGCAGTGCCAGAATATTCTCGATTCCCGCAGCCTTTAATTCCTCCAACACCTCGTGCACCTTCTCTCTTGTGGAAGAGACGCAGGTAACGTGCGCCAGCGCCGTTACCTGGTACTCATGATGCAGGGTGGAGGCGATGTCCACCGTGTACCGGCTTGTACCGCCTCCTGCTCCGTATGTCACGCTCATAAAGGCCGGCTTCAGCTTCGCGATCTCTGCCGCCGCCCTCTCAACCGATTCATACTTATCTTCCGTCTTTGGAGGAAACACCTCAAAGGATAGCGTAGGCTTTCCCTGTCCCAGTATGTCTTTGATCTTCATGTCATCATTCTCCTGTCTTTCGTAATATCCGACTTTACTGCCCCATAAAAATCCGGGCAATCGGTGAATCCGCGGGAAGAATCAGCGTATTGCCGTCTCCCTTTAACGATGCCCGCGCAGCCTCCAGCGACCTGGTGTAGGAATAGAACTCGGCCTTCTGCGGATCGCGGTACGCCTCCGCCATAATTCTCATATATTCGGCCTCACCGTCCGCCGTAATCGCCGCCGCCTGCGCTTTCGCATCAGAAATGCTGATGGCAATTTCGCGGTCCGTTGTATTTCTGATCTTCTGTGCCTCGGCCTGCCCCTCCGCTGTATAGGTGGCCGCGATCTTATCCCGCTCCGAAATCATGCGCTCATAAACCGCCGCCTTATTATCGGCAGGCAGATCCAGCCGCTTCGTCTCCACGGCCAGCAGTGTAATTCCATATTCAGCCATGCTGTCTCCAACATTTGTCATAATAGCCTGGGACAGTTCCCCATCCCGGCCGCTGATGACCTCATTCTGGCTCATGCTGCTGATCACATTTTTAACGGAGTTATAAACCACCGTGTCAATTCTTCCCTCCGCATTCGCTACGGAAGAGTTCAGCGTCTGGGCAAACTTCAGAGGATCTGTAATGCGCCACAGCACATAGCTGTCACTCAGCATGGTCTTCTTATCCATGGTGATCACATCAGATGCCGCCAGATCATACAAAAGGATCTGCTTCGGCAGGGTATCCGCCGTCTGAATAAACGGAAGCTTCAGTGTAACTCCTGCCGTATCCACAACCCGTTCCACACGGCCAAACTGCCGGATCAGCTTATATTCATTTTCATTTGTTACTACAACTGAACCTAATAATACTATAACGACGGCCAGTCCTGCAATAGTTCCCGTCACTTTTTTCAATGTTTTTTTCATTCTGCAGCCTCCTCTGTTCCATAATCTGCTTCTTCAGCCGTACTCTGCGCGCCGGAACCGGTAAAGCTGTCTAAAGGCAGAATCGTTTCCGTCTTGCCGGTGCCGTCGATGATCACCTTCATTCCCGGCAGTACATCCTCCATGGCCTCGTAGAACATACGCTTCCTCGTCACTTCCGGATTCCTGCTGTATTCCACGTACATGGCGTTAAATTTTGCAACCTCCGCATTGGCCTCGTTGACACGCTGCACCTTTGAAGACTCTGCCTCCTGCAGTATCTTATCTGTCTGCGCCGTGGCTTCCGGAAGCTTTTCATTGCGGTACTTGTTCGCATTGTTAATCGCGGTTTCCTTCCCCTGTTTGGCTGTTTCCACTGCCTTAAAGGCCTCCATAACCTCTACAGTCGGGGGCTCGGAATCCTGGATTGTGACGTTGACAACGGAAAGCCCCACATCGTGCTGCTCCAGCTTATTCATAATCATTTCTTTCACCTTGGACTGTATCTCATTTTTTCCATTGGTCAGCACCGAGTCCACATCATAGCTCCCTATTACGGTACGGATGCAGCTCCTGCTGATATTCTGCAAAATGGTAAACGGATCCTGCGATGCATAGACGGCCTTCACCGGATCCACTACCTTGTACTCCACGAAGAAATCCACGTTTACAAAATTATAATCACTGGTAATCATCAAAGAATCTGCTTCCTCCGACTGGTTATCCGACGGGTCGTATCCGATCGCCACTCCCTGAATGGTGGTATTTACCTTCTGCACCCTCTGAATAAACGGGATTTTAAAATGCAGACCGGGCTCCGCTACCGCCTTCGCCGTTCCCAGCGTCGTAAGCACCGCCTGCTCCTGTTCCTGAATATTATAAACAGAGCTAAGACCTATCACGGGAATCGCTATCACCAGCACTGCGGCTACTCCTGATTTCTTAAGCAGACCTGACACTTTCTTTAACTTTGGTTTCTTTTCGGGATCAAATGTTTCCATAATTTCTCCGCCTTTCTTTCTGTAGGTTTCTGGTATCTCTCGTAAGGACTTCTGAAAACGCGGCCGCGTTTCCTTTCTGTAAACCGGGGAGTTCTTTTCCATGATATCAAAAAAGACTTTTATTGACAGCCAAACGGTTATCAATAAAAGTCTTGCACATTTCATAAGTATGCGGATAAATGTTACTTTATCGTTCTGACGCAATCTTATCCAGTCCCGGGACTGGAAGCTACTCCCTCTTACGATTGAGAATACTATATCATAATTCAACTGGATTGTCAAGAAAATATCACATGGTTCACGGCCCTTTCGATACCGCTCACGGCCTGCACTTCGTAACAGTTCAGACGGCTCATCTTCTGGACTGTTACTACAATTCCGATCCTGCTTCCGGATCATTATAGGATACATAGACATACATGGCATCCTCTCCCTCATATCTGTAAATTTCAATGGCGAACATCCCTTCATAGATATAGCTGCTCTGCCCCTGCTTCGCTATATCCCGGGCTTCCTCCATAATTTCGCCTGTTTTCCTGTCTTCCAAGGCGATTCCGCTGCTCTCTTCCGTTGCAGTCAAAAAACGTTCCAGAAATTCAAGAGAGGCTTCGCCGCTGTTAAGCCGGGAAATATAATCATGAAGTTCCCCGGTAGCAGTATCATAATTCACATCCACATACTGGTAACTATATTCGCCCTCCGCCGTCTCAGCCCCGGAATCCGTCAGATAAAAGCTTCTGATGCTTTCATAATACGAGGTGTCCTCGTAGAGATAATTGTCCGTATAAAATTCATCAGAATCAAGACTGTATCCAAAACCGGAACTCTCCGCGGCCTTCAGCATCTGCTCACTCACATATGCACCATCCGCCGGAAAATGGTAGAATCCCAGACACCGCTCACCGGCCTCCATTACCTCCTCATCGCTCAGCTCTGTAAAGTCTGATTCATAATTGTAGCTATATGCCTCTGTCGTTTCCACGGATCCCCTGATGGAATCGCGCAGAAGGCCCCCTACATTTACAAACGCTATCACGGCAACTGCAGCAAGGCCAGTCACCGCCGTAATCAGTACGGTTTTACCCGTGTGATTCTTCGTGCCCTCCGGCTTCACACTTCCGGTACCTGCCGGGCTCCTGTAGGATCCATTCAGTCCGCCGCTTCGCTGTGGCGCCTGTCCCGGCTGCCTTATCTGGCCCATCTGTGCCGGCCGTCCTGTCTGGACCGCCGTTCCCTGCGTCCGGCTTCCATGAAAGGTTCCTGCGCCTGATGACGGATTCTGCCCCGGCCTGCCCGGAACCGTTCCGCCTGGAGTATTTCCGCCTGGAGTATTTCTGCCCGGAGTATCTTTTCCCGGAACCGACCCGGCAGGACGGCTGCTTTCCCCGTGATGATCCGCCTCCAGATACGGATTATGGAAGTCACACTCCGCTTCATGCACCGGATGTCTCTCATTCAGGTAATAATCTACATTCTGCGTATATGGCTTCCTGATAACCCTTCTGCAGCGCGGACAGTAATTTCCTGCATTTACAGGCAGATCACAAACCGGACACATCTTTTTTATCATCGCTCGTACCCCCTCTTTCTCCGTCGTATCGAAAAGCGCCTGATGCCTTATCCCAGAACAAGATGAGCCACTGCGATCTCATCATCCTCCCGGAAGCCCTGAGCACAGACCAGAATATTATACACATACTGGCTGTCAAGTCCGGTCGTCTCCGTGATTCTCTCGATGTTGTATCCCTGCAGAGACAGCTCCATAACACGGTGTACATCCTCCGCCGTCTTCTTTAGCAGTTCATCGTGATTGGGCTGAAGCATCGCTCCATCCGCCTGTAAATCCTCTTCGGTGATAAAATCCTCCAGGGATAATTCTTTCTCCCCTTCCTCGCGCTTATAATACGCTTCCGACAGCTCCCAGTCGTCCTCACGGGTTTTCTTTTCTTCTGACATCATTTCCCTCCGTTTAAAACAGGGAGTGCTGCAGATAGTCCCAGCGCTTTGCTAAGGCCATCTGCAGCACCCCCCATTATGTAGCATCTTATCTCTTATTCTTTAAGAAATCCGGAATATTGATCTGAACTTCTCTGTTTACGGTTGGTCTGTATGGCTGTCCGGCACCCTGGGAAGCACCTGGTGCACCGGCCTGTCCGCCATAATTCGGCTTGTTATAGTTTGGATTGTATCCCTGGTTTCCATAGTTCGGGCTGCCGTAATTCGGGTTATAATTCGGATTGTAAGCAGGTGCGGTTGCCGCTGCCTCCTGATTCGGGTTAGGATTCTGGTTCTGAGCAGGCTGAGCCGCCGGTTTCTGCGGTCTCGTATAGCCGGATGCACTGCCGCCGAAGCTTGTCATAACCTTGCCGACAGGGGTTTCACTTCCCATATCAAGGCCGGTGGCAATCACGGTAATGCTGGCTTCGTCCTGAGCTGTCTCGTCATACATGGCGCCGAAGATGATGTTCGCGTCATCTCCCGCCATCTCCTGAACGTAGCTGGCCGCTTCATTGGCCTCGATCAGGCTGATATCGCCGGAGATATTGATGATAACGTGAGAGGCGCCTTCGATGGTGGTCTCTAACAGCGGGCTGGATACGGCCTGCTTCACGGCATCGAGAGCCTTCTCGTCGCCCTTCGCCTTACCGATACCGATATGTGCGATGCCCTTGTCCGTCATGACGGTCTGAACATCGGCGAAATCCAGGTTGATGAGACCCGGAACATTGATTAAGTCTGTAATGCCCTGCACTGCCTGCTGAAGGACTTCATCCGCCTTCTTCAGCGCATCCGGCATGGTGGTACGCCTGTCCACAATCTCAAGCAGACGGTCATTGGGAATCACAATTAAGGTATCCACGCTCTCTTTTAAGCGCTCGATACCTGCAATCGCATTCGACATACGCGTCTTTGCCTCAAAGCGGAACGGCTTTGTGACAACGCCTACTGTCAGAATCCCCATATCTTTTGCAATCTTGGCAACAACGGGAGCCGCACCGGTTCCTGTGCCGCCGCCCATACCGCAGGTGACGAACACCATGTCCGCCCCTTTCATGGCCTGAGCCAGCTCTTCTGAACTCTCCTCAGCGGCTTTCTCACCGATCTCAGGCTTCGCGCCTGCGCCAAGCCCCTTTGTCAGTTTTTCTCCGATCTGCATGGCTGTCGGGGCCTTGCAGAACTGAAGAGCCTGCTTGTCTGTATTAATTCCGATGAATTCCACACCGGCGATACTCTCATCAATCATACGGTTTACGGCGTTATTTCCGGCACCGCCCACACCGATTACCAGAATTCTTGCCGCATTATCCGCCTCATTTATCTTAATCTCTAACAAGATTATATCCTCCTTTAACCATAAACAGCTTACTCTATAGACCTATCTAATATAATATTTGATTTTACCGAAAATATCAACCACTTTTTCAACAAAATTATAAGTTATGATTGGAAATTTTATTTATTTTTTACAAACCGGTACGATGTGGCCGTCTCAGCCTCGTCATAGGTGTCCAGATACAGAGTCCCCGAAAGGCCGGCCAGCACGGGGAGCTGATCCTTCAGTTCGGAAATCTTTCCGCTCATCTGGTCGTTGCTGCCGAGATAGACGGTAATGTCACCCAGGATCAGGCTTGCATTGCCATGAGTGTCATACTGGATCCTGTCCACCGTGATCTCATGAGTCGACAGCAGCTGAGTCAGATTCAGGATTTCATCGAAAATCTTATTATTTTCCACGGGGAGGGGCTGGTGCAGGGCGATATGGCCGTACTTCAGTCCTGTTATCCATGGGATTCCCGGAAGCTTATTGCTGGAGCTCTCCACGATAATACCGTCCTTATCGAAATACATATAGCTTCCCATATAGGAAACGTATCCGACAACACTCTTTTCGTAAACGATGACTTCCACTTTTGTCGGGCTCTGGAATACGATTTTATAATCTTCTACGAACGGAATCTGCTCATGTTCCTTAAAATGATCTTTGTAAAAGCAGTAAATCGTATTCCGGTCCCACTTATCCTTAAACAGCAGACCGCGCAGTTCATCGGCGGTCACCTGTTTATTACCCGTTACTGTAATCTCTGTAATCCGGATGGACATTAAGATTACCGCCAGTAGGACGATAACCGCCGCCGCAATCCCGATTACGATTTTTCGTTTGCTTTTTTCTGGTCTTATCATTCCATTCCTCTAATCACAGCACCAAGGCTCCTTAAGTCCCGGCAGATATCTTCATACCCCCGCTCGATATGACTGCAGTCTGTAATCCGCGTCACACCCCGCGAGGCCAGGCCCGCAACCACCAGTGCGGCGCCGCCGCGCAAATCCCTGGCAGCCACCTCCGCCCCTGTTAAGGGGTACAGCCCGTGGATATCGGCCCTGTTATCCTCTATTATAATATCTGCGCCGAGTTTCTGCAATTCTTTTACAGTGCCAAATCTTCCCTCAAATACAGTTTCTTCCAACCGGCCTTCCCCTTCAGCGACGGACATCACCGCCATCATCGGAGACTGTAAATCCGTTGGAAAGCCGGGATACGGGCTGGTCACTACATGATACCCCGACGGACGGCCCACCATGGCTGCAGAAATCCGGTCATCGTATCTCTTGACCTCTGCCCCCATCTCCTCTGCACAGCGCAGCACCGCTTCCATGTGAGCCGGCCGGATTCCCGTCAGAGTCACATTTCCCTCTGCGGCCATGACCGCAAGAAGATAAGTACCGGCCACAATCCTGTCGCCGGTTACGGTAAATATGGAGTCATGGAGGCCGGCCCCCCCTTCAATGACCAGGTTCGAACTTCCCACTCCATGAATCCGGGCACCCATACCAATTAAAAACAGGCAGAGTTCTTCAATCTCAGGTTCCCGTGCGGCACCGTGGATCACGGTAACGCCCTCCGCCAGCACGGCGGCCATCAGCGCGTTCTCTGTTGCTCCCACACTCGGAAACGGAAAATGGATATCGGCTCCCGTCAGCTGTCCCGTAACAGCCTTTAATTCCTCTCCGTCCTTTTCGATTATAGCTCCCATCGCGTCAAGCGCCGCCAGATGTAAGTCAATCGGCCGTTCCCCGATGGAGCAGCCCCCGGGAAAGCTGGTAACGGCTCTCTTCATCCGTCCTAACAGCGGCCCTGAAACAATGATCGAGGAGCGCATACTCTTCACAAACTTTTTCGGTATTTCCGTCTCTGTAACTACGGATGCATCAATCTTCAGCCGGTTTCCTTCCAAACGGCATTTACAGCCGATACTGTCAAGTATCCCCAGCATACAGAACACATCCTGTATCCTGGGGACATTTTCTATTACTGTCGTGCCTTTATGAAGAATAGCCGCCGCCATCATGGGCAGAACGGCATTCTTGGAACCCTGGATCTTTATCTCACCTTCTAAGGGCGTAAGCCCCTGGACTTCTATGACCGACAATCCGATACCTCCCGTGGCTTCTTATATACTATCCTATGTAAAAAGCGGGAAAAAGGTTATCACATTCCGCCGAATAAAATGAGGGGGACTTTCACCTTTCCAGACGTATCTGATTGGAAACGCTCAAAACCATCCCCATTTCCATCATCAGGAACAAAACCGACGTGCCTCCGTAACTGATGAAGGGAAGCGTGATTCCCGTGTTGGGAATGGTATTGGTCACAACGGCGATATTTAAGATAACCTGAATCGCAATGTGGCCCATGACACCTACGACCAGCAGAGCACCGAATAAATCCGGCGCGTTGTCTGCAATCAGCATGAACCGGTAGATCATGAACAGGAAGATCAGAATCACCGACACGGCTCCGAAGAGTCCCAGTTCCTCACAGATGATGGAGAATATCATATCGTTCTGCGCCTCAGGTACGAATCCCATCTTCTGGATGCTCTCCCCTAAGCCTCTCCCCACCAGTCCGCCGGAACCGATGGCATATAATCCCTGAAGCACCTGATAACCGCCGGTGGAAGGGTATTTCTCCGGCTCCAGCCAGACGAAGATACGGCTAAGCTGGTATTCCTTCAAAAGACCGATCTTTTCCAGGGCCGTCGCAATGGGGCCGGCAAATGCCAGCACCCCCACGCCTGCAAACCCGCAGGCAAAAAACGGCCATTTTTTCTTACATGCCACAAACAGCATGACAAACGCGATTCCTGCAATGATAATACCGGAACTTAAGTTGTTGGCCGCTACAATTCCGGCGATGGGCAGCGTGGTGACGATTACCAGCACCACGCCCCTCTTTTCGTTGATGTTCTTGCCCATCTGTACAATCATGGATGCCAGCATGACGATCAGGGCGATCTTTACAAACTCGGTCGGCTGGATTGAGGCACCGCCCACTCCGAGCCACCGTTTCTTACCGTTTCTCTCGATACCGAACAGTGCCGTGGCAATCATCAGCACATAGGAAAGAACATAGGCCAGAACGGCAAATCTTGCATACCAGTGGTAATCCATCTTGGAGATAATCAGCATGATGACAAAGCCGGCCAGGGCGATCTTTGCCTGTCTCATCATAAAATAGGCCGCATCATCATACTTTATCTGGGCAGCGTAGGAGCTGGAACTGTATATCATAACCAGACCGAACACGGTCAAAAATATCACCGTAAACAGCAGGCTGTAATCATAAAAACGGCGCGGTTTGTTTTTCTTCTTATTAGGCCTGTTTTCCGCCATCTCATTCCTCCTCGCCAAAACTTTAATGAGCGATCACCGCATCCTGCTACAGATTACGCACACACTCCTTGAAAATGTCGCCCCGCTCTTCATAATCTTTAAACATGCCCCAGCTGGCGCAGGCGGGTGACAACAGCACGTATTCTCCGGCATTCGCATAGGATGCACAAACTCTGACCGCCTCCTGCATGTCTTCCGCATACATGACATTGGTAAAGCCATGTCTGGCGGCGCACTCGGCGATTTTCTCTCTCGTCTGGCCTAAGAGGACCATGTATCTCACCTTTTTGCCGAACGATCTGATCCATTCGTCATACTCGGAATTCTTATCGTAGCCTCCCGCAATCAAAATCGTGGGACCCGGCATGGCATTTACCGCCTGGATCGCCGCGTCTGGATTCGTTCCCTTGGAGTCATTATAGTACTTTACGCCCGCCTTCTCCGCTACGAACTCGATCCGGTGTTCCACTGCCTTAAAATCCCGGATCACGCTCTGTATGGTCTCCAGCGGAACGCCCAGTTCCATGGCTATAGCGGCTGCGGCCATGACGTTCTCGTGGTTGTGGCGGCCCAGCAGGTTCATATCATGGATATTGATAATCTCCATGCGCACGCCGTCGTGGTTACGTATGATCATGTCGCCATCCAGACAGATTCCCTCAGGAAGCAGTTCCCTGCTGCTGAAATAGATGACTCTCGGTGCAATGGTCTCCCCGAACCGGCGCAGGACCGGATCATCGTAATTGAGGATGCAGGCATCCTCCTTTGTCTGATTCTCTGCAATGCGTTCTTTTACGTTTATGTAACAGTCCATCGTCTTGTGGCGGTTTAAATGATCCGGCGTAATATTCAGGATCGCGCTCACATCCGGTCTGAAATCCGTGATGGTTTCCAGCTGAAAGCTGCTGATCTCCGCTACCGTATAAGACTGGTCCGTGGTGCGGAGTGCAGTGGAGGTGTACGGCGTTCCGATATTTCCTACTACAAACACCTCTTTATAGTATGCACTCAGGATCTCTCCCACCAGAGATGTCGTGGTCGTCTTTCCGTTTGTCCCCGTTATGGCAGCCAGCTTTCCCTTTGCATCGTGGTAAGCGAGCTGAATCTCGCTCCATACCGGTATCTCACACGCCTTAAGCACTTCGACAAACGGTGCGTCAAGCGGGATTCCGGGACTGATGACACAGAGGCCCACGTCCTTTAATGACTCTTTTTTCAGTTCCCCAAGGAGCACTTCTATTGCCTCGTCCTCTTTAAACTGCCCCCGGACCGCCTCCGCATCAAGCGCCTCATTGCTGTCGTAGAGAATCACTTCGTGTTCTGTATCGAGCGCCATTTTCGAAGCGGCAATACCGCTCTTTCCGCTCCCTGCAACTAATATTTTCTGACTCATAGGTTACTCTCCTTCTTTACAGTCCAAGGTATGCCAGCAGGCAGAGAATCGCCGTCACAATCGAAAAAACAGCTACAACTCTGGTCTCAGACCAGCCGCACATCTCAAAATGATGATGGATCGGCGCCATCTTAAAAAATCTCTTTCCGCCTGTTTTTCTGAAATACGTAATTTGTATAATATCTGACAGAACCTCCACCAGATAGATAAATCCAATGATCGCGATAAAAATCGGCATCTGCATCATATACGCGCTGGATGCCACAAACCCGCCGAGCGCCAGGGAACCGGTATCTCCCATAAACACTCTGGCCGGATAGACGTTAAACAGCAGAAATCCCAGTAAGCTTCCTACGACCGCGCCTGTAATCGGGCTGATCCCGGCCTTCTCTCCCAAAGCCACCACCGTTAAGAAGGTCGCCACCAGAATCGTCACGCTGGTACAGAGTCCGTCGAGTCCGTCTGTAAAGTTCACGCCGTTGTCGGTTCCCAGCACAATAAAGAACAGGACCGGCACAAAGAAGATCCCGAGGTCCAGATAGAGACCGTGTTCAAAACCGCCGGTAAACGGTATCAGCATACTCGTTCCCACTGCCTTCGAGTTCAGAAGATAGTATGCAAAGACGCCTGTGATGATAAACTGGCCGATTATCTTCTGCAAAGGCTTAAGCCCTTCGGAGCGTTTCATAACGATCTTGATATAATCATCCAGAAAACCCACAATACCAAAACCAACGGTCATGAACAGAATCGGAATGATCTTCGGATAATCCTTCACGTAGAACAGAGAAGTAATGATGATGCTGGTCAGGATAATCAGGCCGCCCATCGTGGGAGTACCCTGCTTTTTCAAATGGCTTTCCGGTCCCTCTTCCCGGACCTGCTGGCCAAATTTTAATCTGTGAAGAAATGGTATTACTATGGGGCACAGTATCGCGCTTATGGCAAACGCTATGATAATCGCCAGTATCGTCTCGTTAATCATGTCACACCTCAATATTTTATGTATTCGTACTTTTAAAACAGCAGTCAGTCCCCTCGCTTCGTTCAGCAAAATGGGGCACAGTTAGTAGTATACGTCTTTTTTCCTGAATAATCAACTATAGAATCGAAACGAGGAAACAGTTTTTTCCTCTGTTGCTTCAATTCCCAGATAAGGCAGAATATTCTTAAAAATGTCGGCAATGACAGGCGCCGCAATGGTTCCGCCGTAGTAGATTCCCTGTGGTTCATCGATGGTAATCAGAGCGATTACGGACGGATTATCCGCCGGTGCAAAACCAATAAAAGAAGAAATGTATTTCTTTAGGCTTCTCGGAAGTTTTTCCGATGTAGCCGTTTTTCCGCCTATGCGGTACCCCTCCAGATACGCCTTTTTTCCGCTTCCCTCAGAGACGACCTTTTCCAGAATATAACGCATGGTTTCGCTCGTCTCCGCCGAAACGATTCCCTCCTTCACCGGATAGGTAAAGTTGTGAATCACCTCGCCGTCCGCGCTGACCGCCTGGACGCCAAAATGAGGCGTAACCCGGGTGCCTCCGTTTACGATGGCCGAGGCCGTGGTAATCAGCTGCATGGGAGTAATCTGAAACGACTGGCCGAAGGAAACCGTGGCAAGCTCCACCAGCCCCATGTTCTCCTTCTTGTGCATGATCGTTGCGGCCTCACCGGGCAGATCGATTCCCGTCTTTCCCTTCAGGCCGAACTGTTCAAAATACTTATAGTAATTGTCCACGCCCAGCCGCTGCCCCACATCGATTAAAACCGGGTTGCAGGAATTCATCATCCCCTGCAGAAAGGTCTCGGAACCGTGGCCCCCCACTTTGTGACACCGGATCTTTCTGTCTTCCACAATCCGGAACCCCGGACAGGAGAAATGGTCTTCCAGATTCACCACTCCCGCTTCCAGGCCCGCTGCAGCCGTCACGATCTTAAACGTGGATCCCGGCTCGTAAGTATCGTTGATGCAGGGGTTTCTCCACATCTGGTTTAACAGCTCCTGTTTCTCCTTGGCACTCACATTTCCCGGGTCCTCCGGAAGCGTAAACGGATCATTTAAGTTAAATTCCGGAGTGCTCACCATAGCCATGATCTCCCCGTTCTGCGGATTCATGACGATGACGGAGACCCGCTTTGCGCCCTTTTTCTCCATCACCTGGTACGCCGCCTGCTCGCAGTACTTCTGGATGTTCACATCAAGACTTACGTGTAAATCCTGTCCGGCGATGGGTTCGATCCGGTCCTCTGCTGCGTTTTCAATCTCGATGCCTGCCGCGTCGGACATGGTTAAGATCTTCCCGTTCATCCCCTTTAAATAATCCTCGTACTTAACCTCCAGCCCGATGATCCCCTGGTTATCTCCTCCCGTGAACCCCAGCACCTTGGAGGCCAGGCTGTCGTATGGATAGTACCGTTTGTAATCCTCATCCACCTTCACCCCCGCCAAGTGGTACGTTCTGATCTGATCGCCCAGGGCTTTGTCCACATTGGTCTTAATAATCTCCCTGGAACTGTACTTTTCCACCTTTTTTCTGACAGCATCTTCCTCGATTCCCAGTTCTTTGCTTAAAACCGACACCACCTGATCCGGCTCTTCGATCTGATTGTGGATGACCGAAATGGTGCAGACTGTCCTGTTGGTGGCGATGACGGTTCCATTGGCATCAATGATGTTGCCTCTGGCCGCTTTGATCGTTCTCTCTCTTTCATGCAAGTCCTCCGCCATGGCGCTGTAATGGGCGGACTGAAATATCATAAGAAAAAACAGCCGCCCCATTAGACCTGTCATGGCAAGAAATAACAGGAAAAACAGGATGGCTATCTTCTCTCTGTGATGTGTTTTATTAGAATTCATACGCTGCTCCACCGTCATCATTGTTACAGTATATGAAATTCCTGCACTTTTATTCTCCCTTTGTCTCCGTTTCGGAAGCTTCTGCGGACGAGGAGCTGGTCTGAGGCAGCCGCACCGGATTCGTCTGTCCCGGCAGCGCGCCCGGAAGGCCGTAGCCTGCCTCTTCGCTTGGACCGATTACCGCTTCCTCGGAAGGATCGAGAGCCTCCGGCGGAATCGTCTCTCCATTTTCCAGTGTTCCCGCTTCTGTGCTCTCCTCCGTGGATTCTTCTGAAGAGCCTTCTGTGGAGCTGGTGATTCCCTCTTCGGATGGCAGTTCTGCCTGCCCGCCCTCCGGAAGTGACGGCGTAATATCCGTATCCGGGAATATATTTAAATAAGGAAGAATCTCTGTCATAATCTTCTGAAAGATTCCGCTGGCATACGTACTGTGAGCCTGTTCCTCCACATGCGGCTCATCCACGACCACATATACAAGGACCTGGGGATTATCGGCAGGTGCATAGCCGCAGAAGGATACGACATAGTTTGTCTTGTCACGCCCTACCTTCTCAGCAGTTCCTGTTTTACCTGCGATTTTATAACCTTCCACTCTGGCGGCAGAGCCGGTACCGCCCTGGGCGTTTACCGTCTTATAGAGAGCCTCGTTAATAAACTTTGTGGTGGATTCCGAAACAGTCTCACGAACCAGTACCGGATCCATCTTTTTCACAATCGATCCCTGTTCATTTAAAATCTGTTTCACCACATGGGGTTCATAATACGATCCGCCGTTGATGACCGAACAGTAGGCTGCCGCCATCTGAATCATGGAGCAGTTAAAGTTCTGCCCGAAGGCGTTGGTTGCAAGAGATGCCGGATCAGCGGTCTCCGCAGTATACATAAGAGCCTTGTTGTCCGCCTCGCCTGGAAGATCGATACCGGTCTTGGAGCCGAAGCCAAACTGCTGCTGGTATTTGTAGAATTTCTGCTTTCCCACCTTCTGGGCGATCTGCATCATAACGACATTACACGACTTCATCAGACCCTGCTCCACTGTTAAATCGCCGTGACCGTACCGGTTCACACAGCTGATGGGCCAGCCTCCGATCTCCAGCTTACCGTTACACGTATACGTCTCATTGCCGGTGATAGCGCCTTCCTCCAGCGCCGCCGCCACCGTAAAGATCTTGGCAGTGGACCCCGGCTCAAACCCGTCGCTGATACAGAAATTACGCCACGTCTGATTCCACGCCACCTGCTTTCCGAGGGACATGATCTCATCGTTGGAGTAGTGGGCGTAAACGTTGTCCTCTGTCAGAGGTTCCGCGTCCTTATTTTTTCTGCGGTAATCGTCGATAGCCTCCTGAATGCCCAGCTGCTTCACCACATCGTCCGTGTACTCCGGACGGAGCTGTCTGGGATTGTTTAAATCGAAAGACTTATCGTTGGCCATAGCCAGGACCTCACCATTATTGGGATCCATGACGATAACCCCCACCCGTTTGCTTCCGACTTCCTGTTCCCATTCCGTAATATACTTCTCAACAATCTTCTGAACGTTGGTATCAATCGTGGATACGACCGTATTGCCGTTGGACGCCGGTTTGATGACCCGCTCCAGATTGGAATCGTCATTTAAATAGCCGTACTCCCTGCCGTTGGTTCCCATCAGCGTGGAGTTGTAGTACTGCTCGATCCCGCCGCTTCCGTCCATGCCGTCGTCTCTGGCAAAACCGATCACATTGCAGCCCACAGAATTGTAGGGATAGATTCTCTTATATTCATCTTCAAACCAGATTCCGCGAATGCCCTTTCCGTCTCCGGCCTTCTTGAACTCATCTCTCTTCTGGTCCTTATACTTCTCAAAATTTTCTTTCTGATCGTAAGTCAGCTGTTTGGCATAGCGGATATAGTATTTGTCCTTTTTCTCATTGATCAGATTCATCATCTCCGTCCGGTCGTAACCGAAGCAGTCCACCAGGGCGCTTACCGATGCCTCTAAGTAGGCATCCGGGTCCGACATAATCTGCTTGGGATCCAGAATCAGATTATACACCTTCTCACTCGTCGCCAGATACGTTCCGTTGCGGTCCAGAATATCGCCCCGCCGGAACGGAATGGTACGGCTGTCATACTCCTGCTGTGACAGAACGATCTGGTTAAAATCATCCTTTTTGTTGGTCATCAAATCGTATAAGACCATAACCAATGCAAACAAAGCCAGCGTAACTACCAAGACGGTAATCGCCAGCTTTTCCTGCATGTATCTTGGAAATATCTTCGTTTTTCTATTTTTATGCTTAGTGTTTCGGGATGTCTTCATTCTGCCTTACATACTCACTTTCCGTCTTATCATACTGAAGAATCTGATTTTTATTGGCGTAGACCATGCCAAGTTCCTCTGTGGCAACTTTGTATACATGGTCCAAATCAACGGAAGTATTAATGTTCGTCTGCAGGGCATCGTTCTCAGTCTTTAACATCTCCAGCTCCGCTTCCAGGTTCTCGATCGTATGAATCCGCGTCGTGATGGAAGACTGAAGATGCAGATAATTCACACACAAATAGAGCGTACAGACTGCTGCGATGGTCAGCATAATTACATAAGGCAAATCCATCTGTAAGGCTTTTTCACGGTTCCGTCTGACTTTATGGTTTACAGCCGGACGGCGTACTTCATCTGGTGAACGTCTTACCGGTACGCGCTCAGGTTCCAGCTTACGGACAGCATTTCCCTGTACGTAGGCAGCACTACGGTAAGAATGCACATTCTTTCTAGCAGCCATGCTCTTTTCCTCCCTTTTTAAATCCGCTCAAATACTCGAAGCTTCGAACTCTTCGATCTCTTGTTCCCGTTAATCTCTTCTTCTGACGGTACAACAGGTTTTCTGGTGATTACCCGGCCTTTGCTGACTTTGCCGCAGACACATACTGGAAAATCCGGCGGACAGGTACAGGGATTCTCATTATTACGGAAGCGAATCTTTACGATTCTGTCTTCCAGCGAATGGAAGGTGATAACAGCCAGCCTTCCACCCGGGTTCAATAAGTCGATCATCGTATCAATAGAATTATTTAAAACCTCCAGTTCCTGATTCAGTTCGATCCGGATCGCCTGGAACGTCTTCTTTGAAGGATGACCGCCCACCGCACGAACCTTTGCGGGAACCGCTTCCTTAATAATCTCTGTTAATTCTCCTGTAGTCTCAATCCGTTTTGTCTCTCTGGCCCTCACGATATGTTTTGCGATATTCTTAGCAAACTTGTCCTCTCCGTAGTCACGGATTATTCTGTATAAATCAAATTCACTGTACGTATTCACGATATCGGCGGCCGTCCGTGTATTTCTCTGATCCATCCTCATATCCAGCGGAGCGTCCTCCTCCCGGTACGTAAATCCCCGTTCCGGTGTGTCCAGCTGGTAGGAGGAAACTCCAAGATCCAGATAAATGCCGTCTGCCTTTTCGATCCCTAAATCCTTTAGTACCGATTGTATCTCTTCGTAATTGCTTCTCACGATCGTAACTCTGTCTTCATAGTCACGAAGCCGCTCTGATGCCGCCGCGATGGCGTCCGCATCCTGGTCAATTCCGATTAATCTTCCGTATTCCCCGAGGCGTCTGCATACTTCCAGAGCATGTCCTCCGCCCCCAAGCGTTCCATCCACATAAATTCCATCTGGTTTTACATTCAGGCTGTCAATGGTTTCGTAAAGCAGCACTGACTTGTGTTCAAACATCATATTCCAAGTCCTTCCATATTCTCAGCGATTTCTTCCATATCATCATATGTATTGGCTGCTGTCCACGCATCCTTGCTCCAGATTTCAATGCGGCTTCCTACACCCACAAGCACTGCATCCTTTTCGATACCCGCGAACTCACGGAGCACAGCCGGAAGGAGAATCCTTCCCTGCTTGTCCACTTCACAGGAAGATGCACCGGCCAGAAAGAATCTGTTAAACTTTCTGGCGTTTGTGTTGGTCAGCGGCAGGCTTTTTAATTTTTCTTCAAGGGCTTTCCACTCTTCGTTGTCATACACAAATAAACAGCCATCCAAGCCCTTCGTCACGACGAACTCTTCACCAAGCTGTTCTCTGAACTTCGATGGGACGATCAGACGCCCTTTTGCATCGACTGTATGATTGTATTCGCCCATGAACATACTAATCACCTGCTTGTACATCGGAGAGAGAGTTTACACCACTCTTCCTCCATTCTCTACCACTTTGTACCACTTTCCACCACTTGTAGATTAATTTTAGTACATTTGTAAGGAAATAGCAAGGTAATTTTCTAAAAAACACAAAAAAAATAAGACGATAACGTATGATTACGTTACCGCCTTAAAACAAACCCTATTTTTAATAACCGGCTACTATATATTGTTCTATCAGTTGATCCAGCTCCACACTTCTTTTATAGACAGTGCCGCTGTCCTGCTCGGTGTCAATACTTCTGTTTAATTTATCTCTTGCCTCTTCGATCTTGCAGATCAGCTCTTCTTTTGATATCATATCAGTCTTCTCCTTTGCTCTTTAATCGTATCTGTCTGTGTTTCCAGATGAGCACCAAAGCTGATATCACTACTAATACCAATGACAATGCCTGGGATACAGCAATTCCCGTGTTAAAGAATATAAGCTGGTCCGTTCTGAGCCCTTCGATCCAGACTCTCCCCAGACCATATCCCAGCAGGTAAATAAGAAGCATTTCCCCATTAAACTTCTTACGTTTGCGATACCACAGCATGAATGCCAATACCCCCAGGTTCCAGACTGATTCATATAGAAAGGTCGGATGTACCTGTATATATTCGACACCGTCCTTCACAATCAGATGGTTTAACAGATCCTGGGATATCATGCTTTCGTTGACCAGCGCTCTTCTGATTCTCATGGCAAAAAGGCTGTCCGTATATCCGCCAAACGCCTCACAGTTAAAGAAGTTTCCCCATCTTCCTATAATCTGTCCGGTTATCAGTCCAAGGCAGCCGCTGTCAGCCATTGAAAAGAAAGAAAGCTTTTTCTTTCTGGTATAGACAGTCAGCGTAATGACCGCGGCAATTACCCCACCGTATATAGCCAGTCCGCCTGCCCTTAAGTTAAAGATCTGAATCAGGTTGTCCCTGTAATTCTCCCAGTCAAAAATGACGTAATAGATACGAGCTCCTATAATAGAAAAGATAATTCCATACAGGGCAAAATCCAGATATATATCAGGGTCCTGTCCCCTCCTTTTCGCGTCGCTCGTCGCAACCCAGAGACCAGCCAGTATTCCAATCCCAATGATAATCCCGTAAAACGCTATGCGGAATCCAAATATCGAGATACTGTTCTGCAAATGGTCGATGGTAATCCCCAAATGCACAAAACTAATATCTGCCGTATTTGCCATTGTTTTCTCCTTTCATGTTTTCTTTATTTTACCCCGTGATATGCCAAAAATCAAACAGATTCGCCCGACATATTCGACCATAATTCGACAAAATCAGGAGCAAGTTCAGTTTGACTCTTTTATTTTTATGGATAATATGCTATTCTATATTAGTTACAGAAAAAAATCAACCTAAAAAACATAGTTATTATGTCATTTTGAGTCCGATCTCTGAAATGTGGATGGAATCAATAGATAATAAAATTACAGGAAGGTAATGAATTATGAAATTAGGAATTATTGGACTGCCGAATGTAGGTAAAAGCACACTCTTCAACTCTCTTACAAAGGCCGGCGCGGAATCGGCCAACTATCCGTTCTGTACGATTGATCCAAACGTAGGCGTAGTTCCCGTGCCGGATGAGCGCCTGGGAAAGCTGGCCGCTCTCTATGACTCAGCAAAAATCACTCCCGCGGTCATCGAATTTGTGGACATCGCGGGACTCGTAAAAGGCGCTTCCAAGGGCGAAGGTCTGGGAAACCAGTTTCTTTCCAACATCAGAGAAGTGGACGCCATTGTACACGTTGTCCGCTGCTTCGAGGATGGCAACGTCATCCACGTGGATGGCAGTGTGGATCCGTTAAGAGATATTGATACCATCGATTTAGAGCTGATCTTCTCCGATCTGGAGATTCTGGAGAGACGAATCTCCAAGACGGCAAAGAGCGCTTTTAACGATAAATCTCTGGCAAAAGAGCTGGAGATCTTAAAGGCGGTGAAGGCTCACTTAGAAGATGGCAAGCTGGCCCGCAGCATGGAATTTGATGATGACGATGCACAGGAATTCGTTGCCTCCTTAAATCTTCTCACTTACAAGCCGGTCATCTTCGCCGCCAACGTAAGCGAAGACGACCTGGCCGACGACGGTGCATCCAATGAATACGTAAAGCAGGTCCGCGGCTTCGCGGCGGGGAACGGCAGTGAAGTGTTCGTTATCTGTGCCCAGATTGAGCAGGAAATCGCCGAACTGGAGGAGGACGAGCGCAAGATGTTCTTAGAGGACTTAGGCCTTACCGAATCCGGCCTCGAAAAACTGATCGCCGCCAGCTATCATCTCCTGGGCCTCATCAGCTATTTAACGGCAGGCCCAACAGAGACGAGAGCATGGACCATCAAAGTGGGAACCAAGGCCCCCCAGGCCGCCGGCAAGATCCACTCCGATTTCGAGCGCGGCTTCATCAAAGCCGAGGTAGTCAACTACCAGGATCTCCTCGACTGCGGCACTTATACAGCGGCTAAGGAAAAGGGCCTTGTCCGAATGGAAGGAAAAGAGTATGTGGTAAAAGACGGGGATGTTGTACTCTTCCGATTCAACGTATAACCAGCCACTGCATTCATAGCAATTACCGTGAAATAAAAGCCGGAAATCCTGCAGCTAAAGATTTCCGGCTTTTATTTTTTCTCCCAGTCTCCTGTGTTCTCCCCCGTCCAACTTCATCACATTTACTCCAGCAGCGTATACCCCATCAGGTTCTCATCGACCTCCTTCGCCGCCTCTCTTCCTTCCCGGATCGCCCAGACCACCAGCGACTGCCCTCTCCGCATATCCCCTGCGGTAAACACCCGCTCCACATTCGTCTTATATCTTCCTGCCTCTGTCTCCACATTCGTTCCTGCATTCAGCTTCACGCCGAAGGCATCCGCCACATAACTCTGGCACCCTGAAAATCCCGCGGCAATCAGTACCAGATCAGCAGCTGCCTCCTTCTCGCTTCCGGCCACCGGTTCCATCGTGATCCGGCCCGTCTTCTCATCCTTTTTCGGTTCCAGCGAAAGAAGCACGGCTTTTGCCACTTTTCCGTTTTTATCCTTTACAAACTCCTTCACCGTCGTCTGATACAGCCTGGGATCGGAGCCAAACACGGCGATGGCTTCCTCCTGACCGTAATCCGTCTTCGTCACCCGCGGCCATTCCGGCCAGCTGTTGTCAGGCGTCCTCTTCTCAGGAAGCTTCGGCATCATTTCCAGCTGAAGAACCGACGCACAGCCGTGGCGGATGACGGTCCCCACACAGTCATTCCCCGTATCACCGCCTCCGATGACAATCACATGCTTTCCCTTCGCCGGCAGATACGACTTATCCTGCATATTGGAATTCAGAAGACTCTTCGTCGTGGATTTGAGAAAATCCACCGCAAAATAAATTCCCTCCGAGTCTCTTCCCGGCACCTTAATATCGCGGGGATTGGACGCACCGCAGGCCAGGATCACGCGGTCAAAATCCTTTAAGATATCCTTTGTCTTGTGGTTCTTTCCCACATCGGCTCCTGTGACAAACGAGATTCCCTCCTCCTTCATCACCTCCACCTTCCGGTCAATCACCCATTTTTCCAGCTTCATATTGGGGATTCCATACATCAGCAGACCACCGATGCGGTCTTCCCGCTCGAACACCGTCACACTGTGGCCCCGCTTATTTAACTGGTCCGCCGCAGCCAGACCGGCCGGTCCGGAGCCGATGACGGCCACCGTTTTCCCGGTCCTGATCTTCGGCGGCTTCGGGCCGGCGATACCCGTCTCATAAGCACGCCGTATAATGGCTCCCTCATTCTCCTTAATCGCCACCGGAGTTCCGTTTAACCCGCAGGTGCAGGCCGCTTCACAAGGAGCGGGACACACCCGGGAGGTAAACTCCGGAAAGCTGTTGGTCTTTTTTAAACGGTTATACGCCTGGTCCCACGTCCCCGTATAGACCAGATCGTTCCATTCCGGGATCAGATTGTTCAGGGGACAGCCGGAAACCATTCCCTTTATCATCACTCCCGACTGGCAGAACGGCACGCCGCAGTCCATGCAGCGGGCTCCCTGGCATCTCTGCTCCTTCTCCGAAAGTGGAAGGTGGAATTCATCGTAATTCTTAATCCGGCTTTTGGGGTCTGCCGCCCTTCCTGTCATTCTGTCATATTCTAAAAATCCTGTTGGCTTTCCCATGTTTTTCCTCCTCACTTCTTCGTATTTGCATAAAATGCCTCGATCTGCGCCTGCTCACTGCTTAAGCCCTTCTCCTCCATCTGGACGATGGTATTCATCATCCGGCGGTAATCGTGAGGCATAATCTTCTTAAATTTCGGAAGATACTCTCCAAAGCTGTCGAGAATCTCTTTTCCTCTTGCAGAATTGGTGTAAGCCACATGCTCTTTTATCATTTCCTTCAGCTCCAGAACATCGTACTTATTGGTAACCTCCTCAAAGGAAACCATCTCCTTGTTCAGCCGCTTATACAAATCCCTTTTTTCATCCAGAACATAGGCAATTCCGCCGCTCATACCGGCCGCAAAATTCTTGCCTGTCGATCCCAGCACAACGACACGGCCGCCTGTCATATACTCGCATCCGTGGTCTCCCACGCCTTCCACCACCGCGGTGGCGCCGGAATTGCGTACACAGAACCGCTCGCCTGCCACTCCGCAGATAAACGCCTTTCCGCTGGTTGCCCCGTATAGAGCCACGTTGCCGATAATGATGTTTTCCTCCGCCCGAAAGGTCACACCCTTAGGCGGATAGACGATCAGTTTTCCTCCGGATAAGCCCTTGCCGAAGTAATCATTGCTGTCTCCCACCAGCTCCAGTGTCAGCCCCTTCGGAATAAACGCACCAAAGCTCTGGCCGCCGCTTCCCGTACAGTTCACGGTATACGTATCTTCCGGAAGTCCTTCGGGATACAGCCTCGTAATCTCAGATCCGAACATGGTTCCCAATGCACGGTCCGTGTTGGAAACGTCGATCTGAATGCTCTTCTTCTGCCCGTTGATCAGTGCCGGTCTCAGCTTCTTCAAAAGGATTTTTTCATCAATCGTCTTCTCCAGTTCAAAGCTGTAGACTGATTTGTGGTTGTAACCGGCCAGTTTTTGGCCCGCGTACGGATTTCCCAGTATAGCGGACAGATCTACCTTATCCGCCCGTTTGGAGGAAATATGCTCCTTCTTCTTCAGCAGATCGGTGCGTCCCACCAGTTCATCCACCGTACGGATTCCCAGCTTAGCCATATACTCCCGCAGTTCCTGGGCAATGAAATACATAAAATTGACCACGTATTCCGGTTTTCCCTTAAAACGCTTCCGAAGCTCCGGATTCTGCGTTGCAATGCCCACCGGACATGTGTCCAGGTTGCAGACACGCATCATCACGCATCCCATGGTTACGAGCGGTGCTGTCGCAAACCCAAACTCCTCGGCGCCCAGCATGCAGGCAATCGCCACATCGCGGCCTGTCATCAGCTTGCCGTCGGTCTCCAGAATCACTTTATCGCGCAGACCATTCATGATCAGAGTCTGATGCGCTTCCGCCACTCCCAGCTCCCATGGAAGTCCTGCATTGTAAATGGAGTTTCTCGGAGCCGCTCCCGTGCCTCCGTCAAAAGAGGAAATCAGGATCACCTGTGCCCCCGCTTTGGCGACACCCGCCGCCACGGTTCCAACCCCCGCTTCCGATACCAGCTTCACCGAGATTCTGGCCTCGGTGTTGGAATTCTTTAAATCGTAGATCAGCTGCGCCAGATCCTCGATGGAGTAGATATCGTGATGCGGCGGCGGAGAGATCAGTCCCACTCCCGTTGTGGAATGTCTCGTCTTTGCCACCCACGGATACACCTTGCCGCCCGGAAGCTGGCCGCCCTCGCCGGGCTTCGCCCCCTGGGCCATCTTGATCTGGATCTCTTTTGCGCTGACTAAATAGCGGGAGGTCACACCGAACCGTCCGGAAGCCACCTGTTTGATTGCAGAACACCGGTTCAGCCCGTCGGCGCCCACCGTCAGACGCTCCAGGCTCTCTCCGCCTTCGCCGCTGTTGGATTTCCCATGAATCCTGTTCATGGCGATGGCCAGGGTCTCATGGGCTTCTCCGGAGATGGAGCCGTAGGACATGGCGCCGGTTTTAAACCGCTTCACAATGGATTCCACGCTTTCCACCTCATCGATGGGAACGGCCTTCTGCTTCGTATAATCGAAGTCGATCAGGCTCCTTAGATTCACCGTCTGGCCTTCTTCATTCAGTGCGTGCGTGTACTGTTTAAACGTCTCGTAGCTTCCCGTTCTGGCCGCCTCCTGAAGCAAATGAATGGTAAGCGGATTGTAGAGATGTTCCTCCTGACCTGCCCTCGCCTTATGGCTTCCGACGCTCTCCAGCGTCAGATCCACATCAAGCCCCAGAGGATCAAAAGCCATGGAATGGAGTGTATCCACATCATTGGCGATATCGTCCAGCGTAATGCCGCCAACGCGGCTCACTGTATCAGTAAAATACTTTTCCACCACACTCTTTGAAATGCCGATGGCCTCAAAGATCTGCGCCCCCTGATACGACTGGATCGTGGAAATGCCCATTTTCGACGCAATCTTAACAATTCCATGGAGTACTGCGTTATTATAATCTTCCACCGCGGCGTAATAGTCCTTTTCCAGCATTCCGCTTTCAATCAGAGCCCGGATCGATTCCTGCGCCAGATACGGATTGACCGCGCAGGCCCCGTATCCTAAAAGGGCGGCGAAATGGTGTACCTCTCTGGGCTCTCCGCTCTCCAGAATCAGCGCCACAGAGGTACGTTTCTTCGTCTTCACCAGATGCTGCTGCAGGGCGGATACCGCCAGAAGCGACGGAATCGGCACGTGATTCTCATCGATATCCCGATCGGAGAGAATGATAATATTCGCCCCATCCCGGTGTGCCCGGTCGACCTCCAGGAACAGTCTGTCAATCGCTTTTTCCAGGGATGTGTTCTTATAATAGGTGATCGGAATGACTTCCGTCTGGAAACCCGGCCGCTTCATGTATTTGATCTTCATTAAGTCCGTGCATGTCAAAATCGGGTTGCTGACCTTCAGAATCTTACAGTTTTCCGCCGTTTCCTCCAGAATATTCCCCTCTTCGCCAACGTATACCGCAGTCGACGTCACAATCTCTTCCCGGATAGAGTCAATCGGCGGATTCGTCACCTGCGCAAACATCTGCTTAAAGTAGTTAAACAGCGGCTGATGCTTTCTGCTCAGCACTGCCAGCGGACTGTCGGCTCCCATGGCAGATACCGCCTCTGCTCCGTTTAAGGCCATGGGAAGAATCATGGTCTTGTATTCCTCGTAGGTATAGCCATAGGCTTTCTGAAGTCTGGAGCGCCGTTCCGCACTCATATCCGGAACCCCCTTGTTGGGGATCGGCAGATCCTTCAGCTCGATTAAATTGGAATCCAGCCATTCGCCGTAAGGCTGCCTCGACGCATACGTCTCCTTCAGCTCGCTGTCGGACACCAGACAGCCCTTAACGGTGTCGATCAGAAGCATTTTTCCGGGACGGAGGCGCTCCTTTCTGACCACATGGTTCTGTTCAATGTCGATGGCACCCACCTCTGAGGCCAGGATCATCTGATCATCATCTGTAATGTAGTATCTGGACGGCCGAAGCCCGTTTCTGTCCAGAACCGCACCGACGAGATCACCGTCGGAAAATACGATGGAGGCCGGTCCGTCCCACGGTTCCATCATGGTTGCGTAGTAGCTGTAAAAATCCTTGATCTCCTGAGGCATGGATTTATCGTGGGCCCAGGGGGCCGGGATCGTCACCATAACGGCCAGGGGAAGCTCCATGCCGCTCATCACCATGAATTCCAGGGCGTTATCCAGCATGGCGGAATCAGAGCCCTCCTGATTGATGATCGGGAGCACCTTGTGCATATCGTACTTAAAGTACTTCGATTCCATGGTTTCTTCCCGCGCCATCATCTTATCCACATTGCCGCGGATGGTGTTGATTTCACCGTTGTGGACGATGAGGCGGTTGGGATGCGCCCTCATCCAGCTTGGATTCGTGTTGGTGCTGAACCGGGAGTGAACCACGGCAATGGCTGACTCATAATCCTTATCCTGTAAATCAGGGAAAAACCTGCGCAGCTCCTTTACCAGAAACATTCCCTTGTATACAATCGTACGGCTGCTCAGCGATACCACGTATGTATTGTCGTTGCTCTGTTCAAATACACGCCGTGATACGTAAAGCTTCCGGTCAAAGTCCAGTCCTTTCTCCGTGTCGGCCGGTTTCTTTACAAAGCCCTGGGCAATATACGGCATGCAGTCCACTGCTCTTTTGCCGATCAGCTCCGGATGCGTCTCCACATCTCTCCAGCCTGAAAACTCCAGACCTTCCTTGCTTACAATAATCTCAAACATCTTCTTTGCCTGGTTTCTGGCAAGCTCATCCTGGGGAAAGAAAAACATGCCGACTCCGTACTCTCTCTCGCCTCCGATTTCGATGCCGAGAGATTTCGTGACCTTCTTAAAAAATTTGTGCGAAATCTGAAGCATGATGCCGACTCCGTCGCCCGTCTTTCCCTCCGCGTCCTTCCCTGCACGGTGCTCTAAATTCTCGACGATATGAAGGGCCTGCTCCACCGTTTTGTGACTCTTTATGCCTTTCATGTTGGCAACCGCACCGATTCCGCAGTTGTCATGCTCAAAGCGGGAATCGTATAAATCCGGCACTTTTTTTTCTGTGGGAGATTTTGAATTCTTAACCATAATTTCATCCTTTCTGGCTGTACTTTTTAACAGGGGTACCAAGCAGCGGCAGATTTTTTGTCGAAGCACAAGGCGGCCCGCCGCAGGGCGGTCCTGCTCGGATGGCTTTTTGATACCACAGGAGTAATTTCCTGTGATATCAAAAAAACACAGACCCGCGGCTTACTATGCTCGTCGTCGGGCCTGTGTTCCATATTTTCTTATTATGACATCTTCGGCTTCTGCCGCTCTCTGCCTTTGCTTTAACTTTTTTAGATAATACTACATCCGGTTCCATTTGTAAACCCCTTTTTTTGCATAAGATGTCAGATTATTTGACATTTCATGGTTATATCCCTTATATTCATCTATTTTTTATATTAATCTAATAATTTCCAACAATTTAGGCGGATTTTTTACCTGCGATTAACCTTTTTCCAGTATTTCTCAATGATCTTCTTAACTACACACTCAGAGAATAAAAATTTATTTGCTTCAAGATAAGATTTATGTTTTCTTCCACAGGCTTTGTCCCGTCAATTCTTATGACAGGACACCTTAAGCCCTGCACCCATTCTTCAACCGTATCCTCTGATCTGGATTTAACAAAATCAAAAAACCGTTCCTCCTGCCCATATAAATCTCCGCCTGGCAGCATTCTGCTGCCGAATTTCTGAAAAGAACGGTTTTTAACCCGCTGCAGCCGAATATCCTTTGGAACAGAAATCAATACCGCATACTGAAAAAAGGGACAGACAGCTTCCCCATAATCTCCTTTCACAGAAGCAAACACAAAATTCTCATGTGCCTTCATCTCGCGGAAAAGAAGAGTTTCAGCTTCTTCGCGGGTACGCGGAGCGGCATAGACGCAGGAAAGCTCTGTCCCGGAAAAATAGAGATTTTCATTATCTATGAAATAAAAATGCAGCTTCTCAGCAAGGGCTTTTCCTAATGTACTTTTTCCAGTACCATTTAAGCCGCATATCATAATTCCTGTACCCATAATTTTCTCCCGTCAGTATATGAACATTCTCATCGGCGGCAGGCTGTACGCCAGATATCCCGCTGTATTTCGGCAAAAAAATTGGCGGAAAAGAATCATTTCCTCTCCGCCAAGCTTCTACCTGTCATTCGCTTTTTAAAACTTGTCCATTACATCTCGCCGAGTCCGCTTTCGATCGCTTCGCTCATGCTCTTCATAGCTTCTTCTTCATCCTCGCCGTCACAGATTAAGTTGATCTCTGTACCGCACTTGATGCCTGCTGCCATAACGTTTAATACGCTCTTTGCAACGATTCTCTTCTCGCCGCACTCGATGATGATGTCGCATTTAAACTTCATGGCTGTCTGGGAAAGAACTCCCGCTGGTCTTAAATGAAGTCCGGATGGATTTACAACAGTAAGTGTTTTTGTTAACATAATATTATCTCCTTTATCCTCTAATCTATATACTCCTTAGTGTCAATTTTATTACAATTCCCATTTGGTGTCAAGTTGTTTCAGCCTATTTCCCCGCCTCCCTGGAATATATGCATCCGCAGTAATCCTGGCGGTACAGACCGTATTCTTCCGACAGCTGCACAGACCGCTTATATCCGTCTTTTTTCTTAAAATCGGAGGGAAGGAACGCCACGCGGTACTCCTTCGCCAGCTTCTCTCCGATCTCATTTAGCTTGTCCGCGTTTTTTAACGGGCTGATGGTAAGCGTTGTCGTAAAATAATCATAACGGCCGGCCGATGCGACCTTTGCAGCCTCCCGGAGCCGCAAATCGAAACATTTAAAACAGCGTTCTCCGCCTTCCGGAACCTTCTCGAGCCCTTTAGCAATCCGGAAAAATTCATCCGGCTCATAGGGTCCTGTCCGGAAGAGCACAGGATGCACAAACTTCATCTCGGAGATCAGCTTCTCCTGCTCCTTTACCCGCTTCATATACTCCTGAATCGGGTAGATATTCGGGTTATAATAGTACAGCGTAATCTCAAAGTATTTCGATAAGTATTCCAGAACGTAGCTGCTGCAGGGAGCACAGCAGCTGTGAAGCAGCAGTCTCGGCACCTTCCCCTGTTTCTCAAAGTCTTCCAGTATGGTGTCCAGCTCTTTCTGATAATTTCTGTGGTTCATCCTCTTATATCCTCCTCTGATTCACAGGCAAAGAATGGTGCTCCTTATGGAACCCGCCGCCGTCTATAAGTTTCGTATGGAATAACGCCCTGCATGTTCATGGAAGCGTTTTCCATGGGACCCAAAAAAGGCGTGTGCACTCTCATGCCACGCCTCCTTTCTGCTTCCTACAGGAAGTCTCTGATTCGTTTGCTGCGCACCGGATTTCTGAGCTTTCTAAGTGCCTTCGCCTCAATCTGCCGGATACGTTCACGTGTTACATTAAATTCTTTGCCTACCTCTTCCAGTGTACGCGGATGTCCATCCTCCAGGCCGAAGCGCAGTACGATAACCTGGCGCTCTCTCTCCTTTAAATCACCGAGCAATGCGTCGATATGCTCCCGGAGCATCACAGACTCCACATTTCCCTCAGGAGTCACCACATTGTTGTCAGCGACAAAATCGCCTAAGTTGGAATCATCTTCTTCACCGATCGGGGTCTCCAGAGAGGCTGGTTCTCTGGCAATCTGCATGATCTCCATAACCTTGTCCTCAGACATATCGAGTGCGTCTGCGAGCTCGGTAACGGATGGCTCATAGCCCAGTTCCAGCGTCAGCTTTCTCTGCATTTTTGACATTTTATTGATGGTTTCGACCATATGCACCGGAACACGGATTGTCCTCGCCTGATCGGCAAGTGCCCTTGTTACGGACTGACGGATCCACCACGTAGCATATGTACTTAACTTATAACCTTTTGTATAATCGAACTTCTCAACGCCCTTAATAAGACCTAAATTTCCTTCCTGAACAAGGTCTAAAAAGCTCATACCGCGGCCGGTATACCGTTTGGCGATGCTGACAACCAGTCTTAAGTTCGCTTCTATCAAGCGTTCCTTCGCATCTTCATCCCCATCGGCCTTTCTCTTTGCAAGACGCAGTTCCTCGTCCGCACTCAGAAGCGGAACGGTACCGATCTCTTTTAAATACATGCGGACAGGATCTTCTGTACCTATTCCCTCCAGCAAGTCAATGGCATCGAGGTCAATATCCTCCTCGTCTGCCCCTTTTATAAAGCTGTCATCCAGATCATCGTCGAGCAGCAGAGCATCATCTGACAGGAGCACATCATCAGCCAGTATCGAGTCATCAATTACCGGGATCACGTCAACGCCGCGATTCTCCAGGTACGAATAGATCTGATCCATCTGCTCCGGGGTCAGTGAGTCCCCCATAAAGAAGTTGTTAATCTCCGTTACGTCCAAAGCATTATGCTTTGTTTTTCCCAGTTCCACGAGCTTCCCCAGCTTCTCTAAAAAATTATCTTTTTCCACTTAATAACGTCCTTTCGCTAAGAAGTATACATAAAAGCCCACACAACTTTTCATTATATACTACCGGATTACATATTTCAACATATTTCTGCGTTAAATTGCAGATTTATTGTTTTTTGGAAGGATTTCTCATAATCCGGATCTGTTTTTGCAGATTTATGATCTGAGTCTCCATGCGTGTACCTCCAAATTCCCCATCCAGAACCCAGTCTACCGGTTCTTCCGGAATCACCGTGAGCGCCTTTGTCCTGAACTTATGAACGTATTCGTTAGGCTCTTCCTTCAGGAACATGTAGTTGACAATGTTGCTTAAATCCAGCGGCGTTCTCGGAGTCCTGATTAAGAGCACCTCGAACTCGCCGTCATTCAAAGCCACATTCTGCGTGACAAGTCCCTTAAAGCCTCCCACGCTGATGGTATTCGTCACCATTCCAAAGATAAATTCCCCTTCCAGCGTAATCTCTTCACTCTCCACACGCATGCGGTAGGATTTGATGGAAGTCAGGCTCTTCACACTCTCCAGCATGTAGGCCTGATGGCCCAGCACATTCTTCTTGTCCTGGGGTGTTAAGTAGGAAACTTCCGTAAATGCGCCAAAGGCTGCAATATAAACGAAATTCCTGTCCCCGCAGAAGCTGCCGATATCGACAGGATACGCTTCCCCCTCCACCGCTAAATGCGCCGCGGCAATCATATTTTTCGGAATTTTTAAGCTGGAGGCAAAATCGTTGGTGGAACCGGCGGGAATATATCCCAGATCCGGAATCCGGTCCAGCGTCATCATGCCGCTGATGGTCTCGTTCAGAGTCCCGTCACCGCCGCTGCAGACGATGATGTCCGCGTCTTTTCCTCTCGCCGCGGCAACCTCCATGGCATCCTTCGGCCGCTGGGTCACATGAACCGATACTTCATACCCGGCTTTCGTGAAGATATCCAGAATATCCATCAACCGGTTTCTGATCTGTGCCTTTCCGGAACGTGGATTAAAGATAAACAGCATTTTTCTCATTATTCTCACCTTATCATCATAGTATACCATTCGCACTAAGTTCGTAAACTACCTCACTAAGTGCTCAGGTATGACTCACACTAGATTCGTAAACTACCTCATCAAGTGCTCATAGTATACACCTTAAACGCCCCGGGCAGTGAGTACGTCTCCCTGATCTCTTCCGGAGTCACCCACAGGTAATCTCCTGCCGGTTTTTCCTGCAGTTCAACGGCGAATCCCCTCATGTGCCACTCTACATGGCTGAAAATATGCTTTGCCTCCGGCAGACACCGGACCGCCGTCAGCGGTACACGGTACGTTTCAGCAAGCGCCTCCTCCTCCAGCCACCCATCCTCGTTGGGAAACTCATAGAGGGACGCCAAAAGGCCGCTGTCCTCCCGCTTCCGGATCGCCGTGCGCCCTTTCCAGTCCAGAACAAGTATCGTCTTCTTCTCAATCCTTCTGGCTTTCTTCGGCGTTTTTACAGGAATCTCCTTTGTGAGTCCGTCACGTCTCGCAACACATACGGACGCCATGGGGCATTCCCTGCAAAGCGGCTCCCCGTTAGGAACACAGACGATGGCTCCGATCTCAATCATCGCCTGATTATAGTTTCCTGCCCCCTCCCGGGGCATGACGCCGAGAAGCAGGTCCTCCATCTGTTTCTTAACCGACTGCTTTAAGATATCTTCCCTGCTCCCCGTCACGCGGGATATGACACGCAGAACGTTGCCGTCCACGGCGGGCACGGGAATCCCATAGGCAATGGAAGCGATGGCTCCGGCCGTATAGGAACCGATCCCCGGAAGTTTTTTCAGTTCTTCCCAGGAAGCGGGAAGCACGCCCCCATACTGCTCCATCACTACGCCTGCCGCTTTTTTTAAGTTTCTTGCCCGATTGTAATAGCCAAGCCCTTCCCACAGCTTAAAGAGCCTGTCCTCAGACACAGCGGCCAGCGCCGCCGTATCGGGAAGCGCCTCCATAAACCGCTCAAAATACGGTTTTACGGCTTCCACCCTTGTCTGCTGCAGCATGATCTCCGAAATCCACACACGGTATGGCTCCGGATTTTCCCGCCACGGAAGAATTCTCGCATGGCCTTTGTACCAGGATAGCAGCGGCTTCTCCATGGCCCTCAGACGCTCTTCCTTCGAAAATTCATCCTTCTTCGGTTCCAGCGTCTGCAGTTGATCATAAAAAGAATAATTATTCATATTTATACATATCCATAAATTCCCCGGACAGAAACCTCTCCGGAGACCACACGGATTACCTTTCCATCGGCTTTCTCGACGATAAGCTCGCCTTTCTCATCGATTCCCAGCGCTTTGCCTGTATAGGTGCCCGCGGGATCCAGAACCTTCACTTCTCTTCCGAGATTCGCCATATGTTCATTATATACATCCATGAGGCTGGCTAAACTGCCGCATTCCCTGAATTTTTTATAGTAACCCTCATACGCCTTCATCACAGAGGCAATCAGCCTGCTACGCCGCACCGGGCTTCCGGTCAGGATACGCAGGGAGGAAGCCACCTCCCCTGCTTCCTCCGGAAACTCCGTCATATTGGCATTGATGCCAATGCCGGTGACCACGTAATGGATTCCTTCCAGCTCAGCGCTCATCTCCGTCAGAATACCACAAAGCTTTCTGCCGTCTCCCACGATATCATTCGGCCATTTGATAACGGTGTCAAGCCCGGTCGTCTCTTTAATACCGTCATGGACGGCCAGCGCTGCCACCAGGGTCAGCATGGAGGCCGACGAGGGAAGAATATCCGGCCTTAAGATCAGGCTCATAAAGACACCCGTTCCGGAAGGGGATACCCACATCCGCCCCCTTCTGCCCCGGCCTGCATTCTGAAAATCCGTGACCACCAGGGTTCCATCCGGAGCACCTTCCTCCGCCAGCTTTCTTGCGCGTATATTGGTAGAATCGGTCTCTTCATAATAGACAATCTTCCTGACCAGTCCGCCTTCCATGCAGCTCATAAGCTCAGCTTCCGTAATCACGTCATCGCTGCTTAAGAGACGGTACCCTTTGTTGCGTACCGCCTCAATCTGAAACCCTTCTTCCTTCAGCTGGCCAATGGCCTTCCACACGGCCGTTCTGGACACGCCAAACCGGTCGCACAGCTCCTGTCCGGATACAAATCCGGACTCTTCTTTTAGTAGTTTCAAAATCTCTGTCTTCACCGCGCTCACCCCCACCAGATGCTGACTGCACTGATCACTGCAAGGGCCAGCAGTACAATTCCAAACAGGAGAACCAGAATGCCCGAGGCCTTTTTCTTCTTTTCGCGGCCGCTCATACGGATCTTAAAGACCGCATTCATGATATTGAGTGACGCCGCGAGGAGGAAAATGACCGGAAACAGCAGCATATGGTCCTCCGGGTTCAAAAATGAGATGACCGCCAGCACGACGATCAGGATTCCTATAATAATATGGGCCGCATCCAGCATCATGGATAAGTTTCTCGGGTTTCTGCTTCGTTCCTGTATATACATGCTCTATTCTCCTAATGTCGCCACCATCACTGCCTTGATGGTATGCATTCTGTTCTCTGCTTCATCGAATACCACGGAGGCCTTTGATTCGAACACATCTTCCGTTACTTCATTGCCCTTCACTGCCGGGAGACAGTGCATGAAGATGGTGGTATCCTTTTCCGTCTTCTCCATCAGCGCTGCATTCACCTGGTAAGGCTTTAAAAGCGCCACACGCTCGGCTGCCTTGTCTTCCTCTCCCATGGAGCACCATACGTCGGTATAGATCGTATCAGCCCCCTTTACGTCATCCACGTTCTCAGTCAGGGTGACACTGCTTCCGCTCTCACCGGCATATCCGCGGCACAGGGTAACCAGCTCGTCCTTCGGCCATAAGCACTTCGGAGCCAGGATCGTAAAGTTGACGCCCATCTTGCTCATACCGATCATCAGGCTGTTGGCCATGTTATTGCGTCCGTCGCCTGCGTAGACAAAGTTCAGCCCCTTTAAGTAACCGAAATGTTCCTTCATGGTAAGTAAGTCCGCCAGGATCTGGGTCGGGTGGTAATCGTCCGTCAAACCGTTCCACACCGGCACGCCAGCGTATTTCGCCAGATCTTCCACCGTTTTATGCTTGAATCCGCGGAATTCGATACCGTCAAAGATTCTTCCCAGCACGCGCGCCGTGTCTTCCACACTCTCCTTGTGCCCCAGCTGAATGTCATCCTTGCCCAGATACTCAGGATGAGCCCCTTCATCCACCGCTGCCACGACGAAAGAACACCTGGTACGTGTCGATGGCTTTTCAAAGATCAGGGCGATATTCTTTCCTTTCAGGGAGCTTCCGGTTACTCCGCTTTTTTTCTTAGCCTTTAAATCCGCGGCAAGATCCAGCAGGTAATTGATCTCCTCCGGTGTATAGTCTTTTAATGTAATGAAACTTCTTCCTTTCAGATTCATCATGCATCCTCCACTTTTCTTTTTGTATTTTTATACACCATTATAGTATATTATGCATAAACATGCAATCTTTTTTTCATGAATCCGATATTTAACGTTTGAAACGTCTTTTCTTCCTATTACATTACTATAATGGAATCCGGCTGTCAAGAGAGTGCAGCTTCATCATTATTTTTCCGATCAGGCGGTCCACCGTATAAATCTGAAACCGGTTGATCTTAAGCCGCTTCGCTAAATCCTCCAGAATCGCTATATATAAATCCCGGTAGTTCCAGTCCTCTTTCAGCTTAAACTCTTCGGCCATACGAGGAAACAGGGTCTCTGTAAACATCCGGTAACCGTTTAAGCTCTCCCTGGTCTCCTGATCCAGGTCTTCTTCGACATAAATCTTTAAAAGCTCCAGTTCCGACATCATCTTATCAAAGTAGTAAGGCTCGGAACCTGGTGCATCAATATAATATATACGCCCTGCAAGTCCATATAAGAACCTTTTCGCGTCATAATACCCCAAAGTCATGTTTTTTCTGCTCTGCTTTTTGTCGAATTCCAGTATGCCGCCCAGATCCTGGCGGGGAGCAATATGATACACATTGACGCCCTCCGGAATCTTCGTCACCTTTTCGCTGTCAAAGCCCCAGCCATAGATGCGGATCACGATAATATCCTCATAGCCCTTATCCAGCAGAACCCCCAGAGGAACGTTGTTTAAGCCGCCGCCATCCCGGTAACGCTTGCCGCCCAGCTTTTCATTCTTAAACGCCATAAAATAAGCGCTGGCCAGCAGCATATCCTTGACCGAACCCTCTTCCCCTTTTCTCACATCCACAGCCAGCTCCCTGTGCTCGGACACGGAATACGTCACGGCAAAGAGTTCACGGTCCGATTCCCTGATACGCGATTCATCGCCCACCACCTCAGCGATCAGATTCTTAAGAGGCGTCACATCGAAGCCGCCATCCTTGATAAACTGAACTCCGCTGTTTAAGATTTCCTGCATATTAAGCGCCTTGAAGTCTTTCCGCTTTAATGCCTTTATGGTCTCGTCACTGACATCCATCACCCTGGAATACTCGATGTTTTTCCAGATTCCTTCCGCCTTTTCTAAATCGTCCATACAGATCAGCGCGCCGTTCAGCGAACCGACAGAGGCGCCTGCGATCCCTTTGATGCGGATCCCGGCCTCCCGAAGCGCCTTCCAGGCGCCGATCTGATAGGCTCCCTTGGCTCCTCCGCCCTCTAAAACGATACCGTATTCTCTGGTCAAATCCAGCTTTAACTCCATTCACGCCTCCTTACGGGATACCTGCATTGAAAAATCGCAGCATGAGAGCCGGTGCCCCCTGCTGCGAATTCTCTAATTACCTTTCACGTTCCTATTTGGGATCCTTCGGGATCTCAGTGATGGAGGATACAAGTCCTGCCAGTCCCTGAATCTCGGACGGGATAATAATCTTTGTTGCTTTGCCGTCGGCCACTGTCTTAAGGGCCTCTAAGCTCTTGATCGTCAGAACTGCCTGATCGGCTCCCGCTTCCTTAATCATTCGGATACCATCTGCGTTTGCCTTCTGAACCTTTAAGATAGCCTCAGCCTGACCTTCCGCCTCACGGATTCTCTTCTCCTTCTCAGCCTCAGCGTGAAGAATCGCTGCCTGCTTCTCAGCCTCGGCATCCAGAATGGCGGATTCCTTCTTACCTTCTGCAACCAGAATGGTAGATTTCTTCTCACCTTCTGCACGAAGGATGGACTCACGGCGCTCACGCTCTGCCTTCATCTGCTTCTCCATGGCATCCTGAATCGCTGCCGGAGGCATGATATTCTTCAGTTCCACACGGTTAACCTTGATGCCCCACGGGTCGGTGGCGATATCGAGGGATTCTCTCATCTTTGCATTAATCGTCTCTCTGGAGGTCAGTGTCTGGTCGAGTTCCAGATCACCGATGATGTTACGAAGAGTGGTTGCCGTTAAGTTCTCGATCGCCATCAGCGGATTCTCCACACCGTAAGCATAAAGCTTCGGATCTGTAATCTGGAAGAAGACGACCGTGTCGATTCTCATGGTAACGTTATCCTTTGTGATAACCGGCTGCGGCGGGAAATCAGCCACCTGCTCCTTTAAGTTCACACGCTTTGCCACGCGGTCGAGAATCGGCATCTTGATATGAACACCTACGGACCATGTTCCCAGATAAGCTCCCAAACGTTCCACAACCAGAGCCTGTGCCTGCGGTACAATCCTGATACATGACGCAAGCAGTGCCAGAATAATAATCAGTACTATAATTACTGCAAAAAAAGCTCCCATACTACATTTCCTCCTGAGTCTCGCTCACAATTAGTTTTACTCCTCTGATGTCCTTTACTTCCACGAGCGTACCGACGGAATAAATTTTTCCGTCATCCTCGGCTCTTGCCGTCCACTCCTGCCCGTTCAAAACAGCTGCACCCGTTCCTTCCATGTTGTTCACCTCGGCTGTAACCTTCGCATGTTTTCCAATCAGACTTTCCGAATTGGTTTTCACGGTATTCCGGTTAACATACTTTAAGGCAAACGGTCTTGTGAAGAACAGCAGTGCAAATGAAACAATTACAAACACCGCCAGCTGAACTTCCACACCTGCACCCAAAAGTGCCAGTATGAACGCCGCCAGCGCGCCCCCTGCAAACCAAATGGTTGTCAGAGCCATAGTTGCGGCCTCAATGCCAAGTAATACTACGAAGCCTATAAGCCAATAGATAGCTGCCATCTTATCAATCCCCTTCCTGAGCCAGTCATAGGCAAAGCTGCCAAGCATATCTTTCATTTGCACTAATCATACTATATTTTCAGACATTTCTCAACAATTACCGTCTAAAAATGCCTTACAATTTTCTGACGGGCTGCATTTTCTAATTTCTTCGCTGCCTCGCCGCCTCAAACATCAGCACGGAAGCCGCTACCGCCGCGTTTAAGGATTCTACCTTTCCCATCATGGGAATCTTCACATACGCGTCTGCCATAGACGCTGTTTCGCTGCTTAAGCCATTGGCCTCATTGCCAATTAAAAACCCTGTATCAACAGTATAATCTTCTTTCTCATAATTATTCCTGCCTTCTAAATGAGCCGCGTATAGGCGGACACCGCGTTTTTTTATGTTTGCGAGAGTCTGCGGTAAAGCAGCGGTATAAACAAAGGGTACACGGCAGACGGACCCCATGGTGGAGCGGATTACTTTGGGATTATAGATATCCGCGGTGGTGTCGTTCATAATCACTCCCGTAATGCCTGCGCCTTCTCCGGCACGCAGGATGGTTCCCAGGTTTCCGGGATCCTGAATCGTATCCAGAATCATGAGAAGCGCCGGCCCCGGACGGTCCAGAATATCGTCGATCGTATACGCATACTGCTTCACCAGCGCCAGCACACCCTGGGGCGTGGTGGTGTCAGACATTGTCTTAAACACGTCATCCGCCACCGCCTCAAAGGCAAGCGGGCCGATCAGTTTCCTTCCCTCCGGATTCTTTAAGAAGCTTTCTGACACGAACAGACTGTCGATCCTGTCCCTGGGAATCTCTTTGAACATGCGGAGACCTTCCGCCACAAACAGACCTGTCTCTTTCCTGGCCTTCGCCTTCTTCGCCAGATTCATCACCTGCTTCACTTTTCCGTTGGCACTGCTCGTAATCATGACAATCCCTCCAGTTCTTCCAGCCACAGACGGCTGCTGGCATCGCTCGGCATGCGTAAGTCGCCCCTCGGTGATACTGCGACGGAGCCTACCTTCGGGCCATCCGGCAGACAGGAGCGCTTAAACTGCTGACTGAAAAATCTCCGGTAAAATACCTTCAGCCACTTTAAAACAGTCTCTCCGTCATACTGGCCGTCAAAAGCCGCTTTTGCCAGACGGAAAACCTTGGCCGGCCGGTAACCGTACCGCAGGACCTGATACAGGAAGAAATCGTGAAGCTCATAGGGGCCTACCAGATCTTCCGTCTTCTGGGCGATCTCGCCCTCCTTCGGCGGAAGAAGCTCCGGACTCACCGGGGTATCCAGCACGTCTAAAAGCACTGCTTTCAGTTCTTCCTCCCCGCACGTGTCGGCGTAATAGCGGACCAGATGGCGAACCAGCGTCTTCGGAACCGACGCATTGACCCCGTACATGGACATGTGGTCTCCGTTGTAGGTGGCCCATCCAAGCGCCAGCTCTGACATATCGCCAGTACCCACCACCATGCCGCCCCACCGGTTTGCCAGATCCATAAGTACCTGCGTCCGCTCTCTGGCCTGGGAATTTTCATAGGTTACATCGTGAAGGCTGATATCATGGCCGATGTCACGAAAATGAACCGTAACGGCTTCCCTGATATCGATCTCAGTCAGCTCCGCCCCCACCTTCTTCGTCATCAGACAGGCATTCTGATACGTCCGGTCCGTGGTTCCAAAGCACGGCATGGTCACAGCATGAATCTGATGTCTCGGTATGTTCAGCATATCAAACGCCCGCACCGTCACCAGCAGAGCCAGCGTGGAATCCAGCCCTCCGGAAATGCCGATAACGGCGTGGCTGCAGCCGGTATGGGCAAGACGTTTCTTCAGCCCCATGGCCTGAATGGACAGAATCTCCTCACAGCGCCTGTTTCTCTGACCTTCATCCGTCGGAACGAACGGCATGGGATCGATGGGACGTTCCAGATCATACTCCTCTTCTGTTATATGAAATCCAACCGTAACATATGAGCCGGTATTCAGGACCGGATATGTGGAAAGGCGTCTTCTCTCATTATTTAAACGCTCCATATCCATATCCGCAAAAATCGTTTCGTTGGCAAACCGTTTCGACTCCGCCAGACACGTTCCATTTTCTGTAATCAGATTCTGCCCTCCGAACACCAGGTCCTGGGTGGACTCGCCGTCTCCCGCATTGGCATACACATAACCGCAGACAAGGCTGGCGGAATGGCCGGTGATCAGGCTCCTGCGGTAGATATCCTTTCCCGTGGTCTCATCACTGGCAGAACAATTGACGATCACGGTCGCACCGGCCGCTGTATGGCGGATCGACGGCGGACACGGTACCCAGGCATCCTCGCAGATTTCCACGGCCACAACAAACCCAGGCATCTCCTCACAGGCAAACAGGATATTTGTCCCCATAGGGAAATTCTGTCCTTCCCAACTGACCATCACAGGGATCTCATTGCCCGGTTCGAAATAACGGCGCTCGTAAAATTCAGAGTAGTTGGGAATGTTTGACTTGGGAACAATGCCCAGGATTCTCCCGTTCTGAACCGCCACGGCCGTGTTGTAAAGCTTTCCGCTCCTCTCCCACGGCATTCCGATAAACGCCAGAAGATCGGAACCTTCCGTCTCCTTTAAAATCTCTTTCAGTTCTCTCCTCGCCCCGTACAGCAGGGCATCCTGCCCGAATAAATCACCGCAGGTGTACGCAGTAAGCGACAGCTCCGGAAATACCATAAGCTTCGCTTTTCTCTCTATTCCCGCCCGGATCAGAGCGCAGATTTCTGTCCTGTTAAACTGGGGATCAGCCACTTTTACATCGGGAGTTGCTGCCGCCACCCGGATAAATCCGTGTTTCATATCGTCTATTCTCCTTTCGGAATCCATTTTGCCTTTGTGCTGTAAACGCAGTCCATCAGCATCGTTGTCATCCAGGTAATTGGATAGCACCACATAACAGCTTCAAAACTCGGAAAAAATGGAACCAGTAAATTAATATATATCATGCGCAGGATACACATGTTTCCAACGCCGATCAACATGGTAACCATGGTTCTTCCGCTTCCGCGGATACTTCCCATCAGGATCTGGTGGATCGCAATGGACCAGTAAAACGGAAGCAGGATGGCCATGGTGGTGTGCCCGAAGGCGATAACCGTATCATCCGGTGAGAAGATGCGGAGAATCTTGTCCGCATTCAAATAAAGGACAGCAGAAATAAAGGCCGTATAAATCAGGCTGATGGCAATCCCCTGAAACATCCCATCCTTGACACGTCTTGCCTTTTTCGCCCCGATATTCTGTCCTGTAAAGGTGGTCGAAGCCATACAGAAGCTCTGAAGCGGGAGCATGGCGAAGCCATCCACCTTGCTGTAGGCGCCGTAGCCCGCCATGGCGGCCGCACCGTAGCCGTTGATATTCGCCTGTACGATGACATTGGACAGGGAAATGATGCTCTGCTGAATCCCGCTCGGGATGCCCAGCTTTAAAATTCGCTTCATCATGCGCCGGTCGATTCTGATCCTGGATGGGACGAGCCGGTAGCTGTCCTCCGTCTTCATCAGCGCCCGCACCGTAAGCACGGAAGAAACCGCCTGGGCAATTACGGTGGCATAGCCGACTCCGGCAGTGCCCATGCGGAAAACAACGACAAAAACCATGTCCAGAATGATGTTTACCACAGAGGAAACACAGAGATAATAGAGAGGACGCCTCGAATCTCCCACCGCTCTCAGCACTCCGGCCCCCATGTTATATACCAGGTTAAACAGGGAACCGCAGAAAAAGATGCGCAGGTACGCCACGGAATTCGGCATAACCTCCTCGGGTGTCCCCATCCAGCGGAGAATCAGAGGCGACAGAAGAACGCCCAGCACGATCAAAAGCGCTCCTCCAATCAGACTCAGCGCCATACAGGTGTGCACCGCCCAGTGAAGCTTCTGCTCATCCTTCGCCCCGTAATACTGGGATATAATTACTCCCGCCCCGGTGGCAATGCCCATAAACATTCCGATGATCAGATTGATCAGAGAGTTGCTGGAACCTACCGCTGCCAGCGCTTCACTGCCAATAAAATTTCCGACCACAATGGAATCCACGGTATTATACAGCTGCTGAAACAGATTGCCTACCAAAAGAGGCATGGAAAATGCCAAAAGCTGCTTCCAGATTACGCCTTCCGTCATGATTACCTGTTTTGTCTTCTGTTTCTGTCCCACCCCAACAACCTCCCCAAAAACCTTTCCATCGATTTTTTTCAATGAAAACAGTATACACCCAAACATACAATCTAACAAGTCCCCAACACGTTCCGGCATCCCTTCCGTATATTTTCTTCAATTCTGCAGATAATATTACTGATTAAACAATTAAGGAGGTATGAAACCATGTTAGTTAACGGAAAGAACGAATGTATTCATTGTACCATCAACAACTGCGCTTACCATGCAGAGAGCGAAAACTACTGTACTCTTGAGGCCATCAAGGTAGGTACCCACGAGGCTAATCCGACCCAGAAGGAATGTACAGACTGTGAGTCTTTTGTAAACAAGGCTTAAGCATCCACCCCATCTTTAGCAGCTGATAAAGGAAAAAACCGCTGTATTGCCGCGTTTTACGGGCTATACAGCGGTTTTTTCCTAAAAGTACAGCTTACGCTTGACAGCCTCCCCCGGACTCTCTATAATGTTTTATAATACAGGAAGAAAGGGTAAGTGCAATGTTATCTGGAAAGCTTTGCATTGATTACAGCTCCGGACAATTTGATATTACAAAACATTGTGCGGAGCCTGAAAATACGAAAACAATAGTCAGCGGCTATTTGATTCCAAAGCAGTAGTTTTGGGATTTCGTTTTCGTGTTTTCCAATAGACATTTATTTGTTTTTTGGGCGGCAGACAGTGTTTTGTCTGCCGCCTTTTGTTGACAGCGGTGAAGCGTGCGTCCGTCGTGCGCTCCATCGCCGTGAATTAAGTATCTTTACCACAGAGCAGAGGGCGCACTATATTTGTGCTGCCCTCTGCTTTTTTTGTATCACAGGCAGATGCTCCTGTGATGCGGGATAAGGAGATTGAATATGAACGAAGAACAGAATCTAACAACAGGCAGTGTGCCCGGGAAATTGATTGTTTTTGCACTGCCCCTGCTGTTTGCCAACTTGCTGCAGTCCTTTTACAGCATCGTTGATATGCTGGTCGTTGGCAGAATTGTAGGAAATACCGGGCTTGCCGCAATAAGCAACGCCTCTATGGCAGGCTTTATTATCAACTCAGTCTGTATCGGCCTTACGATGGGAGGCACCGTAGCAGCAGCCCAATACAAAGGGGCAGGCGATGGGAAAACAACTGTCTGATTCAGCAAAACAGGGAGGTTTCATATGACTATGAAAGGCAGTAAAATGAATTTAAGTTTCGGGTCGGAAATCATTTACGAGGACGCGGAATTTTTAATAAACGATCACGACAAAGCAGGTATCGTTGGTGTAAACGGCGCCGGGAAAACGACGCTGTTCCATGTTCTGATGCATGAACTGGAATTAGACAGCGGAACCATTTCCACCGGCAATTCACGAATCGCCTGTCTGCCGCAGGAGATTGTGATTCACGACGAAACCTGTACAGTTCTCGATTATCTGCAGGAGGGACGACCGATACGCAGACTGGAAGCAGATCTCAGCCGGATCTATCAGAGGCTGGAACATGCGGCTGTCACGGAGCATGCCTCTCTGCTGAAGCAGATGGATAAACTCCAGACCCGTTTAGAATTTTTCGACTGTTATAAGGCAGACAGCATTTTGCTGGATATCATTGAACGCATGCAGATTGACATTGATTTGCTGGATATGCCGATTAACCGGCTGTCCGGCGGTCAGAAATCAAAAATAGCCTTTGCCCGCGTTCTATACTCAAAAGCTGACATTCTGCTGCTGGACGAACCGACAAACCATTTAGATGCGGCTGCAAAAGAGTTCGTGACTGAGTTTTTAAAAAATTACAGAGGAATGGTGCTGATTATCAGCCACGATACCGCCTTCCTCAATCAGATTATTCACAAGATCCTGTTCATCAATAAAGCTGCGCACAAAATTTCTGTCTACGACGGCAATTACGATACTTATAAAAAGAAGTATGCAGAGGAGCAGCGTCTGCGTCAACGGATTCTCATCCAGGAGGAAAAAGAGATAAAGGAACTGGAAGCATTTGTACAGCGGGCTAACCAGGCCAGCAGGACCAATCATGCGCTGAAACGCATGGGGCAGGAACGGGCGTTAAGACTGGAGAAAAAAAGAAGCGGGCTCCATCCTTGTGACAGAATCTGCAAACGGGTTAAAATGGATATCCGTCCCAGACGGGAAGGCGCAGATCTCCCGTTAGAAGTTTGTAACCTGTCCTTCCATTATCCGGACCAGCCATGGCTCTACAAAGACTTATCGTTTCACGTAAATGGAAAAGAACGCTTTTTAGTCGTCGGTGAAAACGGAGTAGGAAAATCCACGCTGCTTAAGCTGATCATGGGAATCCTTCTTCCGGATGCAGGAAAGATCCGTTTTCATTCTAAAACGGATGTTGCTTACTATGCGCAGGAACTGGAACAGCTTGATCTGCAAAAAACAGTGTTAGAAAATGTTCAGACTGATGGCTATACCATCAAACAGCTGCGTTCGGTACTAAGTAATTTTCTGTTTTACGAGGACGATATCTGTAAAAAAGCCGAGGTTCTCTCTCCCGGTGAAAAAGCCCGTGTATGCCTGTGCAGGGTTTTACTGCAAAAGGCCAACTTTCTGGTCCTGGATGAGCCTACCAATCACCTGGATCCTGAAACGCAGAGTATCATTGGCAGAAACTTTCAACTCTTTGAAGGAACGATTATGGTTGTCAGCCACAATCCCTGGTTTGTTGAACAGATTGGCATTAACCGGGTGTTACTGCTGCCAGGCGGCAGAGTCGTGGATTATTCCCGCGAATTATTAGAATACTATTATGGATTAAACAATAAGGAGGATTTGTAAAATGCCGGATTTAAAAAAATTATATCCCAGAACCGGAGATACCCAGACAGTTTACTTAAAAAATACGATTACCGACCCCAGTATTCAGGTGGGCGATTACACCATTTATAACGATTTTGTCAACGCCCCGGCGGATTTCGAAAAAAATAACGTTTTATACCATTATCCAGTCAACCAGGATCGTCTTATCATAGGCAAATTCTGCTCGATCGCCTGTGGAGCAAAATTTCTCTTTAACAGCGCGAACCATACATTATCCTCGCTGTCTTCCTACCCGTTCCCTCTTTTCTTTGAAGAATGGGGACTGGATAAGCAGAATGTGACGGCTTCGTGGGATAACAAGGGAGATATCATCATCGGCAACGATGTCTGGATCGGCTACGAGGCCGTCCTTATGGCAGGAGTTACGATCGGCGACGGCGCAGTCATCGGAGCCCGCGCGGTTGTGACAAAGGATATCCCGCCCTATACAATTGCAGGCGGGATCCCTGCCAGGCCAATCAAAAGACGGTATTCAGAAGAAACCATTGCCGCTCTGTCATCATTAAAATGGTGGGACTGGCCGGAGGAACGGATTGCACAGAATCTTGATGCGATACAAAGCGGACATCTGGACTGGCTCAAATAAGCCGGCGTATGCGCCAGCCGCAAAACCGGCTGTTGCTTAAAGAGTCTGCAGAATTCACCAAAAATACGCGAAGCCCTTCCCCGGCTCCGCGTATTTTTCATACTTTTTCTGCCAAACGGCTGACTAATTGCTGACAGCATCCTTCAGTATGGTATCCAGTTGTTCGTCAGTTACATCGATATGATAGAAAAGCTGATAGAAATTCTTCACCTCTTCCCGGATATTCGATGAATAGAGATCCGGGTAGACAAGATTTCCCAGCCATTCGATTCCAATCATACGGTTTACAGAGGGCGGGCTGCTCATATAGCTGTAGGGCGCAGTCGGAATCTTGAAAATTTTGCCATTCTTTACAGCATCCAGCTCCTGCCACATGGAATCCGATGTAAGCGTGTCGTAAAGTTTCTGGGAATCCACAATGATCAGATCCGGATTCCAGAGCAGCACCTGTTCAAAGGACACTTCACTTCCGCCTCCGCTGGACACCGCTTCCACATCGGCTGCATTGACCGCGCCGATCCGTTCGATGACATCGGCATGGATGGAACCTTTGGCGTTGGTGTGGAGGCCGTCGTCGCCCAGGCCGAAATACACGCTCTTTTTGTCGCTGTCATCAATCGCCGCGGCATTCTTATCCGCCTTTGCGATTTCTGCCCTGCAGTAATCCGCCAGCTTCCCGGCCTGCTCCTTCTCACCGGTAATATCTCCCAGCATTTCGTAGGCATCCGCCATAGTGGGAAGTGTCGCTTCCACAAAGATAACCGGTATATTCAGCTGTTCCTGCAGAGCGTCCATATCCTCTTTTACCGTCTTTTTCGCCTCTCCGATATCAATGATGACATCCGGTGCTTCCGCAATCAGGGCTTCCATATTAAGACTTGCATTTTTTCCGTAGAACTGCCCGAATTTCGGAAGGCCCCAGTACTTTTCGTCAATATACTGCTTCGCCTCATCGGAGAAATCAGCGGCCAGACCGGCCAGCTTATCCGGGCTCACCGTGTAAAGAACAATCTGTGCCAGTGGACCGGAGGGCGCGATCTTCGTGATCTCCGAAGGGATCTCCACCTCTCTTCCGGCTGAGTCCGTAACAATTCTCGTCCCTTCCTCCCGCACACCGTTGTCTCCGGCTGCGGAACTGTCTGTTTCCTCCTGCAGCGCCGCCTCTGACGTGTCGGAAACAGTGGTTTCTGCCACCGTGGCCTGCTGCGTATCTCCGGCGTTTCCAGTGCCTTTTGCACAGCCGTTTAATCCCATCATCATGGCTGCGGCAAGAGACAGCCCCAGCCATATTTGTTTCCTTTTTCTCATGTTATTACCTCCCTGAATTTTCTTTATTCTCTCAATAACCCGCGGCCACTGCCGGCCGCCTCTGCCTTCCGTCACTCTTCATACCCGGCTCTTACAGGTATCCCTGAACGGACAACTGCCCGGTGGCTGCCGAATCGAACAAGCCTTTCCGTCTTCTCCGTATCCGTAATCAGAGTTCCGGCCAGCTCCCTCACGCCAAATTCAAACAGCACCGGCGCCATCGGGACGCTCGGCCCCACCAGAACCACCCGGGCGTTTTTCCCCAGCTCCAGAAGTCTTGGAAGTGTCTTATTCACCAGCGTAAAACCCGTGATGTAGATATAATCCATATCCGGCAAAATATATTCGCAGGCAGTATCCGGATAATCCCCCTCCCGGGGTTCCCGCTCCAGAACGAAGAGTTCCCCCGCCGTTTTCAAATAGCGTTCCGCATAATGGAAATGGCCGATGGTCGCCACCTTTTTTCCGGCGAGTCCATCCCCCGGTGCGGCAAACGTGTCGCAGCTCTCCAGGATCTTCACGCCCTCATATGCAGCAATTCCGTTCATCAGCACGTCTTTCCTGTTATAGTAGGCATTGATGGCCGCCGCACCGATACCCGCCTCCAAGAAATTCCAGGAATTAATCAGAGACGCCGCCTGTCTCCATGTCAGCTCCTGTTCCCATTCTCCTTCTCCCAGTATGCGGGGCCGGCTCTCTAACCTCTGGTTGGCGGCGGCCCCCGCTGCGCCTCCGGCTCTCACCATCGTACAGCTGGTTCCCACGAGAATTTCGTCCACCGGAACATCGTCCGGGATCGGCTCAATCAGCCTTTCATACAGTTCCCACATCATTTATTCCCCCTTCACCCGTTCGGGCATACACAGCTTTCTGCCCGTGTCTCCCGCATCAAATAACCGAACCGGTATGCCATACATGGCCTCCAGCAGTGCTTCTGTCAGCACCTCCTCCGGCTTTCCGAAAGCCCTGATCACCCCGTCCGAAAGAACCGCCGCCTGATCGGCGTAGAGAAACGCCTGATCCGGGCTGTGAGTAGACTGTACAATGAGGTACCCCTCCCTGGAAAGCCGTTTTAACTCCTCCATCACTCTGGCCTGATTGCCGTAATCGAGATTTGCACAGGGCTCGTCCATGATGAGGATTCCCGCCTGCTGCGCAATCGCCCTCGCAATCAGGACCAGCTGCTGTTCTCCTCCGCTCAGATGTGCGTAAGAGCGTTCCGCCATCGCTTCGATCCTCATGGTCTTAAGTGCGTCAAAAGCCGCCTCCCGCTGCTCCTTGCCCGGATTCTGAAAGCCCTGCAGCGACGATGTGGTTCCCATCATTACCATGTCCAGAACCGAAAAAGCAAACGCCTGGTCATGATTTTGAGGAATATAGGCGATCTTTCTGGCCATGTCCTTCTCTTTCAGTGTTCTTAAGTCCACGCCATCGACTGTGATTTTCCCCTGGTATCCTTTTAAGAGGCCCAGTATACAGCGGAACAGCGTACTCTTTCCGGCTCCGTTCTTTCCGAGCATGCAGACGAGATTTCCTGCTTCCACAGAAAAATCCACGCCTTTAAGGACGGGAAAACACCGGTAACTGAAGGTCAGATTTTCTACAACCAGCCCCATATTCGATCACCTCTCAAAGTTTATTTCCTTCCCTCAGGATCAGCCAGAGGAAAAACGGCGCTCCCACAAACGCGGTAAGGATACCAATGGGGATTTCGCTGGTGGCCAGAAGTCGGGCAAAGTTATCGACCACCACCAAAAAACTTGCGCCCAAAAGCAGGGAAGCCGGAAGCATCTTCCGGTAATCGCTTCCCACCAGCATGCGGGCAAAATGGGGGATCACCAGCCCCACCCATCCGATCAGTCCGCTGACCGATACGGCCGCCGATGTAATCAGAGTTGCACAGAGCACTACGGCCAGACGGACGGCACCGGTATTGACGCCGATACAGCGTGCCTCTTCCTCTCCAAGCGTCAGTACATTGATTTTCCAGCGCATCAGACAGATCGGAATGATCCCTCCGATGATCCAGGGAGCCGCAAACGCCAGATCCTTCGGCCGGATCGAGGCCAGACTCCCCATGAGCCAGTAGGTGATCACCGGAAGCGTATTATTGGGATCCGCCACCAGTTTTAAGAAGGACACCGCAGCCGTAAACAGGGAGCTTACCATCATTCCAGCCAGTACCAGTCCCAGAGTCTGGTTGTATTTCACACGGCCGCTGATCAGGCAGACGACGGCCACGGCAGACAGTCCCGAAATAAACGCCAAAAAGGATACCCCCTGATAGGAAAATGAGAAAAACAGCCCCAGGGCGGCGCCAAAACCGGCTCCGGAGGACGCTCCCAGCACATCCGGAGAGACCATGGGATTTTTAAAGATTCCCTGATAGGCCGCTCCGGCAGCTGACAGACCGGCTCCAATCAGCGCAGCCATCAGCACCCGCGGAAGGCGCACATTAAAAAGAACCGTCTCTACCTGTGAGGGCCAGTCCGGTGTGACCGGAATGACTCTGGAGGCCAGCACGCGAATCAGCGTCCACGGCTCAATCGGATATCTTCCAAGCATAAATGATCCGAAAAAACAGATGACAAACAACACAGTCATCGCAGTAAGCCGCATACGTACCCGGCGTTTTTCCACCATTACCCCTCACACTCCTTCTCTGCGGTTCCGGTAAGCCGCTGTTGTATCATCCGCCTGATTTCCATCTTCTCATCTTCAGCCCCTGCAAAAGACAGAATCCGGCAATGAAAGCGCTGTTCCATCTTCGATTCCAGCCGGTTCCTGTCCGGAGCCGCATTGGCGGAAAGCGATACTCTCGTACCCATGGCTGCCAGATTATCTGAATGTTTCAAAACACCGATACAGAAGAGCGGACCGTCAAGCAGCCGCTCCAGCCGCTCCATAAACGGCTTTACCTTCAGTTCTACTCCTCCGGCCTCATCGATATAACAAAAACGGTACCGCTCCGGCCGGTCCAGCAGGCGATCCAGAATCTCCGCCCCCATTGTCTCAAACACCTCCGGATACTTTCTCCATCCTTCCGGTGTTTTCTCAATAAAAATGCCCTCTATTCCAGGCTCATAAAGTCTCGTCACGGGAGGCGGTTCCGTCATATTCTCCACCGGCAGGAGGCAGAATCCCACAGTCTCACCGGTACCGTCCATAAGACGCTGGGTCAAAAAACCTCCCGCTTCCTTCCAGTAAGGCTTCAGGCAGGACAAAAGCCACGTCGTCTTCCCTGTCCCGGACCGTCCCTTCAAAAAGAGATGGCGTTCTGTCATTTTGTCCGGCCCTCTCTCCTCGCTCTGACCATGATCAGTTCGCCGGCCACACTGATGGCGATCTCCGCTGGAGTCTCCGCCAGAATTGCCAGTCCGATCGGGCTGTAAAACCGTTCGATATCCTGATCGGTGAAGCCCTCCGCTTTCAGCTTTCCGGCAAGCGTCATCAGTTTCTGGCGGCTCCCCATCACGCCGATATAGTGAGCCGGCGTTCTGAGAACCTGTTTCTGAACGTCATAATCGCACTGATGGCCTCTCGTCATAATCACAACGTAATCCTGTTCACGAATCGTTACCTTATCAAAAATACTGGTAAAATCACCGACAATGGTATCCACCGCATCCGGGAACAGGCTGCTGCACGCAAATTCAGGGCGGTCATCATAAACGACGCATTTGAATCCCACATGGGCAATCACCGGAACCAGCTCCTGTGCCACATGGCCGCCGCCGAACACGTATACCGTTCCGGCTCTCATCAGGGGCTCGCTGTAATACCGTCTGCCGTTTACGGTGGTCTGCACTGCCTTTGTCTGTGTCAGAGGTTCTATATCGCCCTCCACGGTAATCCCGGCAAAGCCATGGCTTTCTGAATAGATTCCTACGGCCCATGCTGTCTCATCCGTAATATCCGTGATAATCCAGCTGTCCTCATCCCTTTCGCACGCCTGGATTCCTTCCTCACAGATGGCAAGGAATTCCCGGTTATCCGGATTTACATACTGGAAATAGACCACTACGTCTCCGCCGCAGATCATACCCAGATCTGCCACCTGGCCCTTTACCAGCTTAAATCCCTTACTGAAGGAGTTTTTGCTCTTCAGCACATCGAGCGCCATGCGGCCTGCCTCATATTCCACCGCGCCTCCGCCAATGGTTCCCATGGTTGTCCCGTCTTTTCTGACAATCATCCTGGCTCCTGCGCCTCTCGGTGTGGAACCGGAACCGGCAATCACCGTCACCAGAACCAGGTCGTCCCCCTGCTCCAGAAGCTGTTTCATTTCTTCAAATAACTGTTTCATCCCCATTACCTCTCATCTCCAAAATATTTTTCAAACAGACGGGCGGCTTGACTGTTCATCTCCTGCTCCATCTGCAAAAAACGGTTTAAAAAGTCCTTCGTCTTCGGGGTCAGCTGGGAATAGCCTCCCTCTGCGCCGCCGGACTGGGTGATTAACAGCGGATAGCCAAGCTCCCGTTCCGCAGTCTTCATAATCTTCCATCCCTTACTGTAGGACATATGCATCTGTTTACAGGCGGTCTGCATGGACCCGGTATGGTCGATCAGCGACAGAAACTGTGCGATCCCCGGTCCAAAAAAGACCTCGTCGCACTCAAGATAGAGCGACATGCGGCTGTGAAGCGGCAGCTTTCCATGCCTTCCGTTCATCGCCATGGCACAGTCCTCATCCGTCTCCACGGCCTGAATAATCCCTCTGTCATCCACGGGAATCTCCTCCAGGACCGCATCCGCATCCGGCTCCCTGAGAAAGCTTCGGAGTCCGTACTCCCCCTGATAGTTCAGAATCTTCGGAATCCAGTCCTTCGCAATCATCACCGGATGGCCTCTTCTGCCGTCGTATACGGGACAGCACAGAGGGGCCCTGCTTTCCATAATCTTTTCGATGGTCTCCGACAGCAGCAGCGGGGCCTTTGTCGGCATAACCAGCACTCTGTCACACAGATCTTCAATATAGTTTAATCCCATGCAGATACTGTCGAACAGCTGCGTCCCGGCATACTCCGTATTTCTTAAGCATACCACGCGCATCTTGGAAATATGCTTCTCCAGCTCTTCTCCTCTGTCTCCCGTAATCACCACCACCGGTTCCACACCGGCTCTCTGAAGCGTTATGATAATCCGCCTCACCGCAGTCGTATCTCCGACCGGAAGCATGGGCTGGAAGCTGGTCGTCGAGCTTTTATGGCCGGCAGCAAGGATCACTGCTCCTGTAGTCATTGGTTTCCTCCTTTTTAGAGCGTTATATTTTTGAAAACAGTACGATAAGGAAATTGTAGCATATAATGGGGGAGATGTAAAGGGAATACATGGAAATTAGGGGAAAGGGAGTACGCCCCAGTGACGGAGGAGAGGCGGAGGGAGGGGGAGAAGGGACGGCAGGTTCCTTCTCCCCCTCCCTCCGCCTCTCCTCCATCACTGGGCTGGGTACTGGCTTCAGAAGTAAAAACAAGAGATAACAAACGAGATTCACTTTGAAAACGGTTATTATGTTTATACAGTCAGTTCATAATTTTCTATAAGCCCAGCAGCGTACACGCCAGCTGGAAATAAATAATCAAACTCACCGCATCGACGATCGTCGTAATCAGCGGCGCCGCCATAATGGCCGGATCCATATGGAACACTTTTGCCGCGATCGGGAGCATGCAGCCAATGGTCTTGGCAATAATAACGGTGGCCATCAGGCTCAGCACAACGGTCAGACACAGCATTTCTCTGCCCGGATAAAGAATTACGAGACGAACGTAATTGACAAAGCCCAGAATCACGCCAACGATAACGCCTACCCGCAGTTCTTTCCAGAGCACTTTAAATAAGTCGCCCGGTTCAATCTCACCTACCGCCATACCACGGATAATCATAGTGCTGCTCTGGCTTCCCGCGTTGCCGCCGGTGTCGGTCAGCATGGGAATGAAGGTTACCAGAAGCGGGATCACGGCAAAGGCAGCCTCGTATTTTGCCAGGATTCCGCCGGTTATCATGCTGCTGACCATCAGAATCAGAAGCCAGGCAATTCTGTTTTTGGCCAGCTGAAAGACGCCTGTCTTTAAATACGGTTTCTCGCTGGGAAGCATGGCAGCCATCTTTTCGAAGTCCTCGGTGGCCTCCTGTTCCATGACATCGACCACGTCATCCACCGTTACAATACCGACGAGGCGTTCTTCATGATCTACCACCGGAAGGCTTAAAAGGTCGTATTTCTGGAAGCTGTCCGCCACTTCTTCCTGATCTTCGGTGGTAAATGCCTTGATAACATGGGTATCCATGATATTTCCGATTACTTCCTCGTAGGGGTTCATCAGTAAGTCCTTAACCGTAACTACACCTTCCAGTCTCCTCTTTTCATCCATGACATAGCAGGTGTAAATGGTCTCTTTATCCACACCGTTTTTCCGGATATAGGCAAATGCCTGCTCCACGGTCATGGACTGCTTAAGCCCGACATACTCTGCCGTCATAATACTGCCGGCGCTGTTATCCGGGTAATTTAAAAACTGGTTGATCAATTTTCTCGTATCGGGTCTTGCGTTTTTCAGAACACGCTTTACCACACTGGCCGGGAGTTCCTCCAGCATATCAACCGCATCATCCACGAACAAATCATCTACAATGGTACCCAGCTCATAATCCGTGATGCTGTTGATAATGTGCTCCTGCTTATCTACCTCCAGGCAGGCAAACACGTCCGACGCCAGCTCTTTTGGCAGCATCCGGAAGACCACCACGGTCTTCTCTGAATCCAGTTCTTCAATAAAGGTGGCAATATCCACCTCGTTCATCTCTGTCAAAATATCTTTCAATTTACGGAACTGACGGGTAAACAGCAGATCCATCAGTTCTTCCATGCTAAAATTCTCCTGCATTTTCTTTCTCCTTCCATTTGAACCATATTTTTAAGTGTGGTTTACCGTGGAAGCAGCACGCAAAAATAGCCATCCCTGAGGCGCAGACCCTCAGGAAATGGCTATCATAAGCGCAAAAGACGATTCTTTAACGGCAGTGAAGACAGAGCAGTTCCGAAGTCATCGACTCTGCCCACACTACCACCCGCTTATGATAATTGTCTGCTTCCATCTTCTGACTTCGACCTTCCACTCTGGTTCACTTCCTTTCATCGTTTATTTTTATGATTTTCATAAATCCTCATCTAGCATAACAGCTATCTCAATAAAAAGCAACCCTAAAATGTTCTGTTTTTCGTAACCTTTTTTCGTAACTCCCGGTTCTTTACAGGCCGCCCGGTCCCACTGCTTCGATACCTCCCGGAGCCGCGCCCGGCTGTACGCCCGGAGCCTGACCGGAGGTGATATCCTGTGAAGCTGACGGGGCCTCGCCAGGTCTCGCCTCATGGGTAATTCCCGGCCCGATCTCCTGGGATGGCGGCACGGTCTGTTCCTCATACGGAAGAGATCCCGCCCTGGCTGCCGCCTCATCAAACTGCTGCTTTAACGCCTCGTACTGTTCTGTACCGTCCAGCATCTCCAGCATCGTCCGGCCCTGGCTGATCTTTTCCTGCGTAGTATCATCCTGGTACGCAAGAGCGTTTAATTCACCGATCAGAGCGGTAAGCCCTGCAGCCGCCTGCTCCTGCCCCTGTGCCGCGGCGTCTCTCGAAGCCTGCTCAGCAGCAGCTCTGGCATTTTCCTCCTTCATTTTCTGTTCCTCATCCCACTTCTTCGAGTTGGACCTCGCATTCTGTTCTGCCACAGAAGAAAACAGATCCTGCTTCCCGGTCTCCTGACTGGTCTTCTCACCTCTGGAGTCCACATTATAGTAGGCGACTGTTGACGGCATTACCCAGTCCTCAGCCGGAAGGCCTTCGTTGCACTGTTTCATAAAATCATACCAGATTTTTCCGGCATACGTCTTTCCGTACACGCCCGGCATGGCTTTCGGGGTATCGTATCCAACCCAGACAGCTGTGGTGTAATACTTTGTATAGCCGCAGAACCAGGTATCCTTACTGCTGTTGGTCGTTCCCGTCTTACCTGCTGCCGGTATCGGCAGTCCCAGCCCATAACCGGTACCGTATGGCTGATTTAAGGTTCCTTTTAAGACATCGGTGACCATATATGCCGTGTCTTCCGTAAAAATACGTTCTTCCGGCTGATTCTCCTGATAGAGGTCGCCCTCATACTGACTGTCAATGCCGGTGATACACGTATTATTGCTGTACATTCCTCCATTAGCCAGAACAGAGTAGCCCCTCGCCATGTCCACAACGCGGGCGCCCTCGGTAAATCCGCCGATGCTCATGCTGGTATTCCAGTTATCCAGATAGCTGAGTCCCACAAAATGCATTTTGTCGAGATAGCTCATTCCATAGTCCACGCCGATATCTGCCAGCACCTGCCAGGCGACCGTGTTTAAGCTTCGGTTCAGCGCCTCCCTCACAGAGACCTCACCGTAATATTTATTGCCGCTGTTCTTCGGCCCCTTATCGAACAAATGGTCATTAACCATTCTCGACGGATAGTAATAACCGGTTTCAAAGGCAGGAGCATAGTCGATCAGCGGTTTGATCGTCGATCCGGGCTGACGTCTGCTCAAAAAGCCTCTGTTATATTCATCGTCCGTGCCTCGTCCTCCGGAAATGGCCACAACATAACCCGTCCGGTTGTCGATACAGACAGCAGCCCCCTGAAGCGCGTATTTCCCGTTCTCCGAAACGTCGGTAAACTTCGCCAGCGTTTCATCTATCCCGGCCTGAAGCTGTGTCTGAAGCGTGCTGTCGAGGCTGGTATGAATCTCAAAACCACCGTTGCGTATCAGATCGCTCTTCTCCTGATACGCTTCCTGATAGCGCTCCTTATAGTCATTATAGGCAGCCTCATCGGCAAAGGTGTATTCAAACTCGAAACCGTCGTTCTTCATCAGTTCCTGGGCCGCACAGTGGACTGCATAGCTGGACTGGTATGTCTCCTTCGTTCCTTCCTCTGTCACCTTAGCCACCGTAAGCGGCTGCGCCTTGGCTGTCTCACACTCTTCCTCAGTAAGCATGCCATTTTTCTGCATGTTGTCGATAATTTTATTTCTTTTTTCCAGCGCCGCTTCCGGATGGGCCACCGGATTATAGCGCGACGGATTATTGCTGATTCCTGCAAGGGTAGCCGCCTCCCAGACAGTCAGATCCTTAGCCTCTTTGTCAAAATAAAAGAGGCTGGCCTTGGCCACTCCGTAACAGCGGTTTGCATAAAAATTGGTATTACAGTAAAATTCCAGGATATCGGCCTTGGAATACTTTTCTTCCATCTGCGGCGCCGCAAAGATCTCCGTAATCTTTCTTGTAAATGATTTTTCCTGTGTCAGATACGTATTTTTGATCACCTGCTGCGTGATGGTACTGCCGCCCTGGGTAATCTCCCCCTTATTCTTAACCAGTGCCACGCCCGCCCTCGCAAGGCCGATAATATCTACACCGTGATGCTGATAAAAGCGCTTGTCCTCCTGGGCAATATATGCGTTCTGCAGATTCTCGCTGATCTCCGTAATTGGCACGTACTCATAATGTCCCGTATTGATAATACCGATCACCTGTCCCGAGGAATCGTAGATTCTGGTATCCGACGGCTGTGAAAAATCTTCTCTCTTCGACTGTGCCACAATCTGATCCGCCCGTTCCTTACAGGCCGAAATCTCATCCCCGAACTTCAAATATACGATGCCGCCGGCTCCCAGCCCGAGAATCATCAGAATTAAAAAGATCGAAAATATTACTTTAATGGGTTTGAAAAAAACAGCCCATGCACTTTTTCTTTTTCTGCGTTTCTTCTTCATGAAATACCTCCTGTCGCCACGTGGGAACAGTATACCACGGAAAAAAGCTTCCGTCAAAGATTCTCGATTCAGATAAAAAAGATATAAATTTTTATATTTTTTCTGTTGACAAATATAATTTCTCATGCTACTATATATGAGGTTCGCTTGACGAGCTAAAACATAAGACGCTGATGTGGCACAGGTGGTAGCGCACCTCATTGGTAGTGAGGAGGTCACGGGTCCGAGTCCCGTCATCAGCTGGTTGAAACCCTTGAATATTCAAGGGTTTTTATTTTGCATACCAGATAAGTGAGCGGAATCCCCTCACTGCGCCAACCACCCTGCATGTCTCCGGTCATTTTAAGAATACAATTCCTGCATCTTCTTCCCTGCTGCCATCCTCTCCCTCATAAATCATAATCGCACTGCATTTCCCCTTCTCCACATCGCTTTTCTTTCCATAAATCATAAGAATAACCCGGCTGGAAGGAACATCGTAATTCAGTTTTCTGTGCAGTCTTAAAATAGTTTCTCCCGATGCGTAGAGCGCAGGCCCAACGGTGTGGCTGACGGCAAGAATTGTCGTCTCCCTGCTGCCGGGCGAACTGAAACTGTACTGGGCTAATATCTCATAATGTGGTATCATTCTGTATAGTGTCACCATCACAATAACCGCTGCTGCAAAACAGGACAATCTCTTCATACGGTACTTCCTCTCCTTTTCGAATAGCGCTGTACCTGTATTTTAATACATCTGTTAAAATATATCTATATAAATACATCTTATTTTCGCACATATATTTGAATATAATATCACTATACGGAAGGAGGCGTTATATGGGGCATATTAATATTAAGCTGGCCGACTTAATCTGTGAAAAGGGCGAAAGCAAGAACAAAGTCTGTTACCACTGTGAAATACAGCGGACTCAGCTGAATAATTACTGTAACAACAAGGTCTCCCGCGTCGACCTTGCCCTGATGGCGAGAGTCTGCAAATATCTGGACTGTGATATCAGCGCAATTCTGGAATATGTAAAAGATGAAGACGAAGAAAACGCTGAAGAACGCAAAGAATCTAAGGCCACGGGAGAAAAGAAAAAGGACTAGCCGCTCAACCGGACGGCTGGTCCTTTTTCTGTATTTTCGTTTTTCCGTGTCACCTTCACGAACCGAACGGCTGCCTTTACTGTTCCAATTCGTCGAAACTGGCCCTGAGTGTATCACAGGACTCACCGAGGCGTCGTTTTTCCTCCTCGCTTAAGTCCAGCGGCAGCACGCGGAAAATGCCGTTTTTATTGATAATGCAAGGAACACCGGCATATACGTCATTCTGACCGTACTCACCGCGCAGCATGGCGGATACGGTCAGAACACTGTTTTCATCCCCCAGAATCGCCCTCGTGATTCTGGAAAGCGCCATACCGATACCGTAGTATGTGGCACTCTTTGCCTCGATGATCTGGTATGCCGCTCCACGCACGTCTTCCTCAATCCGCTTTAACTCATCCCCGCAGATCACTTCCATACCGCCCTCTCCCTGTTCCTCACATAATGAAAGGATGGGTTTCGTGGCGATCATCGCCTGGCTCCATGGTACAAACTCGCTGTCCCCGTGTTCCCCCATCACATAGGCGTGAACGTTCCGGGGATCGACGGAAAGAGATTCTCCCAGGAGATAGCGCAGCCTGGCAGTATCCAAAGCGGTCCCGCTTCCCAGCACTCTCCGCGGATTAAATCCGGAAAGCGCATACGTGATCCGCGTCATGATGTCCACCGGATTAGTCGCTACCAGGAATATCCCGTTAAAGCCCGACTCCGTAACAGGGTCCACAATCGATTTAAACACCGCTGCATTACGTTTTAACAGGTTGAGCCTGCTTTCTCCCGGCTTCTGTGCCACACCGGCACAGATCACGGCAATATCCGCGTCTGACGTGTCCTTATACTCCCCCGCGTAAATCTTCATATTGGACGCAGAAAAGGCAAGCCCATGGTTTAAATCCATCGCCTCGCCTTCCGCCCTCTTTTTGTTAATATCAATCAGAACCAGCTCATCACAGATATTCTGATTCAACATGGAATATGCATAGCTCATGCCCACCATACCGGTACCGATGAGCGCTACTTTTCTTTTATCTGTTCTCATAATCAGTTCACCCTCCAGTCTTGTCTTACGGATAGTATAACTGATTATGGGAAAAATATGCTTAATCCCTAACCCTGGCGCTCAATTTTTTTCGCCATCAGTTCGCTGTTGCTGCTGTAGATGACAGCGCTCTCTTTCGTAATCATGCCCTTCTTATACAGGTTTAAAAGGCTGGTATCCATGGAGATCATACCTTCTGCCTGTCCTGTAGCGATCACACTGTCGATCTGATGCGTCTTGGACTCGCGGATCATATTTCGAATCGCATTATTAAAGAACATAATCTCAAAAGCCGGATAAACACCGCCATCCACCGTAGGGATCAGCTGCTGTGACACCACCGCCTGCATAACCATAGAGATCTGCATCCGGATCTGCTGCTGCTGATTGGGCGGAAAATTGTCGATGATACGGTCTATGGTATTGGCCGCCCCAACCGTGTGAAGAGTAGAGATGACGAGATGGCCCGTCTCCGCCGCTGTCATGGCGATCTGGATCGTCTCATAATCACGCATCTCACCGACCAGAATGACATCCGGCGCCTGGCGAAGTGCCGCCCGGAGCCCTGACACGTAGCTGTCCGTATCCGTCACGATCTCTCTCTGCGTTACCACACTCTTCTTATGGCGGTGCAGGTACTCGATCGGGTCCTCCAGAGTAATGACGTGTGCGTTTCTCGTATGATTGATCTTATCAATGATACAGGCCAGCGTCGTACTCTTGCCGCTTCCAGCCGGTCCTGTAACCAGAACGAACCCTTTGGTCATCTGAGCAATATCGATGATATTCTGCGGAATATGCAGCGTCTCATAATCCGGCAGATCGAACGTAACCACCCGGATTACGGCAGCCAGCGATCCCCTCTGACGAAACACACTGGAACGGAATCTCGATACCCCCGGAAGGGCGAAGGAGAAATCATCATCCCCATGCTCTCTCACCTTCTCCATGCTGCGGTTCCCTGCCAGCTCATAAAGCTCTGTAATCAGTGTTTCCATCTGTGCAGGAAACAGTTTTTCCTCGTTCTGGCAGACAATCCTGCTGCCCAGCTTATAAGAGAACGGCATGCCTGGTACCAGAAAGATATCCGATGCATTCTGTTCCACAGCCGAACTCAACAAATCAATTACCTTCATACCTGCAACTCTCCCTGTCTTTCTTTCCTGCCGGAACCCGGAAACAGCCTACTTCTCTTCGGAATTAACCGTTCCGCCCCATACCGGCATGGAATCGTCTATTTCATAATCTTCTGTCTGAATCACATTCCATTTCGCTACACGCACAGAACCGTCACCGTCCAAATCCGGTTCCAGCTCGATGTGAAGCGCCTGTGCACGTGCCATGGATACTTCCGTCACCGCGACTCCGTCTCTGAGGTACTCTCCCAGAGATGTCTTAAGCAGCGCGAGACGCTCCTCCTGTCCTGCGGCGCCGGCACATGCCGCCTTTACTTCCCCTGCCACCATGCGGTAAAATGCCTCGCCTTCCGTATCAGCCCTGTAATATTCCGCAACCGCATCCGCATTCCTGTTCGCAAGGCTTAAATCACTCCTGGCAGAGGTTAAGGACAGCATCCCGAATGTAACGAGACACATGACGATAAAAATCAGTATCAGAGAAGAACTTCCAATATTCGCCTTAAATCCGCTCTCCTGCTTAGCCATCTGTTACCTCCTGTTACCCCTGTTCTCACTCGTGGCGGCTTACAGAGAGCGTGTAGACGCTGTTTTCCTCACGGCTGACGGTTATCTCCGCCGAGCCCTCCGCTTCATCCGCCGAAAGCACTGCTGTATAGACTTTCTCACTCGTTCTTTCATCTCCGCTGCCAGCCGGAGTGTTTTTTGCACTGCTTCCGTTTTTATCAAATTCCATTACATATCTGTTCCGGGCGCCTTCTTCATCTGTTGCGGAGTTACGGTCTGCTGCAGGGCCGTCGGCGTCAAAGCGCTGTTTAAGCCCCTCCGTCCCCTCCGACTTCCATACCTCTGCGACGCTCTGGGCAATCAGTACCGACTGGTTTAAATCCGCGGCATCCCGGCTCATCCGGTCCGCCTTCACAAAGACCAGAATACAGATGCTGGCACAGAGAATGAAAAAGAAGACCACCATGATCATCTCCATCATGAAGATACCCGAATGCTGTTTCCTCCTCATCGTCTCATCCTCCGCTTCTTAAAGACAGCCAGATCCGGCCGCCTCCATCCCCACTGGTCGAGGCTGAAAACAGCCCTCCATCCATGGACATTACCACTTCGTCACACTCCAGAATTTCATAGCCGTCATTTACACCGAGACCGCTCTCCGTATCGGTGAACAGTTCCCAAAGATTTCCATCCCTGTAGTAGATATAAGTGACGTATTCAGAACCGTTGATCTCCTGCTTTAGCTGGAGAACAGTGATCCCCTCCATCTCAGTCAGGCCCACCATTCCATCCGCATCGCCCTGCCTCACCTTGTTGGCTATATAGCTCAGCGCCACATCGCCGCGGTAGGTCGATTCCGTCCTGGCATTGATATTCTCGTAGACCTTTCCTCCGATTAACACCGCAAACAGCGCACAGAGCACAAATACGAGGAACAGAAGCATGGTAAACAATGTATTTACCAGCTGTCCCTTATGATCATTTCTGCGGCCCATCCGCGCACCTCCCAGCTATTGTTCGTGAAGATTGACCGTAATATCCGGCATAAAATTGGATGCAAATCCACTGTAAAAGACATCATACTTATCCCGGTCAATCAAAATCCCGTAATTTTCCTCCAGATAATCCACACTGGGCGGATATCTGCCTTCAATGGCATAGCACTGCACGGAAGCTCTCCGTATGGCATCCCGCAGCGTATCCGCGCCTCTCGCATCGGCCTTCTTTGAAAAAAACAGAATTCCCGTGACAAAAAGCGCCAGCACACACACAAATACCACGACGGACAGGACGTAGCCATACAGTTCCTTCACTGTCTGTTTCCATCTTTTCATAGGCTCACCTCTTATCCAATGGCCGAAAGCACACCGACAAGGGGCAGCATGACAGAGAGGAGAATCAGACCCACAGCGACGGCAAGAACAGCAACCATCGTCGGTTCAAGCCGGTTCACCATGTTGTCCAGTGCCGTATCCGCTTCCTCTTCACAGCTTCTGGAAATCTCCTCCATCACCTGATCAAGCCGGCCGCTTCTGACTCCCACCTTGATCATCTGAACATGAAATCCGCCAAACAGACCGGTATTCTTCATAGCGCTGTAATAATCGGTTCCTGTCTCCAGTTCCTCGCCGCATGCCTTAATCTTTTCTTCCACTGCCGGATTCTCCACCAGTTCTGCCGCCAGTTCCATGCCTTTTTCCAGTTCCAGACCGCTGTGAAGCGTCAGAGCCAGTACAGAAGTAAATCTGCGGTTTGCCACTGCCAGCGCAATCCGGCTCTTTCTCTTAAAACGATCCGCCACGTGCTCGACTGCCCCGATCTTTTTTCCGCCTCTTCCCAACAGCCAGATGATGCCGGCCACAACAGCCAGAAGAACGCCCGCCGCAAGAGCCACGCCGCTGAACATACCGCCCAGTCTCGTCGCCGCCATGGATACCGGACTTAAGCGGGCTCCCAGCTGTTCATAAACGCTTTCAAAGATGGGCATTACCTTTGTAAACAGAACGAACAAAACAACCAGAAGCATAAAAATCATGATAATCGGATACGTCACCGCGTTTTTGATGCTCTTCATCAGTATGTATTCTTTTTCATAGTATTCGGAAAGGGACGCCATCATCTGATCCAGGGTCCCTGTCTCCTCCCCCAGCTTCGCCATCTTGATTACATAGGATGGATAACTTCCCACTTCCTGCAAAACAACCGAAAACGGACTCCCCAGCTCCACTTCTTCAGACATGTGCAGCAGAATCTTTTTCTCTTCTTCATCTGCCGCATCCTCCGCCATAACAGACAATCCCTCGTCAAGAGGGATTGCCGCGCGAAGCAGAAGAGATATCTGAAGACAGAAAGCCGAAAGCTCCCGGGCGGAATAATGTTTTTTCAATTCCTTTGCCATGTATCGCTTCTCCTTTATTATGAAATTTTAATACGAGTATTTTGCCTTATAATTCGAGCTGTTCTTGATATACTCCTCAATCGCCGGATCTCCCTTGCCGGAAGAGGCGAATGTCGGATCCATCAGTTTCCAGTCATGGCCGTCAAAGTAGATGATATTGTCCACCCAGCCCTGGCCCTCGATATAAACATTAATCCATGCGTGATACAGACTGCCGGTATATCCCACCACCAGTTTCGTGGGTATATTCTGGGAGCGAAGCATCGCCGTCATTACCGCGGCGTAATCGAAACAGATTCCTTTCTTCTGAGCCAGGACAGAATCGCAGTTCGGGAGATATCCGGACTGAACGGAATTGGCTTTTGCCGTATCATATGTAATATTGGATACCACGTAATTATAAACAGACGAAACCACATCCAGCGCATCCGCAGCAGAGGCAGCCACCTCCGCGCCTTTCTGTACCACACTGCTGTCCGCAGTAAAATTCACATACTGATTCGGATATAAAAACGGTGCAAACTGATCCGACAGACTTACCGACAGATCCTGACTGAACTTCACCGCATACTGGTTGCCCTGTACCTGCTCCAATACCCGCACCGTATAACTTCCGTTGCCTTCGGACATCGGGAACACCTCATAAGAGGATCTGGCGTTTAAATCATACGTGTATGTCTCTCCGCCGCTCTTGATTACCTGAACCTTGATCTTGGAGGAACCGCCCGTATACTGCACCATCACATACCCCTGAGACAGATTGGACGCATCCAGTGTCACCGAGTTATTACTGTAGGTCGTCGTACCGGAAGCCTGCGGCGTTCTTACATTGCTCCCCTCCGGCTTTGAATACAGCGGAACCGCTTCCGCCTCAACAGTTACAAGCGCCTGGCTCTCCTGTTCGCCGGCAGTCTCTGATTCACCGGCCGCCTCCGGTTCCCTGGCCGTCTCCGCTTCTCCGGTCAGCTCCGGCTCTTCTGTCAGCGATTCTTCTGTCAAAGCTGCTGTACTCTCCGCAGCGATCCCCCGGGAGTCCGCCACAGATGCCTTCTGGCTCTGGCAGCCGTTCACCGACACCATCAGCGCCGCACAGGCGGTCAGAACCACAATTCTATTCTTCTTCATCTTTCCTCATCTCCATCTCACATCAGACCGGACCTGTCTCCCCGGTACCAGAGCCTCAGGCATCGCTGTCTCTGCGGGTACTAGCCCAGACGCTGTCTGACGATCTCATACGCAAGCACACCTGCGGCTACGGAAGCGTTCAGCGAATCAATATCCCCCTTCATGGGGATCGATGCAACCATGTCGCACTTTTCCCTGACGAGTCTTCCAACGCCGTCTCCTTCGCTGCCGATCACCAGACCGATCGGTCCCTTTAAATTTAACCGGTACATCAGTTCGCCATTCATGTCCGCACAGACGAACCACAATCCCTTTTCTTTTAATTCTTCGATCGTGGCAGCCAGGTTTGTCACCTTCGCCACAGGGGTATAATTAAGGGCTCCCGCCGAGGTCTTTGCCACTACCGCCGTAAGACCGGACGCACGCCGTTTCGGAATGATCACGCCGTGGGCTCCCGCCAAGTTGGCTGTACGGATAATCGCACCCAGATTATGGGGATCCTCAATCCCGTCCAACAGGAAAATAAACGGTGGTTCTCCCTTCTCCTCGGCCGCCTTTAAAATGTCCTCTACTTCAGCATATTCATAAGCTGCCGCATGTGCGATCACACCCTGGTGACGCCCTTCCTGCGACATCTGGTTCAATCGTTCTCTCGATACGAAATTCACGATGGTATCCTGTTTTTTTGCTTCTCTGATAATAGACTGGACAGGCCCGTCCTTTATCCCCTCCTGCACATACAGCTTATCGATGGTCTTTCCCGCACGGAACGCCTCCAGCACGGCGTTTCTTCCTTCTATTATAAATTCTTCCGTTGTAAATTCTTCCGTCATTCCAGTTCTCCTATTTTCTCAAATCCATGGCTGATCAGCGTAACCAGACGCTCCAGGCGTCCCATCAGATAGAGGTAGCCGCAGAGCGCCTCAAATCCGGTCGCCGTTCTGTAATCCACGACGGTCGCATGCTTCGCCGTCGTCACTGACTTGGCATTACGCCCCCGCTTATAGACCGCGGTTTCCTCCTCGGTAAGTTCTTCCATCATAAGCCGGATCATCTCCGCCTGGGTACCTGCATTGACCAGCGAGGCACTCTTCTTATGCATCTTGTTCACCTGGATGCTTCCATGGCTGATCACCATGGTACGGACGATCAGTTCGTAGACAGCGTCTCCGATATAGGCAAGCGCCAGCGGAGAATACGTCCCGGGATCCATCTCCTTTAATCTGAGTGCTTCTCTGCATAATGTCTGGAATCCGGAAACATCTCTTATGCCCTCTTCCATTTTACACCTTCCCTGGTGTCTTCCAGAACAATTCCCTTCTCGAGAAGCTTTCCGCGAATCTCATCGGCCAGCGCGAAATTCTTATCCTTTCTCGCCTGCTGCCTCGCTGCAATCATCTCCTCGATCTCAGAATCCAGCATCTCTTCCTTTTTCTCCGTAACGATACCCAGCACGTCGCACAGCTTTTCGATGGTCTCCTTTAAATAAACGACATACGCTTTCGAACTGTCTGCCCCTGCTGTGGAATTGCTCAGTTTAACCAGCTCGAAAACGGCAGAAATGCCATCGGCAGTGTTGAAATCATCATCCATGGCCGCCTCATACTTCGCAACCAGTTCATCCACGGCTTCCCTGCTCTCGCCCTCTGTAAACGAATCGCCCACAGCCCTGCTTTCCAGATCTTTAAGCTTATCAACCGCCGTCAGAATTCTCTCTAATCCGTTCTTGGAAGACTCCATCAGCTCCGCGCTGAAATTCAGCGGACTTCTGTAATGCGCGCTAAGCATGAAGAAACGGAGCACAGACAAATCATACTTCTCACTGATCTCCCTGACAGTGAAGAAATTCCCCAGGGATTTAGACATCTTCCGGTTATCGATATTTAAGAATGCATTATGCATCCAGTATTTTGCAAATTCTTTGCCGTTGGCAGATTCACTCTGGGCAATCTCGTTCTCGTGATGCGGGAACACAAGGTCTTCTCCACCTGCATGAATATCGATCTGGTCTCCCAGATACTTTTTCGACATTACGGAGCACTCGATATGCCAGCCCGGACGCCCCTCGCACCATGGGGACTCCCAGTACGGTTCTCCCTCTTTTTTCGGCTTCCAGAGAACAAAATCCGTCGGGTCCTCTTTCCCTTCCTCTCCCGTCACCTTAATCTCCCTGAATCCTGACTGCAGATCCTCAATGTTCTTATGGGACAGTTTCCCGTAACCGTCAAATGACTTCGTGCGGAAATAAACGGTTCCATCAGCCGCCACATAGGCATGGCCATTCTCAATCAGAGTTCCGATCATATCCAGCATCCCGCAGATTTCCTCGGTAGCGAGCGGATTCTTTGTAGCCGGCTTTACATTGAGCCCTTCCATGTCCTTCTTGCATTCTTCAATATAACGCTTGGAAATAGTATCGGCATCCACACCCTCTTCTATGGCCTTCTTGATAATCTTGTCGTCCACATCGGTAAAATTGGAAACAAAATTCACTTCATAGCCCTTGTATTCAAAATACCGTCTGACCGTATCAAACACGATCATCGGCCTCGCATTTCCTATATGAATGAAATTATATACCGTCGGTCCGCAGACATACATCCTGACCTTTCCCGGCTCCAACGGCACAAACTCTTCTTTCTGCCTTGTCAAGGTATTAAATATTTTCATAATTTCCTCCTGATTCGTTATTTTCCGCAGCAGCCACCGCCGCATCCCTGACAGCCGCCGTCCATGATTTTATCATCATAACAGTAATCCCCCACTGCCGTCAATAAGGTAATTGCCTGTGCTGAAATTCCTTCCCCGCTGCCCGTAAAGCCCAGACCTTCCTCTGTGGTTGCCTTTACGCTGACACGGTCTGCCGGTATTCCAAGGGCAGCTGCGATGTTCTGTACCATCTGCGGTCTGTAATCCTTAAGCTTGGGTCTCTGAGCAATAATTGTCGCATCGATGTTCTCGATCACGTACCCCTTCTCTTCCAGAAGCGCTCCAACGCGCTTTAAGAGTTCCACACTGGATATTCCTCTGTAAGCCGGATCCGTATCCGGAAAATGTTCCCCGATATCCCCCAGCGCCGCTGCGCCCAGCAGGGCATCCATCACCGCATGAACTAACACGTCCGCGTCAGAGTGGCCTAACAGCCCTTTTTCATAAGGAACCTTTACTCCTCCGAGAATCAAATCCCTTCCGTCCGTCAATTTGTGCACATCGTAGCCCTGTCCGATTCTCATATGATATCTTAAATCCTTTCTGAAATCTATTCTAAAATCTGTATCGTTATCTGAATTACTATTGGCATAGCTGGTGGTATAGCTGGTTTATACAATCATGCGGACTGCCTTTTTGATACACCTCAGCTGTATGTCATTCTGACAGAAACAGCTCTCTCCATCCACATGGACCGCCATCGGCTTATCCACGTGAACCACAGCTTCCCCGCATGTATAAAACCGGGTTCCCTTATTATGGGACTGTCTTCCAAACATGGAATTTAAAAGCACCGGTATCAGTTTTCTCTTTTTTCTGTTGTTCATCACACAAATAGATAGTTTTCCATCGTCATAGCTGGCGTCCGGCGCGAATTTAAAACCGCCCCCTTCATATGGATGGATATGAGCGGAAATAAAATAGGCATGATTAAACTCCACCTTCTGAACCCCATCCAGCAGCAGATAACCCTTGGCGGGCTTCGCGAGAAGGAGCTGTTTGACCCCGATCAGAAGATAGGTCAGCTTTCCTATATGAAGCTTATTTAAAATTCCCTTCGTTCTGGAATAGAGAATATTATGGCAAACCGCCGCATCCATGCCGATTCCTGCACTGACGATGAATCTTCTGCAGGAAATCTCATCTCCTCCATAAGTAAGCACTCCGTAATCCATCTGTTTATGATACTTCGGATACAGAATCTTCTTCAGACAGCGTCCCGGCTTTCTTGGCAGCTTTAAGCTTCTTGCTAAATCATTGCCTGAACCGGCGGGAATATAACCCAGGGTAACGGGACTGCAGAAAGAAAGGCCATCCAGAATCTCGTTTACAGTGCCGTCTCCGCCGACTGCAACGATCACGTGCGGTTCCCTGCACCCTTCTGTCAGCTTTCTGGCAAAAACCTTCGCATCACCCGGCTTCTCAGTTATATACGCCTGATACTGGGCATTCTCACGCTCCAGAATCTTTTCCAGTTTCTTCCATACGTTCTTCCCCCGCCCGCATTTCGCATTCGGGTTTATGATAAAATAGTACATGGAATCCCTCCACCATTTGCTAATCTTAAGTATATCATAAATCGTATAAAATGAATAATAAAATTTTTTTAAAAATATTTCCAAAAAAGTGTTGACAATTAACACAATTCATATTATACTAGCAAAGCAGTCGGGAACACAGAGATAAAAAGTTCCGAGACAAGCATGGGATCTTAGCTCAGCTGGGAGAGCATCTGCCTTACAAGCAGAGGGTCACAGGTTCGAGCCCTGTAGGTCCCACGGATAAATAAAAATTATTTATCACACAATTTTATATGGCGGAATAGCTCAGTTGGCTAGAGCACACGGTTCATACCCGTGGTGTCGAGAGTTCAAATCTCCCTTCCGCTACTGAAAAACCCTTGAAGAATCAAGGGTTTTTTGTTATCTGTTTGAGTACCTTTAAGTACTTCAAATCGCTGCCCATAAGCAAGGAAATTAGTGAGTAACAACACCTCAACGGCAGATCATCCTATGAGATGACCGCCGTTGAGGTGCTGCGATCCGGCTTATTTTCTGTTCGTTTTCTCTGAAATCACCTCGAGAACTATCCGCCGGCTGCCAAGATAGGTTCCCACAAAATAGGTTCCGTACAAAACCAGCACAATTCCGCCTGAAAGATATACATAGTTTAATTGTTCCGCCAAGGAAAGATTTGTTATGGTATTCATGGTATAGGTAATCATGACCCAGGCATGCATCAGCGCCAGAAGGAACGGAAGGGCAAAATACGTGACAACCTGTACCCGCATGGCTTTGAGCATCATGCTTCTTTTTGTTCCCAGCTTTTGCAGCAGGAGAAAACGCTGTTGATTATCTGCAGTCTGAGAAAGCTGCTGCAACGCCAAAACCGCTCCTGCAGTTATTATAAAACAGATTCCAAGATACAGCCCAACATAAGACAGAAGGATATTTGCCATAGTAACCTCTACAAAGGTATCCTGTCTGGTAGTCCAGATCAGATTGGTATTCAAGGCGCGGACAGCCTCCACGAATTTTGTGTACCCTGTATTTTCATCTTTGAAATTGCCGTTCAGCATGGTGCGGTTTGCCGCAAGGCCGGACAACACCTTCTCAGGTACAATCACAGTACCGTTGTTCATCAACACATTTTCAATTCCCATGGTTCGCACATAGACGCCATCTTCCTTTAAATTCAGATCATATCCGTTGATGCGCAGCGGCTTTTTATGATTATTAGCATAATACTGGTAGATGCCGCCATATTCACTCATATTATATGTGATGGCAAACTCATTCTCCCCAAGAGAAATCCCTTCTTTCTTCTGAAGTTCCATCATCCGGTTGTATTCCTCTACACCCACAATGCCAATGGTAAAATTACCAAAGCCTTTCTCGCTCTCTTTCCGGGGATAGCCTTCCACTAAAAATGCCTGTTCCTTTAAGTCATCAGAAAAATAAATGGTCAGCTCTCCATATTCTTTAAAGATATCAGACAACGGAAATCCCAGCCGCTGGAGATTTTCTGTCAAAGAGCCCTCCCACAAGGCACTGTTTTCAACCATTTCATTGCTGCCTGACACATCAGCAGTTCCCCATTGCTGGTCAAGATTCTCATTCTGATCCCAGCCGTCGCTCTGATCCCAGCCGTCATTCTGGTCCCAGCCGTCATTCTGGTCCCAGCCGTCATTCTGATCCCAGCCGTCATTCTGGTCCCAGCCGTCATTATAGTTTTCAGGGTTATATTGATCCCAAGAATCATTATTATTTGCTGTATCATTCTGATCCGAAGAATCCAAATTTACCCAGGGATCATTTTCTTTTCCATAATCTTGATAGCTCCCTGGATAATTTCTTACCAACTCCGCATCATAGGGCATGGCTTGATCCGTACCTTTCACACTAGATTTCCCCAGGATCGGTCCCACCGCCATGGATGCCGCGGATAAAAAAAGCAGAATACAGATGACTGCTATGGACAACCCGGAGCTCTTAATTCTACTGCTGAGCTGCCGCAAGACAAACATGTTCAGGCCCCTGTAATAATAGCTTTTTATATTTCCAAAAACACTCAGCAAAATAGCCGAAACAGAAAAAAAGAACAGTATCGTTCCTACAGAAATCAAAAGAATCCCAAAAACCAGTGCGTTCATCATATTTTGAAGAGGATCATAAAACAAAAAGTAATATCCTGCCAGTGTGAGGAAAACGGACAGAAAAAACGATAATATTGATACAAATCCATTGGTTTTTATAGCTTCATTCTGTTTTTCTGCCTTCAGCAGTTCAATCAGCTTTAATTTCCGTATCTCTTTCTTGTTAAAAAGATGTACAACGGCAAAAAGCACAAAGAAAAACAAAATGCTGCCAGCAATAGCCTCCTGGGAAATGAAAAGCTTTGCCTGTTTCATGGGGATATTAAGCATCTGCGCACTAAAGATCATAAGCCCCTGGGACACAAGAATTCCAATGGGTATACCTACCGCCACAGCAAATATGCCAATCAGCAGAGTTTCCAACATCAAAAGGTCGGAAATATTCCGCTCGCTCATGCCGAGTGTCATATAAATACCGATTTCTTTCTTGCGGCGTTTTAACAAAAAACGGTTGGCATAGACAATCAGGAATCCAATAATCAAACAGACAAAAACCGATATCACCGCCATGGACGAAACAGTAAAGGATATATAGCTTAGGGTATCTGGTATCTTCAGCACTGAGAACTGCTTGCCTATGGAATTAAAAGAGTAAAACAACGCAACACCCAAAGCAATCGTAAAGAAATAGATCAGATAATCCCGTGCACTTTTGCGCACATTTTTAAACGCCATATCAAAAAAAACAGGACTCAGCTTACTTTTCCCATATGTTCTGTTATCCTGATGCACTTTTTTCTTAAAGGACATGATCGCTGTCACCTCCCAAATCAGATACCACCTTCATGATTTTTTGGAAAAAGGCTTTTCTGTCACTATTTCCACGATGCAGCTGGTGGAATATCAGTCCGTCCTGGATAAACAGGATACGGCTGCAGTGGCTGGCTGTAAATGCATCGTGGGTCACCATTACAATAGTCGCCCCTTTTTGCTCATTCAGGTATTCAAAATTATCCAGCAGCATGGATGCTGATTTAGAATCCAGAGCTCCGGTTGGCTCATCCGCCAAGATTAGCGACGGCTCTGTAACAATAGCCCTTGCACAGGCTACACGCTGTTTTTGCCCACCCGAAATCTCATACGGATATTTTTTCAGGATCTGGGTAATTCCCAGCTCCTGGGCAACATCTTTCACCTTTTTTTCGATTTGTCCTGGTCTTACTCCAAGAATAGAAAGGGCCAATGCAATGTTGTCCTTACAATTTAAAGTGTCCAATAAATTAAAATCCTGGAAAATAAATCCTAATTGCTCTCTCCGGAAAGCAGAAAGCTGGTTCTTAGTCATCTTGGTGATATCTTTTCCAGCAATGTAAATATTGCCTGAGGTTACCTCATCAATGGTCGCAATGCAGTTCAACAAGGTGCTTTTTCCACTGCCGGAGGCACCCATGATACCCACATACTCTCCGCGGCAAACCTCAAAGCCAATTCCGTTCAATGCATTTGTGGTATGCCCCTTAGTGATATATTGTTTTATAAGCCCTTCTGCAACCAATATTTTTTCCATGATGTTCTCCTTTTCTCTATCTCCTCGTGTATTCAAGGTATTATTCTTTACCATTGCAGACACCGGCACATGGACCGGCTGCCGTGTCAGAACGATGCGACAAACATGTAACACCCCTGCTATATAAAAATTTCTTAGACTTCCTTTTTATCTTAGCTGTGTTGAGAATACAAGCTTTCCCAAATATAGTCAATGCTCTTTGGAAAGCCTTAAAAAAAATTTAGCGAATATTAAGGAAATAATCCCTTACCTTTTCTTGCATACGACTTTCCTTCTGTAATGAAATAAACCTGAATACTCTTTTATACTGAATTCTATACCAGATACGGAACCTTGCGGCACGGCTAAAAACGATTCTGGAGACTTCACTTCTGAAGATAACCATATATCAAAAGTGAAAACTGTGGAAAATAATGACAAGTTGGCCCTTAATGCCGGTTCTACTGGATAAATTTAGATTATAGCGCAAAAAAACTGTTTTAGCAGGAAGGCGCATGGCTGAAGGAGTTCAGCCTCCACTTTCAGACAGGGAAACTGAGAGGCTTCCGAATTCACCAAGATCACTAAAATGCTGCACTCCTGCCGTTTTTCCATTTCTATTATAACGGAGCTTTAGCAAAGCCACGGTGCAGTATTTTATGATGTTTTGCATGATACTATTCTTATATAATGCCGTCTCTATTGAGCAGTTCCACTGTCCTTACTCTGTTTAAACCGAAAATGCAGTCCAGGGGTGAGACGGTCGCTTTTTCAAAAACTCTTTCAAATAGTCAAGCTGAGGATGGGCCTGTAAAAATGGTTCTACATCGAAGGCTATCACACAGGAACTTCCTCAGCGTGCTGAAAGCTTAAGTTCACGCGCCTGTTTGGAGCAGGCTATGATTCCGTCCACCACGTTCTTCAAGAAAGAGACTGCATCCTCCAGTTACGTTCTCTCGATTACCATCTAACAGTCGGCAAATCCGTTCTGGAACATGGCAGAGCAGGTGCCGGCGGTCATATGGACTGCCTTCAGCTTGTCCATCTCAAAAGTTTCCGTTGGTAGATTCTGGTCCGGATTACCATTCTCGAAAAAGGCCGTTCGATAAAGGCCGTGACCGGAACACTGTTTCCGATATGCAGCTGAACCTTAGCCGCATTAACCGCGGCCGGCAGACGGTATATCTCCATCAGTTCCTTGGAAGTGACCTTATCACAGTCAATATGTTCCACGTGTGCCGCAATTCCGTCCATCAGTGCCTTAGAGCATATGGTCATCGCCCGAATCTGTTGTGAAAATCAGGATATGGTGACGTTCCCTGAACCCCGAGGTTCCCACTCCCAATCTAAAAATTTGACAATATCCCGCATATATTTATCAATAGTAGCTTTACTTTTCTCCTCCAACACCAGATACTGCTTAAACTCTTCCACTAACTGCATTTCATTCCCCAACTCTCTCATTTAAAATTCTCCCTTCAGCCGTTTGTTTTAAAACTTTATTTATTGTAAACAAAAAAAGACCTCCACGCCACAATAGATTCTTTCCTTGTATCAGCAACGAAACTTCATCAGGGAAAAACACAAAGCATGGAGACCTATTCTTTTTTTATGAAACATAATGGTAATGCCTATAATGCCATTTTTGCAGTCTTATCAATAAATATTTCACAAACCGAGATAATGTGAATGAAAAACGCCTCCAGCTTACAGCTTCTGCACAATACTGAGCCACTTTTCCATTCCTGTATCCCGATTAAAATATGATATAAATTACTGTTCTATCGATATCATCTATGAACAACTGCCAGCTATACTGTTATGTTACCCTATCTGACATCATCCAAAAACCCTCAGCCATTAATCACGCCTTTACAAATTTCAAACCAACCATACAGTACTCTCCTGCCATATCCATTTCAAATCCCATAGTTTTTCTCATGGTTTTCCCACGCTCCAGGAAAACGAATTCGAGATGCTTATGATAACGGCCTGCTGATCTGAATTGCTCCTTCGGCTCTTAACGCTTCTATAATAGAAGATACCTTGTCATGCGGTATATACAGTTCATTTGATATTTGAAAAGTTGTCGGCGTATACCCGTATTTTTTTGAAAATTCTTCTGTATATGACAGCACTCTGTCTCTGTTGTTATTCACAGCAAAATACCTCGTATATCCATAATATAGGAAAAGTATTCACCAAAAATATTTCTTTTATTCAGATATGGACATGGATATTCTTTTGAACACACAGCCAAGACGAATCATCATAAGCGATAAGTTGAAGGATTCATAAAGACAAAGTTAGAAAGTACAGGCTAAAAAACTCAAAACCGAAATCCCGGCTATATTTTAGTTTTAATGGATAAGGATACACCAATAAAAGAACTGCCCCAAAAACAGGAAACAGTTCTTTTCACGTTACTTCGCTGTTACAATATTCTTAAGCTTTTCTTCCCCCTCCCTCAAATCTCCGTCTAATTTTCTGCCAACGATAAATCCGATTTTTAAATAGATTTCTTCAAGAACAGATGCAAATCTTATAACCGCATCAAACAGTTCATCATCATCTTTGTTTACACCCGGGTAAAGATGTGTTAGTTCCAATATGAACTCTCTGTAGCTGTTCTCAATAGCGCTTTCGCTTACCTCAATCGTTCCGTTTACCGGCCCTGGCTCATCCAGTAAGCAGGCAATCATACTATCCAGGCTTGCTCTCTCTAAAATCCCTCTGACACTTGACATATTTCATTTCCTCCTCTTGCATATTCTGGTATGCTGTCATTTCATTTTTAGCCGTCATTATAACATTATAATGACGACTCCGCCAAATGGATGAGAAACTTCAAATATTACTAACAAAATATCAAAATTCTCTCTGCCCTTTTTCATTCGACATTTATTTACATTTTTTTCCATTTCTGCTATAATTCTTGTTGGAGGGTTGTACAAATGGTAAACAATAAGATATTAATGTATATGAAGCTAAAGGATATTAATAAAACACAACTGTCTGCTTTAACAGGTATCCCGGCTACCACTCTGAACCGTATCATCAATGGAACCGTCATGAATGTAAAAACCGCTTACATGGAGAACATAGCAAAAGCACTGGGAACAACGATCTACAATCTCTTTGATTTACCAGAACTTAACCAACCTCTCATTACTGCATTGAGACCCGAAGAAGCCGGAACAGTAGTTGAAAAGTTATTATCCGAAGAAGAATCCCTGTTACTCTACTGGTTTCAAAACTCATCTCAGGATTCACGTGCCTCTATTCTAATGAAGGCCAGGAATGAATATTACGTAACCCAGAGAGAAATCAACGAAAAACTATCGATAGGGAAAGCTTTTGTATCTGATCCGGCAGACTATAATCAAATTGAATTTAATTTTAAGCATCCGAACTAAACCGGATGCTTTTTATTATCTCCCTTTCACAAACCAGCACAGGCGGATGACTTTTATTATCAGATGAAAATCCGTCTGACAGGACAAAAGAGACGGGTAAGGTATTTTCTACCTCCCCGCCTCTTTCGAAACAGATTGAATCCGTTATAACTGATAACCCATTATTCCATTATATTTCCCGGTAGTACGCGTCAGCATATACATTCTGATCCATGGCTTCTGTTGGCCGCGGCCCCATCACCTGATCACGCAAAACCCAGTAAAGCTCCACAAAGGTCATTTCATAGTACGGATTAACAAAGATGCCGCCGATACAGCAAAGCATCATTCCCAGCAAATACCAGCCGATAAAGGACAGTTCCAATACAAAGGTATTAAACTTGTTGCCGTCCATCATCTCTTTGCTGAGGCGGAATGCTTCGTGCCTGTCCATCTCCGGATTATCCGCCAGCAGATAGGGAATCATATAATACTCATAGTGCTTATAAATGCCGGGGATAACAAGCAGCAACGACCACAGCCCTTCAAAGAGCCCCTTTAAAAACATGGTCTTTACAACGTTTAAATAGTTTCCTCCGCCAAACGCGAAGAAAATACGGCCGATTCCGGCTGACTGCTGCATAACTGCGCTGTCCATAAAATAGCGCAGTTTACCTACTGCTACAACATTGCTTACAAAAACACCGACTGCAACGGCAATGATGAAGACTACCAGAAAAATCCCTAAAATCAACAAAAAAACCGCGGCATGGCGTCCATCCCGGATACTGCCGATAGAATATGAATTCTCGCTCGCCCTGCTGCCTGTGCTGATACTCACGCCTCCGCCGGAGCTTCCTGCCCCCAGTATTCCGGCGATGAAGCACACCAGAACGCCATACCAGTAATACGGCCTGAGGTCATTCTTTGCCCTGTCCTTTAACTCTGCTCTTGTCCACATACTCCATTCCTCCCGTCTCGGATCACTGTCATATTTCAGATATTACTATCCTATCATATTTTCAACAGATTATCTATTTCTGTTTCTTTACAATTCTCTGAAAAATCATTTGCTAACTGATCGGAGAAGGAACTACTGAAGGGGAGTAATTACTATAAAAATTTCAGTTCCTGCTGGCTGTATTCCTGTTTCGTCTCCAGCAGCACCGGCGTCTGCTTCAGCATTCCGCAGAACTTCGTATCATCCATCACCCAGTCTTTGATCTGATCATGCTCAATGATAAGAGGCATCCGGTCATGGGTGCTGACCATCGACTGATTTGCTTCCGTCGTCAAAACCGTGAAGCGTTTTTCATCTCCAAATACATTGTAAAAACCAGCCAGAAAGATTACCGGTGCGTCTTCCCTGTAAAATGTCACCCTCTCCTTTTTCCGGTTCCACTCATAAAACCAGGTACAGGGAATGATGATTCTTCGATGCAGGACACTCTCACGAAACATCTTCTTTTCCAGCACCGTCTCAGACCTGGCATTAAAGATTACCCCCTTTCCCTGAAATCCCGGGAAGCCCCAGTGCTGCCATTCCAGTTTCATTTCGTGGTTTCCGGCAGCCAGGACCGGCGCCTCATCCGTGGGATGGATATCCCTGCCCAGCCGTTCCAGACGAAGCTTGTCATTGACTGTTTCCACTAATTTTTCGATCTCCCGCGCCGTCTCATCGTCTACATAATATCGTCCGCACATATCATTCTCCTGTTCTTTTCCACTGTTTTACCGGTAGTATGCCATGTTTTCCTGTAAAATACAATATCCTGTCATCAGATTCCTGTGTGACAGGAGCGCTTTCCTCTTACCTTAAAACGCAAAAAAGGCCCCTGCAGCAATCCGGAACCTTTTTCACAATTTTCTATGCTTTACAACTCTTTATTTTTGAAACAGCGATGTAATCATCTTCCAGATCCGGGTAAAGATACTGGCGATCCGGTGGAATACATTTCCCTCCGGGTGGTAACTTTCATCCACCTCGGCAGCGTTACTTTTATCTTTTTCCCTGATCTCACCGGTCCTCAGAATAATCTGTACCGTACGCGGAGACGGGTTCTTATCCGATGTCAGCGATACGGGCTTCGCGTCCATATCAATATTTAAGATGGTCGTATCCTTTGTGGTATACTCATCCCATTTATCGTCGATCACCGTTTTGATAGTGTCTTTGGCATTTTTAAGCACATCCGTCTGATCCAGTCCGTTTCCCAATCCATCCAGCGTTCCTGCAAGGCCGTTTAATGTCTTCTGGGTACTGGAGTTTAAGGAATCGCCGACTGTTTTCAGCTGATTTTCAAAGGAAGTACAGAACACGGTCAGAGATTTTAAACTTCCGGCTGCGGCATCTGTCATACTTCCCAGATCACGCAGAGTCTCCAGCGTACCCTCGTGATAATAATTGACCGTCTTAGTCAGACTGTCTGCATCGGAAATAATATCGTCCAGTGTGTTGCACATACTGGCTGCCAGATGGGCCATGTCCGCGGTATTCTGCAGCATACCCACCGCGTTCCCTTTCTGGGAGGCCGCGGCCTTAAGAAGAACTTCCGTCTGTCCGATCATGGTCTGTATATCTGTAATCAGTCCGGTGTTCCCGGCGGTACCATGGAAGCCTTCAACGATCGCCCGGGCTGCGGCGGCGATATTTCCAGTGTCTGGCTGGGACGTTGTAGCAGTCTCATACAGAGCCTGAGAAGCGTATCTCATGAGTGCGTCTATTTCATCCGCAGCCATCCCCAGCTCATTGCGCAGATAGGAAGCCACCTCATCCTCATCTCCCAGATCCACACCCGCACTCTCCATCTCATCGATAAAATCTTCCAGACTGTCTTCACTGAAATATTCCGCTTTTTTTCCACCCAGTCCTCCGACCTGTGCAAGCAGCCCCGCAAGAGCCGGCGTCAGCGCACTCACGCCGCCATCCAGTTTGGCCTGCGACTGCTTAAAGATCTCCAGATCCGTTTTCGTCTTTTCCATCAGCTGTAAAAACGCCTGGGCTCCTAAATCCACCTGGGGACTGTTTAGCATGGAGCTGATCCCCTGTAAATCATCCCGAAGATCCCGCATGGTCGCCTTCATGTCCTCCAGATCCGGCGACAGATCATCGAGATGCCCAGTCAGTTCATTGACATGGGAATTCATGGTATCGAGATACTTTTCCGCCTCCCTCATATGTCCGGAGAACGGTTTAAACTGCCGGGACAGCTCATTTAAACCTGCCAGCGCTTCGTCTGCATCGGCGTACACCTTTCCCTTGGAATCTGCGAACAGCTGACGGCTGTGATCGAGTCCCCTGAGACCGTCAGCTGAATCTTCCACACTTTTCTGCATGCTGTCAAACGTATCAAACAGTGTGTCCAGACTGTCACTGATGGCATCCGCGGAATCCTCCAGGGTCGTCTTCGCCTCACGCAAATCTCCCACCTTGTCAAGCTGGGACGCAGTCAGCGGCACCATGGTAAAAACAACTCCACTGAAAGAGAAATCATCTGTACCGATCCGAATCGAATAATGCTGCTCTTCCCCCGGCAGTGCGAAAAATATAACCGCATTTAAATTGCCCATTGCCTGAACCTGAGCCCCTTCCGCTTCGAGGCTTAAATTCTTATCCATGTCTACAACGGTTCCGGCCATCAGAACCATGTTATTGCGGTAATAATCCGACACACCTTTATTCGGCGTAAGATCTACATTCACTTCCACCAGTCCGGCTGCGCCGCAGAGTTCTTCCGCCTTCTTTTCCAGTCCGTTTAAGCGGTAACTCACTAAAATATTCCAGGGAAGCTCTTCCTTTGTGGTCTCCGTACCACCTTCAAAATAGAAACGGTCCTCCGGATTTTCCAAATTAAATGTAAGCTTTCCGTCCTGCTCCGTCACAGGCTCGGAGTGATCCGTCATATTGGTAATCCGGTTGTACGTTCCATAATCAACAATCCGGCTGCTTCCGTTCATCGTGTAGCTTTTTACGACACTGCTCTCCTTAATCTCCCCGTAGGGATCCATCGTGATATAGAGCGTTTCATCACAGACCGGAGTGTCTGCCGCCGCTCCCGCCTCCATGGACGGACCGCACGCAAGCACGGCTGCTAAAACAAACGCTGAAATCCGTTTACTCTTTCTCATGGCTGTCATCTCCCTTTTCCTTCTGCTCCGGCTCTTCTGCCTCCGCCTGCGCGGAACCTTCTTTCTGCCCGCATTTTCCATCTGCAAATGTCGGGCTCACATCTGTCGTAAGACCTGCCTCTTCCGGTAACTCCTTCTCTTCCGATAACTCCTTCTCTTCCGATAACTCCTTCTCTTCCGTCACACGCTTCGCTCCCGGCAGACTTTTCCCTGCTGTCAGGTTTTTTGCTGCCGCCAGACGGTTCCGCCTTCTCTCTTTCCGTGCATCCGCCCGCTCCTGCTGCCGTTTGATCTGCTTATCAAATGCGGATAAGAGCGCCGGAAGCAGAGACAGTACCAGTGTCACGCTCAGGAAAGCCCCGCGTCCCACCAGACGCCCCACCTGGGAAATCGCCTGTATGGACGAAGTAAAATACAGCAGATATCCTACCACCATCAGAATACCGCCCGATGTCATGATTGAAAGCGTACTCTTATTGACAGCGGCAACGGCAGCCTCGCGGCGTCCCTTTTCCTTTCGAAACGCCAGGTAGTTGTTTGTCATCAGAATCGAGTAATCGATGGTAGCCCCCAGCTGCAGACAGCTGACGATGATATAGCCGATATAGATCATGGTGTCCCCCATCACATAGGGCAGCGTCATGTTTAAATAGATGGCAACTTCAATCGGCACAATCACCAGAATCGGCACCAGGACCGAGCGGAATGTCAGAAATACGACAAGTGCCACACCAGCCAGAGACAGCAGAGATACATGATTGTAATCCTCTGTCAGAATATCCCTGATGTCAATGGTTGTGGGCGTCATCCCGATCACGTAGGAATTGTCAGGATAATACTTATGTACAATCTCCTCCAGTCTGGCACTGCACTCAAACGCATAGTCGCTCTCCTGTAAGGTATTCATGGAAATCAGCATTCTGGCATAAACATCGCCCCGCAGCTGGCTCGTCAAATCATCAGGAAGGAAGCTTTCCGGTATTCCGTCAGGCATGGTTCCTGACATGGAAATCACATAATTGACAAAATCCAGGTTCTCCAGTTCCTTTGACAGTTCCTTTTCCGTCACGCCGGAACCGTTCGGCACGATGCAGATCGTCATGTTGGACTTTTTAAACAGACGGTCAATCTCCTGCGTGTCTTCGTAAACCCGCGTTCCCGGTCCCGCACCGATCGCATCGTCGCCGTACAGGAAGTGATTCATACCCTGCCCGAAATAACAGGGCACTGCTAAGAGCGCCGCCAAAAGGAACACCGGAATCCTGATCCGGTACATGGCCCGTGCAAATCCATCAAAAGAAGCGATAAGCGGCTTATGCGCCGTTTTCACAATCTTATCGTCAAACCGGAGAATCAGTGTGGGCATCAGCAGAAGCACCGTTAAAAGGCTGCATATGATTCCCTTTGCGAGTACAAATCCTACGTCCTTTCCTATGGTAAACCGCATAAACGCGATAACGATAAATCCCACAATGGTGGTCGCCCCGCTGGCGAGAATCGAACTGCAGGATTCCCTGATCGCCTCCACCATCGCCTCATGGATTTCCATGCCCCTGTTTTTCAATGCCGTAAAGGTATGAAGCAGGAAAATAGAATAGTCCATCGATACCGCCAGCTGCAAAATAGCCGCTGTGGAGAAAGTAAAGAAGGATATCGTTCCAAAAATAATATTCGACCCCATATTCAGTACAATCGCCACGATCATCACGAAAATAAAGAGAAACGGCTCCATCCACGACGTGGTGGTCAGCGTCAGGATCAGCCATATAATCACGATTGACATGGCAATCGCCATGGCGATCTCTCTTGTGATCGAAGCCTCCCGTTCCTTGCTGGATATGGCGCTTCCGGAAAAGCAGCCCCGGTCCTTACCGACGATCCGGTAAATTTCCTCGATGGCCGCATTGGTACGCGGCTCCCCGTCTTTATCTTCAAAGACAATGTCCATCAGGGCGTTCCCGTCTTTATAGTAATCGTCGATTGCAAGCAAATCGACGCCGATGAATTCCGTCATGCTTTCACTCAGAAACGGTGTTCCCATGTAGACATCGGTCGAGACGTCAGAACCGAGAACCAGATCTACCCCGTCAACCGCAGATATCTCTTCCCGGATGCGTTTCGCCTCCTGCAGAGATACGTCTTTTACCATAACACGCGCCATGCCGGGATAACCAAACTCCGCTTCCATCACATCCAGCGCCTGCTTTGTCGGTGCAAAATCCGGCAGGTATTTGCTCAGATCGTAATTCACCCCCACAAACGGGAAACAAACGGCGCAGAGAATTGTGGTTACCAGGAAAATCTTCTCAATGATCTTCCCGTGATACACAATAAAACGAATCACCTGATTGAAAATATCGCTGTTTCTTTTCATTATTGCCCACCTTTTGATTATTGTACAATCATTGACTTTTGAACACATGTGTATTATAATTCAATTGTTGATATATTTCAATAAGCAACGATTCGCTGCTTTGTGTGATAAGCACCACTTATTCGCTTTTGTGTTTAATATCAATCGAAACTGATAAATTTGTTTTTAAACAGGATTGTGAGGAGAAAAATATGGAATCACAGAAAGAGGACCGGAGAATTCGCAGGACCCAGAAAATGTTAAAAGACAGCCTGATTGAGCTGATGACCGAGAGAGATTTTAAAAATATTTCCGTCAAGGACATCACGGAGCGGGCAGATCTAAACAGGGGAACCTTCTACAATCATTACACCGATACTTACGATCTGCTGCAGAAGATGGAATCCGACGTACTGGCCGATTTTCAGGACATGATCGACAATTTCCTGTGCAGTTCTAAGAATGGTTCGCTGATGCCCATCCTGCTGCCAGTCATACAATATATTGAAGAAAATGTTAAAATTGCCAGAATTTTGTTTGAAAACAGCGCATCCAGTGATTTTGTCTACCGTTTCCATCAGCTCATTTCTGACAATGGAACCGCGATTTTTAAGAAACAGTATCCGGGAATCGACGACGTATCGCTTTCCTATTTCATTGAGTTCATCACATTCGGTTTAACCGGAGTCCTGCGCTGCTGGATCAACAACGGCATGAAAGAGTCCAAAGAAAAGATCGCGGAAATCGCAGATAAATCCGCCATGCAGGTGGCACAGAACCTTTGGGGGCACTAGAGTCATAATAAAACAGCAGAGAGCGACGATCAAAATCGTTGTTCCCTGCTGTTTTATTATCCTTTGTACTCATGCATAAATCCGCTCTGTGAGACGCTGCTCATCAGTTTCTCAATATTTTTCATATCATGCTTATCTACCTCTCGCGGCTCATAGCCGGTATGAAAAATCTTCTGCCCTTTCACTGAGATACATGGTATCTTTCTACCATCTAAAACAGCACTGCCAAAATAATCGGCCTCAAATTCATACCAGCCGCCTTCTAAGCCAGCCTGTCTTGCTGTTCCGTCCTCCTTTAAAATAAATGGGTGAATATCGATATAGCTCAATTGGGGATGGTACAGCTCTATACGGACAGGGCTCCAGTCTGTTACTACTTCGTATCCCTTTTCTTCCAGCTTATGCCGTAATTCTTCCGTATACCCGGCATCGAAATCAATGTCCACATCCCTGTGTTCTCTCGTCTGCCTGCCAACAAGCGCATCCACGCCCCAGCCGCCATCCAGCCAGTAACGGATTCCAAACTGCTCTAACATATCAAGTACTTTAAACAAATCAGCCTGCGTTACCGTTTCCTTTTTTCCATTCCACTACCTCGCTTTTCATTTTTATCCTGTCGGTCCGTTTCATCGGCTCATGCACCAGGCACCATTCGCACCTTACCTTATGCTCCATTGCTCTTATCCCCACCGTTCCCCCTCTTAAGGTGAAACGCTCTTCCCTCGTAGACCCGAACAGGATTCCCCCGTTCCAACCTGGTGTGTTCCATCCAGGCCAGGTTCTTTTCCCTTCGCCCGCTTTCCAGGTTCATCTCCGCCAGAATTTCGCACAGGCGGTTTAAGGCAGCCTGCTTATTCATATGCTGGCTCCGCGCCTCTGTGGATACCACCGCAGTCCCCGTCGGTATATGAATGGCGCGGACTCCGGTTTCCACCTTATTCACGTTCTGGCCGCCTTTCCCGCCGCTTTTAAAGGTCTCAAAGCGAACCAGCTTTTCCTCGGTCACCCGCGGCACCGTCTCCAAAATACTGACATCCACATACCAGTTTTTTCGTTTATGTTCTGGCCGGTAAGGGCTTTTGCAAATCCACAGCACACTGCCTTCCAGGCTGGTAAAATCATGTTCCGTCTCAAACATGATGGAGGAAAATCCCTCCCGCTTTTTTCCCTGTGTGAAAGAAAGCAGCCGGATATCCGGCGCTTCCCTTTTCAGTTCCTCATAGAGCAGACCAACCGCCAGCTCGCATTCCGCCGGGCCCTGCCCGGAACTTATCTGTATTCTCATGCGCGCCTCCTTACCCTTTAAACGTGAGAAGCGGCCGCAGTGTCGCAACAACATCAATCAGTCCATAGTCCTCAAGGGAAGCAATCACCTGTTCCACGTTCTTATAGGCCTCCGGCGCCTCGGCAAACAGTAAATTGGTGTCATGGCAGACCACGCGGCTCTTAAGCTTTGTGCTCCTGATGGAATCCCTGTCGTATCTCCGGTCGATTCTGCTCTTACAGATACTTCGGGCCCATTTTCTGCCTGCACCATGGGACACAGAGTCCAGGGACACGGCTGTATCCGCAGCCGGTACACACACATAGCTTAAACTTCCCCTGGATCCAGGTATCACCACGGCTCCCCGCTTCGTCGATACGCTCCCTTTCCGGTGGAGCCAGCCATCTTCCGTTCGCTCCAGATAATTATGGCAGCTCTCTAACAGAGGATTCACCTCACTCTCCACGCCTAGATAAGCGAGCAGCTTTTTCGCCGTTATCATGCGATTCCTTCCGGCCCACAGGATAGCAGAGTCGTGTTCCGCCAGATAGCGGCTGCCCTCCTCTCCATCTTCCGGCAGTCCTTCCGGCGAATAAAACCGGTTTAAAATCTCCTGCCCGTATCCCCGGGAGCCGCTGTGAACCAATAACATGATGCGGCCCTCCAGCAGTCCAAGACGCTCAGCCTCCTCTTCCCTGTAAACGTGTTCCAGACACTGAAACTCGGCAAAATGATTTCCGGTGCCAATCGTCCCCAAATCCTTAACAGGGCAAAATCCCTCATAAGGATTGTCACACGGGATATCCCCCAGCTCCCGAATCGAGTTTAATCTCGTCTCCCATTTCTCCATCCGGAACTTCTTCTGCTTTACTCCTGTGGAAAATAAACTCATTCCGCATCCAATATCATTGCCGATCAAATGAGGATAAAACCGTTCTCTGCTCAACACCGCCATTCCTACCGGTGTCTTTCCCGGATGGAGATCCGGCAGGCCTACTGCCTTCACCACTCCGGGTAACTTGGCAACGCCACGAAGCTGATCGACAGCCGCCTGTTCAATCCAGTTTTTACTGTTACTGATCAATATGCAATTTTCTCTCTCCAAATCAAAATCTCCTTTATGAGCCGACAGGGACGTACCGCCATTTCCCGGAATCCCGAAAAAAGGTACAAAAAAAACACGACAACAAGCCGTGCGCAGTAAATAAAGCTGTCTTACGCCAGTCCCTGTCTTTCCTGTTGTTATCTTGTTTTCACCCATTTCCTATCGTTTGCCAACATAACAATCACTCCTCTTCTCATAAAGGACCGTACGCCCTCTTTATTCTATGGATACTATAAAACGGAATCATCAAAATGTCAATGATATTTTTCTTAACTTTCCAGCTTCGTGCTGCTGTACACAATTTTGGTGTTAATTTTAATTCCCGCGGACAGTCAGCCGGTGAGACGCCCTCATGGAACCAGCCGGGACTGCCGCGAGGGGCAGAGCTCCCGCCGCCCGCGGCACTATAGTTTTAACGTCCTGTCTCCTGCGGCCGGATCTTTGACTTTTCCTCCCAGGAAATCCCGCATGCTCATGGATGGGCTCTACGCGTGCGGGATTATCCCGTCTTGACCAGTTCTTTAATCTCCGGTATCGTCTTTCCGCTTTCTTTTAAACTTTTAATCCGCTCTATCCGTTCTACAGTCTCGACCCTCCGGTATCGTCTCGTGAGATTCTCTTCTTCCTGTTCAAACGGAAGCATTCCTTCTTCTGTATAATACTTCAGAGTGCTGTAACGGCAGCCAGTAAGCCTGGCCAGTTCTCCAATCGATACATATTCGGAGGTACTGATCTTCTCCATGCTTCTCTGTCTTGACATTCCATCACCTACTTATAAACAGGAACCAGATTCGCTCCCTGTACCGGTACCTTATAGTAAACCTTTGTCATGGGGAATACCCGGTAATAATAGTTATCTACCTTTAAAAGGGTCTCAGAACCATTCTTGACCTCTTCCACGTAATGACCCTTTTCCGTTAAATAGTTCAGAATAGCCATACGCCTTCCCGCCACGTCCGTTCCGAAAATAACGAAGTCAATGAATATCGCCTGCCTTCTGTCCAGAAACGGGAACAGGAGATTGACGCCCTCCATATATGGATTCTTAAATAGATTTTTCTTCGCCCCCAGCAGCTGCTGTGACAGTTTCTCCGTCCACCGGTAAATCTCCAGATCCCAGATCACTCTGATAACCGGTTCCTGCTCGGCCAGCTCAATCATACGGGCAGCCAGTTCCTCCTGCTCGTTCACAGAAAATATCTCGTGGATACAACCGCTCTCACGGAACAGCCATACCAGGCAGGCACACTCTAACGTTACGGCACCTCCCTCGAGCATTTCAGCACGAACTCCCTCCGCTGTACGCTGGTATTCCACCTCGTCGCTGCGGTAGACTTTCAGTTCCATATTCATGCTGTTATAATTAATGTCACATGCCATAATATCCGGAACCTCATCAAGGACCCCCTCTGCCTTCAGCGTCTCTGCAACCTCAGTCTCCAGAGCTCGGGCTTCTTTCTTGCCTATACTGCGAATCTCCTTAAAACCAGCTTCCAGTTCCTCCTTCACCGCCTCTGACCCCGGATCTTCGGTTAATACAAGCCGTTCCAGAAGCTTTGCCGCCGCGATACAGCGGCAGACCGCATTCTTTGCCGCGGTTGCATGTATGGAATCCTGGCCATCCAGGCCAATCAGGGCATATTGCTGAGATAATGTATATTCTTTCATAGTAATCTCCTTTCGACTCGTGCGATTTGGTGTTTGCCTGCTGTTCCTGCAGAAAAAATAATGCCTGGCTGTTTGCTTATTACTTACTACTTACTACTTATCACTTACCACTTAGATTATAGCATCTTCCCTCCGTTATTTCAACCAAACTTTCAAACGTTTTTCTTACAAATCAGTTAAAATTCCCGACGCTCACGGGAATAAACGTTCTCTCTGCACGGAGCTTCCCTTTTTCTCCCGGAACACTTACGCAACATCATCATCTTTCCACGTAAATCATCATTTTTTCCACGCAAAAAGGCCGCGATACATGAATCACATCTTCCCGTATCACGGCCTGCTGTACATTTCACTTCAGACTGCGAATCCCATACTGTCTCTTCGCTTCTGTCCTGTCTCAATACCACTTATTCTTAATCTGCTTATAAATACCTTCTGCATCCAGTTCATACTTATGAATCAGCTCAGCAGCCGGACCAGACTCGCCGAATACATCACGTACGCCGATCTTATAGACCGGTACCGGAGCGTTCTCGGACAGAGCGTCGCAGACAGCGCTTCCCAGTCCGCCAATGACGGAGTGTTCTTCCACTGTCACTACCCTTCCGGTTTTCTTCGCAGATTTTATAATGAGCTCCTCATCCAGGGGTTTGATCGTATGAATGTTAATCACTTCAGCATCAATTCCGTCTGCAGCCAGAAGCTTTGCCGCTTCCAGTGCATGACCGACTTCCAGACCTGTTGCAACAACAGTTAAGTCTTTCCCCTCTTTTAAAACCACGCCTTTTCCGATCTGAAACTCGTACTCCGGATTGTCGTTGATTACAGGTACAGCCAGACGTCCAAATCGTAAATATACCGGGCCCTCATACTCGGCCGCGGCCTTGACAGCGGCTCTCGCCTCCACATCATCGGAAGGACAGATCACAACCATACCGGGAATCGTTCTCATCAGAGCAATATCCTCGTTACACTGATGGGTTGCGCCATCCTCACCGACGGAAATACCAGCGTGAGTAGCGCCAATCTTTACATTTAAATGCGGATATCCGATGGAGTTTCTAACCTGTTCAAATGCTCTGCCGGCTGCGAACATTGCAAAAGTACTTGCAAACGGAACCATCCCTGTTGCGGCAAGACCGGCAGCAATCCCCATCATATTGCATTCCGCGATACCACAGTCGATGTGGCGTTCCGGAAATACCTTCTTGAAAACTCCCGTCTTTGTCGCAGCTGCCAGATCGGCATCCAGGACCACAATTTTGTCATTTACGCTTCCCAGTTCCGCAAGAGCGCTGCCATAGCTTTCTCTCGTAGCGATCTTCTTTACGGATTGTTCTTTCATCTCTGGCATAACGCTTCACCTGCTTTCTCCAAATCTGCCATTGCGGTCTGATACTGCTCGTCGTTTGGAGCAGCACCGTGCCAGGCCACCGCTCCCTCCATAAAGGAAACTCCCTTGCCCTTTATGGTTTTTGCGATAATGGCGGTCGGCATTCCCTTCGTATTTCTCGCCTCTGCAAATGCCTGTTCAATCTGGCTGAAATCATGGCCGTCAATGCAGATGACATGGAAATTAAATGCCTCAAATTTCTTATCGATCGGATAAGGGGAACAGACTTCATCCACCGGACCGTCAATCTGGAGTCCGTTATTATCCACGATCACGACCAGATTATCCAGTTTTCTGTAGCCTGCGAACATCGCAGCTTCCCAGACCTGACCTTCTTCAATCTCCCCGTCGCCAAGGAGCGTATAAACACGGTAATCCTTCTTCTGCAGCTTCGCAGAGAGTGCCATTCCGACAGCAGCGGAAATCCCCTGTCCCAGAGAACCGCTGGACATATCCACGCCCGGGATATGCTTTCTGTCCGGATGTCCCTGTAAGTAGGAGCCGGTATGACGCAGTGTCTTTAAATCCTCTACCGGGAAGAAACCGCGGTTCGCCAGTGTAGAATAGTATCCCGGAGCCACATGGCCCTTTGATAATACAAAGCGGTCACGATCCTCCTTCAAAGGCTGTTCCGGATCAATGTTCAGTTCTTTATAATAGAGCCAGGTAAATAAGTCAGCCGCCGACAGTGATCCGCCCGGATGGCCGGACTTCGCGCTGTGAACCGCCGTCACGATGCCTTTTCGGATCTCAACCGCTATTTTTTCAAGTTCCAGATAATCGCTCAATCCCGTATCCTCCTCTTCTACTCTCCGAATACTGCCTTATAGTCAGCCTGGAATTTTGCGATTCCCTGATCGGTCAGCGGATGCTTTGTCATCTGCTCAATCACGCTGTAAGGAACGGTTGCGATGTCTGCTCCGGCAAGAGCGCAGTCGATGACATGGATCGGGTTGCGGACACTTGCTGCAATAATCTCTGTGGTAATTCCCGCCACACGGAACATCTCAGCAATCGTTTCAATTAAATCGATGCCCGGCATGGAAATATCATCAAGACGTCCTAAGAACGGAGATACATAAGTGGCCCCGGCTCTGGCAGCCAGAAGTGCCTGGTTTGCACTGAAAACAAGCGTTACGTTCGTCTTAATGCCTTCTGCCGTTAATACTTTGACAGCCTTTAAGCCTTCCACTGTCATCGGAATTTTGACTACCATGTTTGGATGAATCGCTGCAATCTCGCGTCCTTCTCTAATCATGCCTTCCGCATCTGTCGTAGTAGCCTTTACTTCTCCGCTGATCGGTCCGTCTACAATGGAAGCGATCTCTCTGATTACTTCGTTAAAGTCTCTTCCTTCTTTTGCAATCAGGGACGGGTTCGTGGTTACTCCACAGATAACCCCCATATCATTTGCCTTTCTGATATCCTCTACCTTCGCTGTGTCCACAAAAAATTTCATCGCTGTTCTCCTCTTCTTTTTTATTTTTGAATTAATTTGTTCCTTCGTTTTATGTATTAATTCAATTAATTAATATTTCTAGTTAAACAATACCACATTTCTGGAAAATGTCAACAGGTAATTAGAAAAAAACAGCGATTTTGATTTTACTCAAAACCGCCGTCTCTGATAACAGCTCATTCAGTCCGCGAATCTTTCGTGTTCCCTGGTGATCTGCGCGATCGGGCACTTCTGCAGCCCATGTTGCGTACAGTAAAGATATAAATACCCGCCCTTCCTTACCATCGGCAGTCGGAATTCCGGGTTCTGCTCCGGATACAGCCGGTTTAAATAGATACGGTCATGGTAGACAAGGGCAGCAAAAGAAATATAATGATCCTTGCGCATATCATGATTCACGGTCACATAATACTCCAAGTCAATTTCCCTCAGGACAGCCTTATATTCCTCCGAGCACGAAACCGGAATTAACGGTTTTAACTTTCTCCCGCAGCAGGAAATCGACGCAGTTCCCGTGCTTACAAGAATATTGCCGCAGATGGGGCATACATAGAAGAGTGTTTTTTCCAACTTGCCCACATCCGGACGGTTGGGACTCAATTCTCCCTGAAGCAGTTTTAATATGTCGGCGCCCAGCACCGTGGACAGATCATCCCACAGCGATACATCCGGACAGCCCAGACCACGCTCCCACTTGGAGACAGTCTTGTTGCTGATCCCTAAAAGGTCTGCGACCTGCTGCTGCGTCATTCCTTTTTCTTTTCGGAACTGCATAATCAAGCGACCTACTTTTGCACAATCCATTGTATTTCCTCCATATCATACTTGTTTTTCCTTTTTCATTCAGCTACATAAATTCAACGGTATCTATTGCCAGTGTGTTAAGGTGCATCTTTAATATGTCTTTCGTGATGAGACACAGGGCAAGCCAGGAAGACTTTTTCTGCTCATCTTTCTCGCTCAAAATATGGTTTTCATGATAAAACCTTGAAAAAGCCACAGCGATTTGATAGGCACTTTCACAGATCATATTAGGTGCTTTCTCGTTGTATGCGTTTATAAACACATAGCCACTCAGAGCAAGCTTTATCATGAGTTCCCTCTCCGTATTGGAATAAATGCCATTTAAATGAAGCGAAGTAACATCAAGATCTTCAACCTTTTTTAAGATGGAGTGAATCCGTGCAACCATATAGAGTAAATAAACGCCTGTTTTTCCTTCTGCAGCCATGAATTTCTCCATATCAAAGATACAGTCCTTCGAGTAATGATTGATTAAATCACCGAATTTTATTGCTGCAATGCCGATCTTTTTTGCAGTTTCTTTCTTATCAGCTTCTCCAATCACTTCGTGAAACCTCAGTTTATCATAAGAGCAGCTGATCACCGTATCCAAAAGCTCGGAAAGCTGCATTACACCGCCATCCCTTGTTTTGAACGGTTTTCCATCCCGGCCATTAACTGTCCCGAAACACAGATGTGCCAGTTCCGTAGAGTCCGGGATAAGCTCCGCCTTTCGCGCGGTACGAAAGACCTGCGTGAAATGCAGGTTTTGTCTGAAATCAACCACATACAGAATCTTATCCGGTTTAAAATCACGCTGTCTTTGAAGAATGGTTGCAATATCTGTGGTTGCATATCCCTCCGAACCATTTGATTTTACGATAATTGTCGGCGGAATAACTGCTTTATCACATTCCATGGCTACATTAACAACTTCAGCGCCTTCGCTTTGTACAAGTAAATTTTTATCAGTCAATATTTTTATCAGTTCCGGTACATACTTACTTGAATCACTCTCGCCATACCAATGGTCAAACGAGACATTCAGCCGGCCAAACGTTTCCCTGATATCCTTAATCGAAATATCCACCATTTCCCGCCAGATTTTCGTATAACGGACATAGCCTTTCTGCAGTTTCACCGTCACCTTCCTTGCTTTCTCCAGAAACACACCATCTGCTTTACTCTTTTTACTTGCAAACGGATAAATCTCATTGAGTAAATCAACCGTAAGAGGCGGGAGGTGATCTCCATGACGTTCTTCTAGTTCGGCAAGTACAAGTCCCATAGGCAACCCCCAATCGCCCAAATGAACATCACCGATTGCTGTTCTTCCTGTGGAAATAATAATCCTTTTAAGTGCCTCACCAATAATTGCAGAACGTAAATGTCCGACATGAAGCGGTTTCGCTACGTTGGGATTTCCATAATCCAATACAATGGTCTCTGGATGTTCCGTTTGAGGAATCCCTTTGTGCTCATCGCGAAATACCTGTTCTACATAACCGAAAAGGAACTCATCTTTTATTGTGATATTGATAAATCCCGGCGGAACCACTTCGGCCTTCTCCAGCATATCATTCATTTGAATACGGCTTACGACTTCATTTGCAATGGCAAACGGTGTTTTTTTATACAGCTTCGCCCCTGAAAATGCCCCATTGCACTGAAATTGACACAGATCAAGACGGTCGGAAACCGCCACTTGCCCCAAAACCGCATCATAACCACATTCTGTAAAAGCTGATGCAACGATTGTTGATAGTAAATTTGTTAATAATTTCACCTTTTTAACCTCCTAAACAAAAAACACTGCCAGGCTGTGTTCACCTGACAGTGTTTGAAATATACAATTCCAGCTCACTTTCTATAGGCACACAGCATTTTAAGCCTGTACCTAAAAGATACAAGCTTCATCGTCTGCGTCGAATGGAAAGTGAGATAAATGATTTCATATATAAGTCCTCGCTTTGTTATAATAACTTACTATAACAAATGTACATACAAAAAGCAACTCTTTTTGAATGTAACATTGTATTTATAAATACTGCCCATATCGCACCTTATTGCAAAACACCGCCCGTCACCCGCACACCATCCACTCATTCCGTGGATAGTCATGGAGAACTTTGGCGCCATCCACCGTCATAAATATCTGGTCCTCGATTCGGATCCCAAATTTTCCAGGCAGGTAGATGCCCGGTTCCACGGAGAACGCGAGTCCGGGCACGATCACACTTTTATCGCCGGAAGCAGCGCACGGTTCCTCGTGGGTATCGATTCCGATCCCGTGCCCTGTCCTGTGGGTGAAATACTCCCCGTAGCCGGCTTCAGCGATCACACGTCTCGCCGCGTTGTCAACATCCTCCATCCGTCCGCCCAGGACGGCCGCCCCCTGTCCGGCCTCCAGCGCCGCCAGCACGATTCCATACACGGCCTCGAACTCCCGTCTCTTATCGTTCTCTCCGCAGAAATAAAAGGTTCTCGACATATCTGAACAGTATCCCCTGTATTTGCCTCCGAAATCCACCAGAAGACACGCATCTGCTGAAATGATGCCATCTTTTCCCGTATAATGAGGCACCGCCGCATGGGCTCCCGCACAGACAAGGGCCCCTGCCTCTGATATCCCCCGCTGCTCCATCTCCCTGCAAAGGGCATCGGCAAACGCTCCCTCCGTTTTACCAATCCAGCCGCTGCCGGCCTTCATAACCGCCTTTAACGCTTCCGTGCATCTGCTGCAGGCTTCCTCCATGAGGCTCTGTTCCTGTTCATTTTTATATCGTCTCATCCGGCCCAGGATCTCACGATGGAGGACAAAGCGTGTTCGGGCAAATGCTTCCTGCAGCGGAACCAGGAATCCAGCCGGCATTGATGCGCCGATACCTATTTTCCCGTAAGGAAGCCTCTTTTTCTCCAGCTGCTCCAGAAGTAAGGAGACCGCATTTTCGCCGTCCTTCCACGTAACCACTTCTGTTTCCGGAATGCCCCATCCGGCCACCTCCTGTCCGTATACGTCGTTGACAAACAGGAAGTTTCTCCCTTCCGCCGGCACCACGTAAACATTCAGACGCTCATCCGACATCATGCATTTTCCCAACAGATAAACCATATCTGAGGATGGCGTTATGAGGAGCAGGTCAACGCCCTGCTCCTTCATGGCCTCTTTTACTCTCTCATTTACAGATTTCTTCAATTGCCTCCAACTCCTCCTTTGAAAATTCTGTCCTGTCGATTATTTTTATATTCTCCACAATCTGCTCCGGCCTCGAAGCACCGATTAACACGCTCGTCACGTCACCGTCTCTTAATACCCAGGACAGTGCCATCTGGACAAGCTTTTGCCCTCTTCCTTCCGCTATTTCATGAAGAGCACGGATCTGGGACAACCGCTTTTCAGTCAGCGCACTCTCCTTTAAGAAACGTCCGTCTCGTCTGATCCGGCTGTCCTCAGGGATTCCATGAAGATACTTCTCAGTCAGCATCCCCTGGGCCAGAGGGCTGAAGGCGATAATGCCGCAGCCGTGAGTTTTTGCATACGTCTTTAATCCGTCTGTCTCGATGTGGCGGTCGAATATATTGTAGCTGCTCTGATTGATGATAAACGGACACTTTAAATCTGCCAGTATCGCCATTGCCTCTTTCGTATGCTCCTGATCGTAATTGGAAATGCCCGCATACAGAGCTTTTCCGCTCCTGACGATTTGATCCAGCGCCATCATGGTTTCCACGAGAGGCGTATCAGGGTCCATGCGGTGATGGTAGAAAATATCCACATAGTCCAGCTTCATCCGTTTCAGGCTGGCATCCAGGCTGGAGATCAGGTATTTTCTGCTTCCTCCATCCCCATACGGCCCCGGCCACATATCGTACCCGGCTTTTGTGCTGATTACCAGCTCATCCCGGTACGGATGCAGCTCCTGCTCCATGATTCTGCCGAAATTTTCTTCCGCGCTTCCATACACGGGACCGTAATTATTGGCCAGATCAAAATGGGTAATTCCATGGTCAAATGCAGTGTAACACATTGCCTTCATATTGTCAAAATTATCCCTGCTTCCAAAATTATGCCACAATCCCAGTGATACGGCCGGCAGCTTAAGCCCGCTGCTCCCGCAGTGAAAATACTTCATCTGTCCGTAACGATTTTCGTTTGCCTGATACATCAGATACACCTCCTTGCTGTTTCCAGCACCCATTTGATATGTTCCGGATCGATATCGTCCGGCAGGCTGCAGTCCGGCCCCAATATAAAACCTTTTCTGCCGCCCAGCGCGATGATCCGTCTGGTCTCTTCCTCTATCGCCTCTTTGTCCCCCTTGTAGAGCACTCCGCATCTGCGGTTGTCAAAACCGCCCCACGCCGCTCTTCCTCCGAAGAATTCCCGGATCTGTACCGGATCCAGATGGTCTACATACATGGCCCAGCTGACTAAAGCCGACTCATAATCCTTCCATACCTCCATCCGGTTGGTGGTTCCCGCCTCATCCGCGTCCCAGCCACAGCAGTGGAGAATCGTATAATGCCCGGGAGTATTGGCCTGCGCCAGCACTTTTTTGTCGCTTGGCGTTACCCAGCTGCGGTACTCATCATAGGTGAATCTGGTGATCTCTGCGTTCTGAACACTATAGAATACGCCGTCGCATCCGGCCTCCTCCAGTAATCCCTCCACCAGGCTGCAGACATCCTCCGCTATGATATCACAGGCGTAGCGGACCGCATCCGGATCTTCTCTCATGCATTCCATCATTTTATCCCAGCCCACCTCCAGCCGCAGATAAGACAGCGGACAGAACATGGTGTAAAAAATACAGCATTCTCCCTTTAATTCCCTGACAATGGCTTTCGCCCGCTCGACCTGCTCCCGTATAAAGGGGTGATCCTTTCCGATCGGCTTCATCTCGTAAAGCTGTCTGGCGCTCTCCAGGTTTATAAGCGTCTTTTCCGGCCAGCCAAAATATCCGTCACAGGATATTTTTAAGAAGTCCAGATCCATATCCCTGTAAAACTTGATCTGCTCTCTGATAAAAATCTCTCCATGGCTCTGTTCCGGCGGGAAATGCCGCCAGAAACAGCCCGGAACATAGTCCACTTCCTCGTTATTCAGTGCCGCTAATACACGTTCTCTCTTATTCATCACAATTCCTCCTGATTATCCCCGAATCAATGCGTGGGATTTTCTTTAATCCAGTGCAAGCAGGGTGGCAATATAAATGACAACAGCCTCCAAAAGCTGGGAAAAGTCCAGAGACTCGTCAGGCTGGTGACAGTCGCCCGATGCGCCTGGTCTTTTCGGATCCTGATAAATTCTCTTCTTTTCCAATGACATGCCATACGATACGGCGTTTGGCAGTTTTCTGGCATAGGTTCCCCCACTCATGGTAAACGGCCTGCTGTCCTTTCCTGTTACCGCGCGGTAAGCGCTCATCACCGTTTTCACCGTATCGCTCTCCGGGTCCAGATAATAGGGCTTCTCATCCTTTTTTATGACAGCCTTACAGCCGTAAAGACTGGCCAGACGCACCAGCCGCTCTCCAATCTCTGCCCCCGCAGCCCCGGTAATCGGATAACGGTGATCCGACTGCATCCATACGTACTTTTTCGATCCTTCCTCTTGATACCGCGCTATGTTCAGCGCTCCGCAAAGTGCTCCGGAAAGCTCATCCTCACATGCGATTCCAGCACCTTTTCCATGGAAATCACCGTTCATCCTGCACAGAAACTGAAACAGCCTTCTGTCTTCTTCCTGAAAGAATTCCAGATCCTGCAGCGCTTCCGTCAGGACATACAGCGCATGGACGCTTCCTTCCGGAAATCCGACATGGCCCCCAATTCCAAGCGCCTCCACCTTCAGACTCTCCGGTTCTTCCTCCACGGTGATCCCATTCTTTCCCACATGCTGCAGGGCCTCCATAAGCCCGGGAACCTTTTTGAGCCGGATGTGTGCTTCTCCCGGAATGGAATTCACACTGCTGCCGGCGGACAGCCCCAGTATCAGGCTGTCCGGCTCCAGCTGTTTTTCATAAGTAAGATTTAAAATCCCCTTTTCCCCATGTCCCAGCGGAAAGGCACAGTCTGCCACCAGCTGAAAGCCATCCATTTTGTAATGGCTCATAAAGTACTCCATATCCTCCATGCCCCGCTCTTCGCTGCAGCCTGTAAAGAGTACAAAATTATGACGGAGTCCCAGGCGCTCCTCTTCTTCCTTCAGATACCGCAGCGCGTACAGTGCGCCGGCGGCCGGTCCCTTATTGTCCTGGATTCCTCTTCCGATCAGGAAACCGTCTTTCTCGCTCATCTCATAGGCAGGGAAGGTCCAGCCGTCTCCCGCCGCCACTACGTCCAGATGGTTCCAGACAGAGATCGCATTTTCCCCATAGACGTAAGGGCGCAGTCCCATGCCGGCAAAGTGGTATTCATAATTGTTCGCTGTAAGGCCGTATGAGGCAGCGATCGCCATCATTTCCTCCAATACCTTTTTGCATTCCTTCCCATACGGTTTCTCACCGCTGTCCGGTTCGGAGACACTTGGGACAGCCACCAGCCGTCTTAAATCTTCTTTTAATTCCTCTTTATGGCCGTATACCCATTCTCTGATCTTCTCTAATTCCTGTTGATTGAACTTACACTCCATCGCTCCGCTCCTTAACATGTCTTCTTCGCTACCCCTTCAGTCCAGCCGTGGACACGCCTTCCACAAATGTTTTCTGCGCGACGGCAAACAGGATCAGGCAGGGAAGAATCGCCACGACCGACATGGCCATGATCTGATCCCAGGCATTCTTTCCGGCACTGTCCAGCATCAGCCGGAGCCCCAGGGAAATCGGAAACTTCTTCGTACTGTTGATGTATATAAGGGGATTGAAATAATCATTCCAGCTCCATAGTGACTGGAAAATCACACAGGATACCAGCGCCGGCTTTGCCAGCGGCACGATTAAATAGATCAGGATTCGCAAAGAACCGCAGCCATCCAGCTTTGCCGACTCATCCAGTTCCGTTGGAATTCCCCGTATAAACTGCAGTACCATATAGATTAAAAATGCCGAGCTTCCCAGGGCTGCGGGTATGATAAAAGGCAGGTAGGTATTGAGCCAGCCCATCTTATTGAAAATAAGATATTTGGGAATCATGGTCACAGTACCAGGAAGCATCAGGGTCGACAGCATCATGGCAAACAAAAATCCCTTGAATGGGAAATCAAATCTGGCAAATCCATATCCTACCAAAGTGCTGGATATGACGGTCAGCAGCACGCTGGGGACAACCAGCAGGAACGTATTTTTCATAAAATGTCCCATGCTGTATACGCCTCCGCCCGACTTCCAGCCCTCGATATAGGCATTCAGACTTATATGGGCAGGCAGAAGAGCGGAGGAGCCGAAGATTTCAGCATTCGTTTTAAATGTGGCAAAGAACATCCATACCAGCGGATAAATGAGGACGATTCCCACAGTTATAAGAAACAGATACATCACGCCCCGCCTTATTTTCTTTTTCATCTGGCGCCACCTCCATCGTTGTAAAATACCCATAAGTTGGATGATTTGAAAATCACCAGGGTAACTGTGATCATAATCACAAACAGAATCCATGACAAGGCGCAGGCATACCCCATTTTGTAATACTTAAAAGCTTCATCATACACCTTCAAAATATAAAGATATGTGGACTTCATGGGGCCGCCGTTAGTGATGACAAACGCTCCCGTAAACTCCTGAAATGCGGAGACCAGCTGCATAACCAGATTAAAAAGGATCGTAGGGGTAATCAGTGGGATCGTGACAGACCAGAAGCACCTGACGCTGCCTGCTCCGTCCACTCTGGCCGATTCATAAAGCTCGGCAGGCACATTTTTAAGTGCGGATAAAAATACCACCATAGAAGACCCGAACTGCCAGACTGCCAGCAGACTCAGCGTAAACAGTGCGATCCTGGGGTTACTGAGCCAGCCCACCGGTTTGATGCCGAACCAGGAAAGCATGGTATTGATGGTACCGTTTCCCGAGAACAGGAAGCGCCACAGTACAGCGATTGCCACACTGCCTCCCAGGATCGACGGCAGATAATATACCGTACGGAAGATGCCAATGCCCTTTACCCGCAGATTCAGCAGCATGGCGATAAACAGCGCAAACGCCAGCTTTAGTGGAACCGCTATGGCAACGTAAATGAGTGTAATCTTTAGAGAATGCCAGATTTCTCTGTCCTTCTTAAAAATAGTTATAAAGTTCTCCAATCCGACCCAATTGGGATTCCCCACCATGGCATAATCCGTGAAGGAATAGTATAGTGATGCCAGAAACGGATAGAGCTGAAGCGCCAGAAAGCCTATGAGCCATGGCGATATGTAAATAAGCCCCTCAATACGGCTTAAGCTTTTTATTTTTTTGCCCATTGCAATTCTCCTTTCGCCGGTAAAGCCGCTGCCGCACGGTTTGTATTCTTCCGTGCGGCAGCTTCTTCTTTACTTTTTAATTCTCTGCAGAACCTCTTCCAGAGCAGTAAAAGTCGACTCTACCGCTTCTTCCGGAGTCGCCATCCCATAGGCAACCTTGGAGAATTCGTCGGTAAGGGTATCTCTTAACTCACTGTTTTGCGACGGACCGTTGTCCCTGGCCTGGACATTGCCGTAAGCTTCATCCAGAGCATCGATAACCGGCTGTCTCAGCACTCCATTTTCCACAGCTGCTTTTTGCTGAGCCTCCGTGGTTGGGACTGCACGGACAGACCCGAGAATCTTAGCCGCTTCCGGATCATTAAGCTGCCAGTTTAAATACGTCAGCGCAGTATCCGGTACCTTAGAAGAATTGCTCAATCCGACCAGATAGGTGGGACGAATCTGGGAAGACCCCTGCTTTGCCCCTTCGCCTATGGTTGGCCAGAGGATCATAGTCGCCTCATCCTTTCCCTCCAGCAAATCATCGACCTTGGTAAACTCACTGTTCCACACCAGGCAGGCAATCTCCTCCCCATTGATCCACTTAGGATTAGGTGTGGAAGAACCGTAATAGAGATCCGCCTCCCCCATAGGCTCGAAAACACCCGATTCATAGGCCTGTTTGATAAGATTATACACATACAGTAAATCTTCTTTGGTAAATGCAATCGTAAAGTCATCATTGATCACCTGACCGCCGGTCCGCTGCTTTATCATCGCCAGCAAAGCATTCAGCACATGTCCATGGTCTGCGGAAAAGAAATAGGCGTCGGGATCCTTCTCATGAAGCTCTTTTCCCAGTTCAATGATCTCTTCCCATGTCAGCTGATGATCTATCTTTAATCCGTATTTTTCAGCAGCCACCGTATTCAGCAGCATACCGGAACACTGAACCCCCATGGGAACAGCCAGCAGCTTCCCGTCAAAAACACAGTACTGGTCCAGGAGTTCTTTACCGATGCTGCTGTAATCCAGAATATCCTGCTGGTAAAGGTCTGTAAAGTAATCTCCTCTGCCGACCCACTCCATCATCCAGGGCGCATCGATATGGAATAAATCCGCCACCGTGCCGCCGGCTAACTGGGTAACTACCTTCTCTTGGTATCCGTCAAAGGCGGAATACTCCGGCTCGATCGTGACCTCCGGATGGAGCTCCTTATAAGCTGCCTGAAGATTCGTATAGGCCTCATGGGTAGCGCTGCCTCCCCACCATTCATACCGGAAAGACACCTCCTGCCCTGCTGCGTCCGTGTTTTCAGCCGCCCCTTTCTCTGTGGCTGGCGCTGCCGTATCCCCCGTTGCCGCCGCCGTCGTCGTATCTGCGGCCTTTTCCGGCTGTGCCGCACTGCATCCGGTAAGCATCACCATTCCGGCTGTCAGACATAACGCTGTAACCCGTTTCCCCCATCGTTTCATTCCTTTTCCTCCTTTTCATTAGCGTTTCATCTTGGAAATGTTCATAAGAAAAGTATAAATAAATCTCTTTTTTTATACAACCTGTCCAAGTCGAGATAACTACATCATCGATTGACTAATTTAAAGAGAACGTATCATTCTTTGCTGTTTCTACCTCATTTCTTGACATTGGTATCACCAGCATAACCACAGTACCTTCGCCCTTTCTGCTGGTAATCTTCATCTGGCAGCTTTCTCCATATGCAAGCTGCAGCCTTTTATTCGTATTGAATATTCCGATATGGCTGTCACCCAGCCGGCCCTCTTCCAGCCCTTTTCGCAGACGGGTAAGCTTTTCTTTCTCTATACCGGCTCCATTGTCCACCACATGAATATGCAGTTTTTCCCCCTTCACAAATATCTTTATCCGTATTCTGCCTGTTCCGCCTTCTTTTTCCCTGATCCCATGATTCACCGCATTCTCTAAAAGCGGCTGAAGGACAAACTTTACGACGGGAATTGCAAGCACATCCTCTTCATAGCTCCATTCCACCAGAAATAATTCTCCATACCGCTCCTTTAAGATCTTGATATAGCATTCCGTTACATGAATCTCCTGCTCCAGGGTGGCCTGCTCTCTTTCATCCAGCGAATAAACCAGAATCTCGGACAGATCTTCCAGCATATCATTGGCCGCCGTGCGCTTCCCCGTCTGTTCCATGATCTTCCAGTTGACGGTTTCCAGCGTATTATACAGAAAATGAGGATTCATCTGTGACTGCATCGCCAGTAACTCCGTAGCGCGGAGTTTGTATTTCCGCTCCGATAACTGGACCCTTAAGAAATCCTGCTCGATGAAATTCTGTATCATCTGTCTGGTGATGTAAGCGAAATAGTCAGAGGACTCTTTTACTTCATATTCGTGAATATCCTTGCCTTCTCTGGCCGCCTCCATCAGTTCCTGAAGCGTCTCAAAATTACGATAGCTGAGGCGGGTGGCCGCATAAGCCAGAAGAATACCTAAAAATGTAACCAGCAAAATACATACAAAGGTGTATCTGACAATCAGAAGCGGAAGCCTGTAAAATTCAATCTTGGGAATGGCCGACTGGTAAGACCACTGATACCGTTCTGAATCCATGCTATAGACAACAGAATCCTTTCCATGTGCTTCCTCCAGACTGACAGGGCCTGTCTGAAGGAGGATATCTCCGCTCTGGCCGCAGATAAAGACTGACTGATTGGAAAAAACCTTTGCGGAGTCCAGCAGTTCTTTCATATACCGAGCATCCAGATTGAGAATGACCACGCCATCGTAATCCATCATCTGGTATACGGTAATTAAATCCCGGCCTGTGGTACCCAGCCTGCGGCGTTCGCTCCAGGTCTTATCTTTATTCTTATGCACCTGATAGCTTTCAAACCATCCCTCGTCTATCCCGATTCCCAGCATGCCCCCTCTGTTGTTAGATCGGATAAACCGGTTATAGGGATTGGGATAATAGATATAAATACTGTCTATATACTGCCTGGCATTGACCGGGGCATTGATAAACGTTTCTATGGTAGTTAAATCCTGATGCTCCCGGTAGCCGAGGTACTCTGTATTCAATACGTGATAGCATTTATTGATAATCCCCGGGTTAATATCAAAGGCCAGTATCAGGGAATCCAGTTCACTTAACATCAGCTCCGTACTGTACAGGGTAGACTGCAGAAGCTTCTGGTTCGTCTGGTCCAGCTCGGTTTTTAAATAAGAATATCCCACAGCCGTTCCCACTCCGCCGACCACTGTGATGGAAAGGAGAACCGGGAGAAGAAATTTGATCAGCATATTGTAAAAGTATTTATGCTTATAAAATCTCTGCCTCATGATTTTTTCCTCCATTCGCCTGACTGCCGTTCTGACTGTCGCGGTACTCTCTGGGACTCATTTGACAGAACAGATGGAACGCGCGGGCAAAGTTTTTTTCATTGGTATATCCAACCATCTCGCTAACCTCCCTGATCCGATAACGGGAGTCCCCAAGAAGCCGCTGAGACTCCTTCATCTTCACCTCCATGACGTAATCGGAGAAGTTCTGTCCGCTTTTTTTCTTATACAGCCTGCTTAAATATTGGGCATTCATATTGACGTAATCCGCGGCATCCTCTAAGCTGGCGGTGCGGACATGGGACTCCACATACTTCTTAACCAGGGAGATCACATCCTTTCCCATATTCTCTTCCCGGAACTCTTCACGCTTCCGCTTTTCATCCAGCTTTTCCCTGACATGCCCGAACACTTCCCTGATATCTCCAAATTTGGTTGGTTTTAAAATATAATCCAGGACCCCGTACTGCAACCCCTTCTTCGCATACTCAAAATCTCTGTGTGCGCTTAAAAACACACATTCCATGTCATACCCCAGCTCCCGGACCCTTGCGACCAGTTCTATGCCATCCATCACCGGCATGCGGATATCGGATAAAAGCACGTCCACCGTATGATTCTCCAGATATGCAAGAGCAGCCTTTCCATTGGCCGCGCTTCCCTCCACGATGAACCCCATTTGATCCCATGGAATATAATTGCACAGTCCATTCAGGGTTGCCCGTTCATCATCTACGATTAATAAACGATACATTTGATATCATACCTCCTCCAATTTTTTCTGTTTCCCCCTACTACACCATCATAAACGTTTCTCAGAAAATACTCAACCTCAAACTCACGGGCCGGAGATTCCGGGCCAATCGAGTAGGGGAGATTTTCTCTCCCCTCTCACACCATCGTACATGCCATTCGGCATACGGCGGTTCAACATAACTTCAAAACATGACGCTCATTGTAATAATCAAGACAGCTGATAAGTCCTGTCTTAGCAAATCAGCTTACCCACCATAAACGTCTTATTATCAGGTCTCTGTCCGTAGGGCTACGATTTCGCTATCTCTTCTTCTCGCCTGCACTTCACAATGCAAACCTTAAGAGTCGCTTACAAGTTTGTTGGTAGCTACGCCTAAGTGGACTTTCACCACAGAACACGAGCATGCCCGTCATACAACAAAAGAGACCCCGCAGTTTAGGGTCTCTTCTAAACAACAACCGGCTCTTGTACCAGTTCTTTTATTTCCAGATCTTCACAGCTCTCTCATCTTCCTCCAGGCACTCCTCCCGAAGCAGCTCCAGTTCTTCTGTATGATCCTCACCCGGATCCTCATACTTTAAAACCCTCATAACCGTCTGCTCGAATCCCTCTTCCCCATACTCATTCCACAGTTCCTGCAAATGCCGGTTCGGATGGGACGAGCCTGATAATCTGGCACAGACACTGTTAAATGCCGTTCTCGTATCTCCCGATATTCCCAGAAACGCCTCACCGGTAGCTTTGCACTTAAGAGAGATTACACCCATCTCCGGATGGCGGTTTTTGTATTCCATGATCAGCTGTTTTTTACGTTCTGTATTCATCTTTATCACCTCGAACCCTATTGTACCTGATAAAGTCTACGGGAACAATCCACGCTCCGTAGACTTTCAGAACAAAGATATAAAAACGCTGTCCAGCCGGCAGTTATCTCCCACCCGGCTGGACAGCGTTCTTCATTTACTCTCAATCTTCACTCTCTTTAATAAACTGACCCGGACTGTCGAAAATCCGGTCAATGGCTACTATCGCCGCTCCCGTCAGGATCGGATCGCCCTGGTAGGTGCTGATGGACAGCGTGAGTCCCTCCCACACGTCGTCCAGAACGCCTTCCCGCACAGTTTCACGCACCACAGACTCCATCAGTTCCGGATCCGGCCTCGCCATATCGTCACCGATGATGATGATATCAGGATTAATCACATTGACAATATTGATAATTCCAATTCCAAGACTCTCGCAGGCACGCCGATAGCAGTCGATGCAAAAATTATCACCCTCACGAATCCGCCGTTCTACATCTTCAAAATTGCACCCTGACCGGCCGGCCTGATCACCGTATACGGCCTTCACCAGTTCCAGGGAGGAGGCATACCGCTCCAGACAGCCTTTATTGCCACAGGCGCACGGCCGGCCGTTCCGGTCAATGGTCATATGGCCAATCTCACCGGAGGTTCCCAGAGCGCCCTTATAGATCTTTCCATCCATCACAATTCCGGCGCCAATGCCCTGACCGGCTGCGATATAGACCAGAATGTCATCGCGGTAGGCATCCTTTAAATCCCACATATGGGCGTAAGCGCCCGCATTGGCGTTGTGCTCCAGAAATACAGGGATATCCAGTTCCCGGTCAAAGAATTTCTTTAAATCCACGTCTTTCCAGATATCAGCTCCCGTAATCAGAGCAATCCTGTTTTTCTTGGCTATAAATGGTCCTGGCACAGCCATACCGGCCGCCAGTATGGTATCCTTTCCATATTTCTTCATCAGGGCGCGCATCTCTGCCGCAATCTGATTCAGAATATCTTCCGCATCCGGCTGCTCTTCCGGATTAAAATCCACCCGCTTCTTCGTGATCTGCGTCCCTGTCAAATCGAACAGGCCGACGCTGTAATGTTTTCTCGCAAGGCGCACGCCGATGACCCGGTAACGATCCTGACTGATGGATACGCCGATCGAACGGCGGCCCTTGCTTCCGTTTAAGAAGCCTACCTCCGTAACGATCCCCCAGTTTAGGAAATCCTTCATAATGTTGGTCACAGTCGCCTGTTTCAGCCCTGTTAAGGAGGCCAGATACGCCCTGGAACACATACCTTCTCTTCTTAAGTTTTTCAAAAGGAGAGAACGGTTCATCTCCTGTGTCACGTCCTGGTTAATTCCCCTGTTTTGGACCATGTTGTCTTACCTCGCACATCTAGTATAATTCGCCGGACATCACCGGCCGGGACCATGCCGCGAAACAGCCGCCCCTGTTTTTCACTCACTGACTGTCCCTAGTATATCATGGTCCTGCCGGATCCGTCAAATGAGAAAACTCTGCTGAAAACTTAATTCCACCCCCTTTACATCCGCCTTTTGCTCACGTATAATATTTGTATTACAGTTGTAAGAACAGGGAGGGTATCATGAGCAGGCTGCCGCAGATATCAGAAGCCGAATATGAAGTTATGAAGGTAATCTGGAGCAAAGCTCCCATAAATACTAACGAGGTGACGGACATCCTTTTACAGGCCACTGACTGGAGTCCCAAGACGATCCAGACTCTGTTAAAACGCCTCGTACAAAAAGGAGCCATTACATACGAAAAGAAAAGCCGGGTCTTTGTATACACCCCACTGGTCGTTAAGGAAGACTATCTTAACCAGGAAAGCGAGCATTTTCTCAAACGCTTCTTTAATGGCAATCTGACCTCACTGGTGGCAAATTATATGAAGGACGAGCGGATTTCCCAGGAAGAGCTGGAGGAACTCCGCAGCCTGTTATTACATGACGGGGAAGGAGAACAGTAGATGGCAGAATCTCTGCTTCTTTATCTGCTGCAAAGCAGTGCCGCCATCGCAGTTTCCGGCGGTATCATTCTTTTTATTCGAAACGTATTTTATCGGCACCTGACGGCGGAAATCCGTTACCGATTATGGTTTCTTCTCCTGTTTCTGGCCGCAGCGCCTTTCCTGGCAGCGGTATTTCCAGGGGCCGCCAGGCTGGCTGACCGGCTGATTGGTTTACGATTCCCTGCTGCCGGGGATCCGGGACAGACCGGCGCTTTGGGCACTGCCGGAAACAGTTTCACGGCATCAGGAATACTGAACGATTTTTCCATTTCCGTAAGCCGGGAGATACCTGGTTTTTGGGCAGCCGCTCTTATCTGCCTGTGGGGTGGAGGAACAGCCATCCTCACAGTTCTTACTCTGATTTCCGCAATCCGTGTAAATCATTTAAAAAGGAACTCGCTTCCCGTTCAGGACGATGTGCTGCGGAATCTATATGCAGACTGCATCAGGCAGCTGAGAATCCGAAGGAAGGTTCCCCTGCGTTTTTCTCCCCTGCTTCACTCTCCGGTTACGGCGGGGACTGCAGCCCCGTGTGTGCTGCTTCCCGATTCCCAGCTCTCCGGTCTGTCAGAAAACGAGATACGCTGTATTCTGCTCCACGAGCTTCATCATTATAAGCATAAGGATCTGATATGCGGCGCTTTTTTCCGTATTCTCCTGATTTTTTACTGGTTCCATCCCATGGTCTGGCTGGCCCTGAAGGAGATGGTAAGCGACAGGGAAATCGCCTGCGACACAGCAGTTTTGTCGCTTCTCGGGGAAAATGCCTCCGTCGATTACGGAACCGCCCTGCTCCATTTTGCGGCGCGCCTGTCTCATCTGACCTTCGGGCAGACAGCAGGCATCGGCGGCAGCAGAAAAGAGATACGCAAACGGATTTCATTCATTGCCTCATACCGCCGGGAATCCGGAGGTAAACGGATAAAGAGCCGTATGCTGTATCTCCTCACCGCCGCGCTGGTTCTCTGTACCACGCCGTCCGTCTCCGCCCTCGCCTGTGCCTCAGACCGTTACACCGAAGCGCTGCCCCGGACGGATCAGGAAGATTTAAGTGAATATTTTGGACAGCTTGACGGCAGTTTCGTCCTGTATGACGCTTCAGAAAACCGGTATCTTATATCCAACGAGGAGGACGCACGCACGCGGGTATCCCCGAACTCTACCTACAAGATCTACAGCGCCCTGATGGCTCTCGACGCAGGCATTATCACAGGGACGGACTCTGCCATGGACTGGAATGGAGAAACTTATCCTTTCGAATCCTGGAACAGAGACCAGAACCTGAACTCAGCCATGGCAAATTCTGTCAACTGGTATTTTATGGATCTGGACCGCCGCCGCGGATGGGACTCCACCCGACAGGTTCTCACCAGTCTTTCCTATGGAAATATGGACTTTTCAGGAGGGCCTTCCCGTTTCTGGCTGGAATCCTCCTTAAAAATATCTCCGTTGGAACAGGTAAAGCTGCTGGCCGGCTTATCCGGACATACACTGCCCTTCTCAGACAACGGCATGGAAACGGTTCAGAATGCTCTCTTTCTCTCCTCCGACGGCACGTCGTCGCTTTATGGAAAAACAGGCACCGGCACTGTAGACGGCAAGAATACGAACGGCTGGTTCATCGGCTTCGTGGAATCTGTTCACGGTCCTTATTCCTTTGCGGTCCATATCAGCGGAAAAGACGGGGCGACCGGTGCCAAAGCGGGAGAAATCGCACTGGATATTCTGAAGGCGAAAAAACTGTATGGGGGGAATTGACTGAACCGCCGAACAATTGCCTATACAGAAGAAAGAGTACGGTGAGCCGGACTTCCACGCCGGAGCGCAGCTGCTTCAGCAGAAGCCCTTTCCTGTTACATCAAAAAAATGTCATCAGACAGCAGCAACGTGTTTTGTCTGATGACATTTTTATTCTACTGCACCGGAGGAATATAGGAATCCAGTACGGCTTTCGCCTTTCTCACCACAAGTCCGCTGCCTCCGGCATTCTTGACATCCTCTACCATACTGACCATAAGAATCGGAGTGTGATCCGGACCGTCAGCCGTGTACACGGCAAACCAGCCAAGCTCTGTGCCGGACGTATCTCCTTTCGATGCTTTAATCTCGGCAGTTCCCGTCTTGCCGGCCAGCGTGATATCATTTCGCATCGCGGCGTGTCCGGTTCCGTGTTCCGAACTGACTACCTTCTTCAGTGCAGTCTCTATCGTCTCCGCAGTCTTTTGAGTACAGGCTCCTTTCAGCCATACCTCCGGTTCCCTCTCCTTCTGATATGTGAGATACGGCTTTATGACGTCTCCCCCGTTAGGGAACATGGTATAAAGAGCCGCTAAATGAATCGGATTCATCAGCACCTGCCCCTGGCCGTATCCGCTGTCCGCCAGCTGGATCTCCGTCTCAATTCGTTCCGTGTTGGAATACTGGGACTGAGCGACCGATATCTCAAAAGGCAGATCCTGATTGAACCCCAGACGGTCCAGTCCGGCCATAAAATCATCGTAGCCAATCTTCAGTGCCGCCTTTGCGAAGTAGATGTTATCAGAGTAAATATAAGCATTTTCCAGATTAACCGGGCTGTAGCCGTGAAGTGTCGTCACCTGATACTTTCCCCAGCTGGCGTCCTTCTGCCAGCTAAGTCCCGCATGATCCGTGCCAAAGCTTTCATCCGGAGTCAGCGCCCCCGTGGAAAGCCCGATGACACCTGTGATCGGTTTAAACGAAGAACCAGGCGCAAAACGCTGGCGGAACCGGTTAAACATCGGCTTTCTCTCATCTTCATTTAAGGAGGCCCACTTTTCCTCTGACATACCGAGTATGAAATCGTTGTCGTCATAGGAGGGCGTATTCACCAGCGCCAGGACTTCCCCTGTATAAGGATTCATGGCGACCGTACAGCTCTTAACATCTTCAAACTTCTCATAGATGGTTCTCTGAAGGCTGCTGTCTATGGTCAGAGTAATGTTGCTGCCATCTACCCGAGGTATGGCAGCCAGAACCAGCTTTTCTTCTCCCTCGGAGGTGACGATCGAGATCTTCTCTCCATTCTGTCCCTTCAGTTCTTTTTCATACAGTGTTTCGATTCCGCTTCTTCCTATGACGCTGTCTGATAAATATCCCTCGCCCGGATGCTTCTCCAAATCCTCAGCCGTCACATTCTGGACATACCCTACCAGATGAGCCGCCGCCTCGCCCAGCGGATAGGATCTCACCGGAGTATCGGTAATCATCACGCCCGGTATGGAAAGAAGCTCGTCCTGAAGCGCCTTATTTTCCAGGTTATCCTGCTTTGGATTCGCTGACTGAAGATCAAATTCATCTACCTTCTTCAGCGTTTTGACCGGAACGAGGGAATCTTCCTTCACCCACTTCGCCGCCAGTTTCTTTTCTATACTCTCCACCGAGACACCAAGAAGTTCAGAAAGCCGCTCTAAATCAGGGTTGGCACCGGCTTCCTCTCCAGCCGCTCCGGCCGCTCCGGCAGAATAACCGGCCATTTTTCCCGGCACGAGACCTACCAGAGAAGCACTGCCTTTCCCCGCCAGCAGACCGCCGTTCCGGTCCAGCACCTCTCCTCTCACCGCCTTATCTGTAGAAACACGCACTTTATCGGTACGCCCCAGATTCGGAAAGATAACCTGATCGTTCCAGATCAACCGATATTCTCCCGCATCCTTTTTCCTTTTCGTCTCCTGATTCTCAGATGGCTGCTCCCGGATAAAATCCACCTGATTGAGAAAATGAATCTCGCCGGCGGAACTGTTAAGCGAAGTCTGATAGCTGACCGTCTTTAGCCCTTCGGTCCGTTCCTCTACACTTTGGACCTCCACCTGGAGACCGGAAGTGCCGATTCCTTCATAGATATTTTTATTTCTCGCTGTAAAATCCTCCAGACTGATATTCTTCCGGCTCTGTTCATTCAGCATTCCATACATGGCCTCGTAATTGCCGGTCCTGATATATTCCGTATACTCCATTAAGAGCTCCTCCGGAGTCTTTTCCTTCTCCGTCTCCTCTCTCTTCTGAAACCACAAAATCCCAATTACAATCGCTGCCGCAATCAGAATCCCTGCAGCAATCCCACCGACGATCAGTCCACGGTTACTTCTTCTATGCCTCATAATACGGTTCCTCTCTTTACAGTTTCATTCTTACATTGTTTCACGATTCCGACGTCTAACCTCTGGTTTCAGTCAAAAAATCCGCAGGTAACGGGGCATCAAACATGCAGCCCTCATGTTTTTTACTGAGTTTTTATAAATTATTACACATGTAGGATTTAAAGTCAATATAACGATTCTATTGTTAAGAAAAATGTAACATTCCTCTGATTATCCTCACACTTGATACAGCAGCCGCATATCTGCTCTAAAAAAATGATCCGAAAGATTCCAAATAATTTTTCCCATCACTTGACAGATCGTCAGAACCGTCTTATAATGAACATTGTTCATTTAAGGAGGTACTCACATGAAAATCAAAAAAAATTATCTACTGCTGCTTGCAGGCATCGTCTGGCTCGCAGCCGGCTTTAATATTCTGCGTATTGGGATTATTTCTTATAAAAGCTATGTGACACTGTTTCATCTGGCTCTTTCCGCAGCAGTATTTTTCCTTTTCTGGTTCATGGTTTTCGGGAAACTGGTCCGCAGGCACACCGACCGGATTGTCCGTTACGAGGAAGAGATGCAGTTTATCCTAAAATTCTTTGACCGCAAATCCTTCATCATCATGGCATTTATGATGACCTTTGGCATCGGCCTGCGCACCTCCGGTCTCTGTCCTGACATATTTATTGCAGTCTTTTACTCCGGTCTTGGAACCGCTCTGGTTCTGGCAGGGCTCGCCTTTACCGGCAACTATATCATTCAGGCAGCCGGAAATCGTCAGCATAATCCAGAATAGACGGCTGAAACCTGGATAAGCGGTTAAAACCGAAATATCAAAACAGGCTGTACCGCCTCCCATTCCCGGGATAAGCAGTACAGCCTGTCTTTTTATACTTTTTTACTGATTCACTTCTATTTCGGTTTTTTATTTTTCTTTTGATTTTTCCCTTTACTACGGTCTCCCAGACGTTCTTTCAGCAAACGGTCGAACTCCTCTTCCGTCACGCCCTCTTCCCGGAGCCTCCTGCGTCTCTGTTCCCTGCGGAGCGCGCGCTGCTGCTCCTCTTTTTTGCGGGAATAGGATATATATGCTCCTCCCCCGGCAGCGGCTGCGATCACCACTAATGCGATGATCAGAAAGGGATTGATGGAAAATCCCTTCTTCCCATTCTCTTTCTTATCATCTGTTTCGGGCTGTGTCTCTTCCTGTGATTCCGGTTCTGTAACTGGTTCCTGCACTTCTTTCTGTGTTAAATAGGCGCCTCCTGCTTTTCGTCCGTCATAGGTATACTGGATGAATGCCACGCTTCTTTCCGGATGCTCGTCCGGGTAATCGGTCACCAGTGTATGCTCTAAATCCGTAAATGCCGCCCCTTCAGGAAGTGTCACCGCGCCTGCCGGATCGATCTCCAAATCAGCCGGAAGATAACTTTTTCCGCCTACGTCCACCGCGGCTTCCCCTTCCGTGTAGGCAGACTCATTCTCCGCCACATTGTAATTGGTAAAATGTTCAAATCCGAATTCCAGAAGCGCTTTACCGTCCAGATAATACTGGCCCGGGCTCCCTTTTAAAATAACAGAAATCAGCCGTTTCCCGTCCTTCTCCGCATAGGTAACCAGCGTGTTGCCTGCTTTTAAGAGATAACCAGTCTTACCTCCCTTTACAGGGGGATAGTAGTACTGGCTCGAAGAATCATTTGTGTTCAGAATCAGCTTATTTTCCGCATAAATTGTCAGACCTTCCGGATTATTGATCGTAGGCGGAAACGTGTGTTTTAACGCTGCGCTGATTCTGATAATATCCGGTTCCGCAAACGCCGCTCTGGAAATCGCTGCCATATCTCTGGCTGTTACATACTGTGTATCTCCGTTGAGGCCGGATGGATTGTCAAAATGGCTGTCCTTACAGCCCAGCGCTGCCGCCTTGTCATTCATCATTTTCACAAACGCTTCCTGTGAACCCGCCACATGCTCCGCCAGTGCGTTGGCCGCCTGATTACAGGAATGAACCAACAGAGAGTAGAGACAGTCCTCCACGGATAACTGATCCCCCTCCGCCACATTCAGCTTATTGCCGCTGTCAGACTCCACATTATAAACCGCACTGTTTGAAAATGTCACCATCTCGTCGAGTTTGCTGTGCTCCAGGACCAGAAGAGCCGTCAGAAGCTTGGTAATGCTGGCCGGCGGATACGGTGTATCGTACGCCTTACCTCCTAAAATGGCACCTGAGTCCATATCGATGACAACTCCCGCCTCCGCCTGTATATCCGGTCCCGCAGGCCACGCCGGCGCTGCGTACGCTGTCATAAGAAAACAGTTGCTGATCAGTGTCCAGCAGAGTATTTTTTTCAAAAAATGTTTCATTCCTTAATCCCCTCAATTATGTATAAACGCCCTGTTATTACAATCGTAAGAGCATTTTTTTAATTATACACTGGATTATTCGGCGTGTAAACAGACTTCTCAAATTTTAGAATGAACTGTAAAATGCCGGAAATGACTCTTCGGCCATTTCCGGCATTTTAATTGCCAGCTATCGGTTATCGTAACTGTCATTCTTCTCATCATGAGCCCCGGATACGGACACCGTGACATTTTGAAAGCCGATCTCCTTCGTATGGTTGATTACCCCAAACTCCCGGCACGCCAGTGATACATTTTTAAATACAACGTGCTCAACAGGCTGGTCCTCAAAGCCTTCTATATGGAATGCGCGGCTGATCCCGTTATAATCCGCTTCATTCCGCGCCGTTACATTCTCGATCGTTATATTGCTGACCTTTGTCTTCGGTACTGAATCCGGTATCGCTTCCAGAAGCTTTTTCCAGTGTTCCGGTATCTCTCCCTCATAATCACCGGGAAGTTCACAATAGCTGTATGCCGGATTCCAGTTTAAGAAGAAATGAAATGGATACTTCACATTGACCATGGAAAGGCCTTCTACCCTCACATCCCTGATATAGCCGTGTCTTGCAACGGAGGATTTAATCCGGAAGCCGCAGTCGGTTCCGTGGTAGCGCAGATTTTTCAGTGTAATCTGATAGACGCCGCCCGATACTTCGCTGCCAATGGTAACTCCAAAGCCTGCCCGGATCTCACAGTTCTGCACCGTAATATCATGGCAGGGGCGGTTTACACGGATACCGTCTGCATCTCTTCCCGATTTGATGCAGATGCTGTCGTCATTGCAGTCAGTGACACAGTTTTCCACCAGAACGTCGTGGCAGGAATCGATGTCGATCCCATCGGTGCTGGGACTTTCTCCCCCACACGATGTAATCTTTATGCCATCCACATGGATATGGTCACTGTAACAGATATGGATATTCCAGAAACCGGATCTCATTGATGTAATATCTTTCAGTGTGATCCGGGATGACTCCATAATCACCACATTCCTCACACGCATACAGTCGTAATCGCAGGCCCAGCGAAGCCCCTTTTTATCGTATTCGCCGCGCATTCCGCTCGTTCCGTCATCTCCCCAGTATTTCCGCCACCAATATTCACCCTGGCCGTCTATGGCGCCGTTTCCGCTTATGATCACATCTTTCTGCCCATTGCAGTTTAAAACACCGGGATACCAGTCCATCTCGATCCCTGCTGCCCTGGTCGGAATCACCGGTATCTTTGCCTCATCGGTAGTCCCCTTTAAAACCGCCCCATCCTCAAAATGGAACTCCATTCCGCTCTTCAAAAACAACGGTGCCGTCAGATAGGTTCCCTTTTCCAGAACCAGAATTCCTCCTGCCTGCGACGTCTCATCAATAAGTGCCTGAAGTGCTTCCGTAACCAGACGTTCCCCGGTATTGTCGATATGATATTCTGATGTTTTCCATACTTTTCTCATGAGAGTTCTCCCTTTCTGTCAAGCATTGTCCACTCTTTTTCTTTTTCTGTTCCTCTTTCCCTGGCCGGAAGACGTCAGACAGTATAATTGCGATTCTTTCACTCTACCCCGGAAAAGTCGGTACCACGACAGCATCAGCCGCCGGTGTCTGCTGGGATTGCGGCTCCTGCTGCGGTTCGGCCTCCGGCTGTGCTGCCTGCTGGCCCGCCTCCTGCTTCGGTGCTCCCTGCTGACTGATATCCTGCGGCATCCCTTCCTGCTGCCCAGAACTCCCGCCTTCCGCATTCCCGGCACCGGCTGCCTGTCCTGTATTCTCCTGCGTCTGTCCTCCTGCTGCGCTCTCGTTTGCTCCCGCCTCGGCAGAGTTCTCACCGGTGCCAGCCGCATTCTCATTCTTTTGAATCACCGATGCTTTACCGCGGTACGTCGTATTGTGAAGAGGTGTCTCTTCCACAACGTTTCCGTCCTTCGTCACTACGCGAAACGTCTTCCACACTCCGCCTTTCTGCCCCTGGTCAACGACCTTTTCCGTACCGGCCGGAAGCCCGTCATTAGCCTCATATACCGGCGCCGGAGGCTCGACGTCCCTCACCTTCTCAGAACGCATAGTCACCTTCACGCCATCCTCCAGAATTGGAAGTCCGACAATGGAGATCTTCAGTGTATTATCCTTTAAAGACGCGCGGACCGCCACTGTGGTCTGTGCCGAATTTACAAACTTAAGATCCGGTCCGGCATAGCCGTCAAAGCTGACCATGGCATCCTCTCCCGGCTGTATGTAACTCGGAGTAAAGCTGTGGGAATGACGTTCCGTCGCTGTGAGCCCCGAACTTACGATGGCGTTGTAAAGTGTGGTAGACACCTGACACACACCACCGCCCGGTTCCTCAATCAGCACTCCATTCCGATATGCACCGGCAGGCTGATATCCCTTGTCCTTCGTCCGGTTCCCCGTAGCCAGGTTAAAGGAAAACTCCTCACCCGGCTTTAAAATGCGGCCGTCGATTGCTTCCACCGCCAGGCGGATATTCTCATTCCGGTTTTTATTATTTGTCGTCTTCGTGGTAAAGCTTCCGATTACCTGGTACTGCTCCTTCGCCTGCGCCGCAGTGCGTTTCGGAGAAATCTCCGTAAATTCCGGTATCACGGCAGTATCATAAGTTCCTGCCTTCACTGCCTCCATAAGACTCTGTACCAGTTCGTCCTCATTGAGCGAGCTTCCTGCTTTTGCCTCCGAATACGTGTAGATACCGGTCTCCTTATCAAAAGAAGCCAGTTGGGAATCAACCGCCCCGCGGTTCCATTTCCCGGCAAGTTTTTTCGCAAGAACAGTGAAGGACTCCTTCAGTGAATCCGCATCCAGGGTAAATGTACCGGATTTCATCTGACCGTCCCCATAGATTTTATTCAGAAGTCCTGCGACCGCGTCTCCGGTTACTTCCTCCACAGACACCGTCTCATCCTGCCAGACAACTGACAGTCCCTTCATCTTTTCCTTCAAAAGCGTCTCGGCCTCTCCCCTGCTCTTACCGGTAATGTCAATTCCCTCGACAACTGTTTTTTCATACGCCGTTACCGTCTCTGCCAGATGTTCCGCTATGACTGCCGTACCGTTCTCTGACACGGAGGATTCCTGCCCTCTGACGCCTCCTCTCCGTCCAAACGCCAGACCTGCAGTTCCAAGAACCGCAGTTAATAAGATGACGGTTCCACCATACATTACCATTCTGGCCTGACGACGGCGTCTTCTCGATCTGCCTCTCTTCATATTTATCACTCCAATTCACACCATTCGCCGCTTTTAACGGCAAACTGTAACATTTATCATTTCAGTTTACACTGTAACAATAACAGATACAGTTGATTCTGTCAAGAGTGTTCTTTCAGAAAATAGAGGCCGTTACAGTTCATTCCCCCGAAGCAGGCGGTACAGTTCGCGGTAGTAGTCAGCGTAGATGCTGTCTTTTCTCCATATAAATGTAAAATCATGGCTGAGTTCAAAGTCTTCCAGCTCCACTCGCCTTAAGCTTCCCTCCTCCAGTTCTCTCTTAACAGCCGCCTCATACAAAAATGTGATTCCCCGTCCATCAGCCACCAGACTCTTGATGGCCCCAATGTTGCTGATCTCCATCAGATCCTCAAAATCGTGGATCAGGAGATTCTTGCCTTCCAGATACCGTTCAAACACATATCTCGTACCGGATCCCGGCTCCCGGATAAAGAATCGTTCCCGCGTCAGGTCCTCAATCACCTTTCCCTCGCTGTGAAACCGGTATTCCGGCGAAGCCACAATCACAAACTTCCCTCTGTCATAAACGAGAAAATCGTACTCTTTTTTTTGAAAAAAACCTTCCACCACTGCAAATTCGATCTCCCCCTCGTCAAGACTCCGCAGCAGGTCCTGGGTATCGGCTACCACCATTTTCACGGAAATATCCGGCTGGGCATCCATTAGCCGCATCAGGGCTTCCGGGAGAACGTACTCCCCCACGGTCATGGTCGCGCCAAACACGAGACGGCGTCCCCCGCCTTCCGACATCTGAAGCGCCTGCTTCAGATGCAGTTCGTCGTGCTGCATCGTCGTCGCCGCCGACAGAAGCAGCCGCCCCGCTTCCGTAAGTCCGATCTTCTTTCCGCTGTACTCAAACAGCTTCACCTGATAATGCTCCTCCAGATAGTGAATATGATGCGACACGGCAGGCTGGGTAATGTTGAGTTCCTCCGCCGCTTTTGTAAAATTCATACATCTGCATACGGCAAGAAATGTATCCATTCGAAAATCCAGCATCTGTACCTTTCTCCTTTCGTAAAATACTTCCATTTTTCATATCATAACATATATTTATCAATAAATAAATATTTAGAATTTTATTTAATGGTTATCCTTCTGTATAATGGTAACAGTTTCCATGGCCAAAAATTTTATCCCCATGATATCATGATCATAACAAACAGGAAAGGAATTATTATCTATGAAAAAATATACCGCAGGGCTTCTGATCTGTCTCGCCATCTCCGTTCCGGCCTGGTTTTTAGGCAGGCTCTTTCCGGTTGTGGGCGGTCCCGTCTGCGCCATCTTAATCGGAATGGCAATTGCCCCGTTTATAAAAGGAAAGGAACGTTTCCGCCCGGGAATTGCGTTCACTTCAAAAAAGATTCTTCAGTACGCCGTCGTTCTGCTCGGTTTCGGCATGAACTTATCCGTGGTTCTGGAAAAAGGAAGGCAGTCTCTGCCCATTATTCTGGCTACCATCACTACATCCATTCTCATTGCGGTTCTGCTCTACCGGCTCTTAAAGCTTCCTACGAAGAGCGCAATTTTAATCGGGGTCGGTTCTTCCATCTGCGGCGGTTCCGCTATTGCCGCAACTGCACCGGTCATTGAGGCGGATGATGAGGAAATCGCGCAGTCCATTTCCGTCATCTTCTTATTCAACATTGCCGCTGCGTTACTTTTCCCCGCGCTCGGCGCCGCTCTGGGGCTTTCCAACGAAGGCTTCGGGCTGTTTGCCGGTACGGCCATCAATGACACCTCCTCCGTCACAGCCGCCGCTGCCGCATGGGACGGTCTCTACGGAAGCAACACGCTGGAGGCTGCCGCCATTGTTAAGCTGACCAGAACTCTGGCGATTATCCCGATCACCTTATTCCTGGCACTTTACCGCACCAAAAAAGAACAGAGCGGCTCCGGCAATACCTTCCAGCTTGTGAAAATATTCCCGTTCTTCGTTCTGTTCTTCCTTCTGGCTTCCGTACTGACCACCGTGTTCCATCTCCCCGCCGCAGTTACGGGACCGCTAAAAGATTTAAGTAAATTCTTTATCATTATGGCCATGGCTGCCATCGGAACCAACACAAACCTGGTGACGCTCGTAAAAACAGGGATGAAACCAATCCTTTTGGGATTATGCTGCTGGATTGGAATTACCCTGGTCAGCCTGTCCATGCAGAGTTTTCTGGGCGTCTGGTAAGCACGTTCAATGGAAGCATACGCAATCCTTTCAGCAGTTCAGTCCCGCAATGGGACTGCTGCGGTTCACTGCGCAGGCATGAAGGCGATCTTCAGGCTCTCGCCTTCTACTGCCTCACCTTCCGATTTTGTAATCGGAAGCTTCTCATCTTCCGTAAAGCCAATTGTCTCCCCATCCTGTAACAGGACATCGTCGTAAAGCACGTAGCTGGCAATATCAAAGAGGAATTCGTGAAGTTCCGCCGGCGCTGCCGCGCTTTCCACCACCTCAATCTCATCTTTTCCAAAAGCGGTCATGCCATAAGTATAACCGTTCATCCCTTTTTCCGTCTGATACAGGCCGATATAAATCCAGTCCAGAATCGGATACGTCTCCTCTTCCTCTTTCATCTCCTCTGCCACGGCACAGTACATCTCCGGTTCAAACACGGTCCCGGAGGTATAAATTCCGAGAGCGTTCTCCTGCTTTAAGCAGGCCGAGGAAATCTTTACGTAGAGCTTCCCGGCTTCAAACGGATCCCGCTCCCTTCCCCCTATCACGGCAACCAGAATATGAGCCCGGTGTTCACTGGCGGCATCCACTGCGCCTTTCCAGAAATAGTTGGACTTAGCGTAGTATTCCGCCTCCCCTGCAGGCACAGGCGCCGGCATCAGGCTGATGGCCACCATATAATCATCAGCTTCGAAAACGATGGTATCGTTATCCGAATTCCCACAGTCTGACGCCTCCTGCCCCGGCTGATCGCTGTCCGGCTGTTCTCTGCCCATCGGTTCTCCGCCCGTTCCTTCCTCATCAGCCTCCAGATCCGGTACGCGGATATCCCACTCCTCCAGCAAGTCCCTTTTAAGCTTTTCTGCATCCCACACCGGGGAGGACAGAAGTATACTGCCGACAAACGATCCTTTTTCCTTTTTTTCCATCGTTTTCTCCTATAGTATTTTCTTTTTCTTAAAAAACCATATCTCCACCGCCACAATGGCGATACTCAAGAGAATCATCCCCACATATCCGTACTTCCAGTGAAGCTCAGGCATATTGATAAAATTCATCCCATACCAGCCCACCAACAGGCTGAGCGGAAGAAAGATCGTGGTTACCACCGTCAGCCAGCTCATAATCTGGTTCTGGTTTGAGGCAATCTGGGACTGATACATCTCCCGAATCTGAAACACATACTCCCGCAGCATCTCCACATGATCGTGCAGGCGGCTGGCCCTGCTGGCAAACATGCCAAAGCCGGTACATTCCCCCTCGGAAAACAGGTGATTGTCATTGGATTCCAGTTCCTCTCCCAGAGAAATCAACTGTTCATAGTAGGTGTGGAGAGCAAGCAGCTCCTTCCTGCTTACAATCACTGTCTCATAGAAATTCTTCGGCTGGTGATCCAGCAGCTCGTCCTCCATGTCCTCCAGCTTCTCCTCGTACTTCTGCAGGAAAAGCACATCGTTCCGGATCAGATAATCCATTAACAGAATCAAAAATCCCGCCGGAGCGGCAGCCGTCTCTTTCTCTTTTCCCGTTTCCTCTCCCGTGTGGCCATGACCAGCCCCTTCCTTCGACGCAATGTCCTCCATCCGTCTGAGGATATCCGTCATCATATCCCCTTCGTCGAGCAGAATCAGTTCTGTATCAGTCACATAGAAACCAAAGGAAAATTTCTCTCCCAATAAATCTTTCTTGTTCGGGATCATAAAGGTCCCCATCGTGCAGCCGCCGTACGCTTCCGCTTTACAGTAATGAATGTTCTCCATCGAATGCACCATAACCTTCCGGTGAAGGTACAATTCCTTCGTCTCCCGGAATTCCTCCAGCGTCATGACTGTAATACAGGTGCCGGCGCGGTTCCTGCCTTCTTCGTCGGAAAGTCTGGTCAGCCTGGTACCAAAGCTGTAACGCACCATCGTTATTCCCTCTTTCCTTTCGTACTACGCCTGTCTGATGAAGACGACTTTATTGTTTATCTTATTTTCCCGGATCTCCAGCTGGCTGATGCTCTGCACAAATTTGGAAAATGTGGAGTAGCCGTAATCCTTGACCTTGAAATCTCCGTATTTCCTGTGCATGCCGTTGCCCAGAGCTGCCAGCTCCAGACCGTTCTTTCCGCTGTTTTTCACCAGCTTTATGGCGTAATCATCCAGTTCCTGCTTTCTGGTGCGGTTGTCCTTCATACGAACAGTCACCACATTGTTGGATTTTTTCAGTTCAAAGCTGTCCATCTCCTCGAGAAACTTCGACAGCGAGCTGTATCCGTAGCTTCTGACATCAAAATCAGAGTACTTTTTGACGAGACGGTTCCCGATCTCACCCAGACCTGTCGCCTTGTTTTTGTCATCGTTTTCCAGAATAATGGAAGCGATATCCTGTTCAATCACTTCCCGGCCGACGGTCCCGCCGCCTACACTCTCCTCATCCTGGTCAAGCAGGATCTCTAAATTCGTGAACACGGTACAGGCGGCGCGGAATGATTTCGGAGTTTTCTCTTCTCCCATGCCGATGACTTCCTTCCCCGATTCCCGGAGCCGGCTGGCCAGCTTCGTAAAATCACTGTCACTCGAAACAATACAGAATCCATCTACGTTATCGGTATACAGCAAATCCATGGCATCGATAATCAGCGCAGAGTCGGTGGCATTCTTTCCCACCGTATTGGAAAACTGCTGGATCGGCGTAATGGAATTTTCCAGAAGCTCCTGTTTCCATTTTCCCATCTGGGAACTGGTCCAGTCTCCATAGATCCTTTTGTATGTAATGACGCCGTATTTCGTCATTTCATCCAGAATATAGCTGATGTACTTTGCTGAAATATTATCCGAATCGATTAGTACTGCAAATTTCTTGTCATTCAATGTTTTGATCTCCTGTTATCCTAGTGATATTTATTATTATATTTTATTCCGGCCCATTATACAATAAGGCAATTGGTTATTCTGGCATATTTTTTGCATCGTATTTTTATCCGCACGGCAGATACTAGAAGAGAAGAAACTTTACAACGCAACATGAAAGGAGTGTTCTTATGAATTTGAATTCAAACAGTTCATGTGGCTGCGGAAAATCCGACAGTGACAAAAGCACACCTGCCGCCGCTTTAAATCTGGCGATCGCGACAGTACCGATGCAGCCCTGGGAACAGCCGTATGAGCCTGCTGCCGCTCTGCAGCACGGAACAATCTTCCCTTGTCTCGACTTACCGTTTTATGTGACTGGAGGTGGCAAATAATGGCGGACCGCGAAACGATGTTAAAACAGATTAATGAAATCAGCTTCACAGTCAATGATCTGACCCTGTTCCTCGATACTCATCCACTTGATGACAATGCGTTAAAGGCTTTCAGCGACGCCATGAAGCAGAGGAAACAGCTGATGCAGACGTACGCGGAGAACTTTGAACCGCTGACCGTTGACTGTGTCTGCCCCGATACCAACAACAAATCAGAAACCCACACGAAGTATCCGGGACAGAAGCATTTTACCTGGTCTGACGGCCCGCTTCCGTGGGAAGGAGGTACTGTCTAATGTGGAATTATGAAAAACGACTTCAGTTTCCTGTAAAAATTTCGACTCCATGCCCGAAGACGGCATCTCTCATCATCACCCAGTTCGGTGGTCCTGACGGAGAGCTGGCCGCTTCCATGAGATATCTTTCCCAGCGTTACTCCATGCCATGCAAGGAAGTAGGCGGACTTTTAACCGATATTGGTACGGAAGAGCTGGCTCATTTAGAGATGATCTGCGCCATTGTCTTCCAGCTGACAAAGAATTTAACCCCGGAGCAGGCAAAAACTGCCGGCTTTGACGCCTACTACGTCGATCACACCACGGCTCTGTGGCCCACCGCCGCGGCAGGCGTCCCGTTTAACGCCTGTGAGTTCCAGTCCAAGGGCGACGCCATCACCGACTTAACGGAAGACTTAGCGGCCGAACAGAAGGCCAGAACCACCTACGACAACTTAATCCGCATCATCGACAACCCGGAAGTCAGAGAACCGCTCAAGTTCCTGCGCGAACGTGAAGTCGTTCATTTTCAGAGATTCGGCGAGGCGCTGGAGAAAATAAAGTCCAATCTGGATGCGAAGAACTTCTATTATTTCAATCCGGAATTCGACAAACAGTTTGTAAAGAAGTAACCCACTATAAAAAGCAGCGGTTGATTCATCCAATCGCTGCTTTTTTCTGTTCATCAAAACACAAACAAATTCAAAAATTCGAATAATTTTTCTTGCATTTTTCTGCCAACGTGGTAAAATAACTGTTATGGAGGTGTAGCTCAGCTGGGAGAGCGCTTGCATCACACGCAAGAAGTCGCAGGTTCGAGCCCTGTCATCTCCATGATCAAGAAAGATGCTGAAAACCTGTATTAATCAGGTTTTCAGCATCTTTCCGTTTCATCCGGTATTCCTCAGACATTTTTTTCTAGAATCTGCACTTCATACCCCTTCAGCGTTCCTGCTTCCCCGCCGTAGATCATCCGGTAGGCTGAATCCACCGTGTAGGTTCTCTCCCCTGCCGTATGATTCATGGCAAAGAGCCACCTCTTCCCATCCTTCTCTCTGGCGGCAAGCTCTACCCCCTCCTCTGCACTTCCCAGTTCCGTGATCCCTGCCGCATCAGCCATACAGCCGACCAGGGCGGCCATCAGAGCCTGGTCAGGTTCCGTTCCAACGTAATAGCAGCAGCCCTTTCCGTAATTGTTCCTCGTCACACAGGGCTCTCCCGCGTAGAATTCACCGGCGTAGACTGCCAGAACCTCCACACCCTCTCTCACCCGCATCAGATCACACCAGTTACGGGCCGTATACTCTGTATTTTGACAGATCACCGGTACTTTTACATCTCTCAGGCAGTCGTAATCCAGAACCTCAGAGCCGGTCAGTTCAGACAGACGCCCAGGAAGATCCCGGTCTGTCATACAGAGATTGGTATCGTTCTTGACCCCGGTTCTCATGGTAAGAATCAGATGACCGCCATTCCTCACGTAGTTAAAATAGCGTTCCTCCAGTTCCGGATTCATTAAATACTGGAGCGGCGCAGCCAGAAGCTTATAGTTCCCGAAGTCTCCGTCTTCCGGTACAAAATCGACCGGAATCTGCCTTTCGTAAAAAGCCCTGTAATACTCCTGAATCTGTTCAATGTACGACATCGCACGATTCTGCGGCTGAATCTGAAGGGCATAATTCTGGCGAAACGAGTATACGATGCCAACCTCCGGAACGGGCATGGAGCCTTCCAGCCTCTCCATCAGCGGCGATACATTCCGGATCATTTCCTTTAATTCGTGATATCTGCGGCCGGGATTTCCGCTGTGAGGCAGAATTCCGTGCCAGAACTGCTCCGTTCCCATGGCGCAGACTCTCCAGCGGAAATAGACTACTGCGTCGGCTCCGTGAGCCACCGACTGAAGCGACCACATGGAAAGCTGTCCCGGAGCCGGAGCCCGTCCCATCACTTCCCAGCCGGTAATTCCGGACTGCTGCTCCATAATCCAGAAATTCTGCTTCTTAAAACTCCTGACCACATCGAGCGCAGAGGCAGTCATATCTCCCCGTTCATGGGAAGCGTCGGCGAAAAATCCACCCGGATACTGATCGTGGCTGACAAAGTCCAGCTGTTTTCCCAGGTCATAATAGTTCACCTTATCGGCAAATCCCATATAATTGTGGGTGATAAAATGATTCGGGCAGTATCTGCGGATTATCTCCGTCTGTTCCTTCATAAAATCCACAATCAGGTCGGAACAGAAGCATTTCCAGTCCAGCATCGCAGATGGATTCTCACCTGTCACCGTAATCTTCGGAGTAAAAACCTCTGAAAATTCATTATATTCCTGACTCCAGAATGCAGTCCCCCAGGCTTCATTCAGGCGGTCCACAGTGCCATATTTCTTTTCCAGCCACCCCTGGAAGCTCTTTCTGCAGCTGCTGCACATACATAAATCGTGATGGCTGTTTCCCAGCTCATTATCCGGCTGCCATCCGATGACATTGGGATTATCTTTATAATGGATGGCCATGGCAGTTACAATTTTCCGTACAAATTCCCGGTAAACCGGATTTGACTGACAGTCATGGTGCCTTCCCCCAAATCCTCTCGTTCTTCCCTCCCGGTCCACCGGAAGAATCTCAGGATACCGGTTTGCCATCCAGGCAGGCGGCGCTGCCGTAGGCGTTCCTACAATCGTCCGTATGCCGCAGCTTCCCAGCAAAGCAATGGCATCATCCAGCCAGGAAAAGTCATACCTGCCCTCCTGAGGTTCCAGCTTGTGCCAGGAAAATTCAGCCATACGAACGACTGACAGTCCCATCTCCTTCATAAGTCTGGCATCGGTTTCCCACCGTTCTCTCGGCCAGTGTTCCGGATAATAGTCAACTCCAAAATGAATCCCCATCGTTTCCCCTCCTTGTATTGTTATCGTTTGATGGTTTTCATGCTCAGGTCTCTTACAGAATTCCCCTCAACCAGATACGGCTTAAGGGAGTTAAAAAAGGTTACTCTCCGTCCCTCAATCATGTCCAGAAGCGTGCTGACACAGCACTCTGCCTGTTCTTTGATGTTGAGGGATACGGAAGAGAGAAAGGGCGTCACATACTTTCTGTTCTCAATTCCGTCGATACCAAGAATTGAGAGAGCATCGGGAATCCGGATGCCCATCTGTTCAAAACGCCGGATCATCCCCAGCGCAAACTCATCGTTAAAGCAGATGACGGCTGTAGCGTCACAATTACGGGCCAGAAACTGGTCCGCACAGTTCATCCCCTCCTCAAAGAAATTTTCTCTGGCAAAGGGCAGACGCGCTTTTCCGGTATTATCGATCACATAATCTTTTAACCTTTTTCCATAAACCGGCCTCATCTGATTTCCAAAGGCCACATGCCTTGGATTGACCCTGCTGTCTCCAAAAAAATCATAAGGAGTTGCAAAGGCTGTTTTTTTATGTCCCATCTTTTTTAAATATGCCAGCCCGATCTCCACTGCATCGTGTGTATCCACATCCACATACGGAATCCGTTTCAGACTGACAATGGGGGAACCATAGGAGGCGGTTACGATGGGCATAAAAAACTGTTCCCCAAGAAGTGCCTGCACCTTCTCCGCCACAGTATCATTCTCCACAATCATGCCATCCATCAGCATGGTCTTAACCCGCTCCTCGTTAAATTCAGAAAAAAGGAACATCGTATACCCCCGCTCCGCGGCATAATCGGACATATAATTAAAAAGTTCCATATAAAAGGAATTGTAAATATCGGCTCCAAAAAAGCATAACTGATACGTCTGTCTGTTTTTCAAAGAATGACTGAGTGGATTCGGCCTGTATCCCAGTTCCTCCACCGCCTTGTAAATCGCTTCTTTCTTATCCTTTGCAACGTATCCCCTGTGATTCATGGCCCTGGATACTGCGCTGACTGATACTCCTGCCCTTTTCGCCACATCTTCTCTCGTGATCACGGAATCATCTCCCTCCTCACTCCCTATTTTACCGTATCTGTCATTTATTTCAATTCTTTCTTATGTGCACAGATGAGTCATAGTGCATAATCCCAAAAAATATGCGCCAGAGTCTTGTGAACTCTATGCGCATATTTTTCGAATCCCTATTTCTGTTCTTCGTAACTGTATTTCAACAATTCATAGATTTCATCCGTCACCGGATCATCCTTAAAATATCCATCCAGCAGACTGATTATCTTCTCCGCAAATTCCGATGGAGCCTGACGTCCTTTCAAAGCGGCGTTTAAATCGGCTTTCATCTCGCTGACCATCTCCCGTTTTTCCGGAATCGGCAGACCATATAATTTGCAGAGCATGCCGATTGCCGCACATGCCTCATTGGGTGAAGTGAGCGGCGCATTTTCGAACCGCGTCTTGATCTCCACCGCCTGCTTATTGATATAAAAAACCATAACATTCTCCTCCTGTTTACCGCTGCGTACCACCTGCCAGATAATTCGTGCGGTACGCTTCCACACACTCTGCCATGTCCATCTTGTGGATCATGCGGTTAATTACATCGACCGGCACGCTCCTGTCCCGAATCATATTCCGTTTCAGAATTTCTGCATAGGGCATTTCCAGATACTTAAGATTCACCCTGGCGCCATAGGCCGCGCACATCCTGCATACCTTCTGCCGGTTATCCAGAATCAGATTCGTAGCATTCCAGACAAAGGGAGTCTTGGCCCGCAAATACGCCTTCGCCCGCTCCCTGGCTTCCGCTGCCACCGGCCCTGACGGCTCATCCGGCCGGATCCCCATTTCAGCCCGGATAGCGTCAAGTGAAACTACAGGAAAGCCTGCCAGTTCTTCACTTATGTACGTATCCTTTCCCGCCAGCGGAAGGCCCGCCATCACATAGACATCGAATTCCGATGCGTCATAAAGCCTGTCTCCGTACCATAAATCTCTTTTCTCAAAATAGGAAAAACGCGTGTACTCGTTGGCAAAAGAAATCTTCTTTCCGTAACACCCCAGTTCTCCTGCATACGTTTTAAAGTACTCCGTGGTTTCCAGCGCATTCTTCTGATCAGAACACACCCGTCCCTGTACATCAGACCTTCCGAGCTGATACAGAAGCGGCAGGGAGACGCTTTCCGCCGCCCGTATCAGATCATAAGAGGGATCAGCCTTTTCCATAAACAGAAGCGGCAGCCCATGATAACGGATCAGCCACGCGGTCTCTTCCCGCATGGAAAACGGAATCTGAAACCGTCCCTCCAGTTCCCGGTAACAGACCTCCCGAAATGCCTTCGCCCCCGCAATCGCGTGACCGGGGGAAATAATTCTTCCCGAAGGATCCTGCATGGTCCTGCTCTTCTTGCCGATGTCATGGTACATGGCTGCCATATAGAGCACCGCTCTGTCCCGTTTATTTAAATTTTTCCACTCTGTTCCCGAAACCACGGCCCGGCAGACTCTTTTTGTATGCTCCAGTACACTGCCCTCACCGTGGTATTCCGGATCCTGCGCTGTCTCATCCAGTGCCATAAGTCCGGGAAATTCCGGCAGCAGCGCTTCCCATTCATACCCCTTTCGTTCCAGGAAATCCTCCAGCTTTTCCATCAGAGACCACTCTCCCCTCTGCCAGCCGGATTTTCAAACAAATGGATTCCCGGTGCCAGCCTGTTGGGAATCACGGGGCGGTTCAGCCAATGAGTCTCAGAATCGAGAATCGTATTTAAGAATGTACTTCTCACATATTTAAACCGGTCCGTTACCATATCGTCCTCTTCGACCTTAATATAGATTCCTTCCATCAGGTCGGACCTATCCGTCTGCCGTTTCACCAGATCCCAGTTCTGCCCCTGTTCTTCGCACTGCTCCCTCAGAGATTCCTCATACCGGTCCGATTTGAAATGCGATCTGCCCAGATAAGAGACCAGTTGATTCAGGGAATCCAGACGGCCCTCATACAATACGAGAACCGATTCCACAAAGGGACACTGCCTCAACAGCTTTCTTCTGGCCGCAGTGCTTAGATACACCCCGTTCTCTTTATCATAGATATCAAACTCCATGAAGTAATGAGTAAGCCGGTCATAGTATACCGTATGCTTGGCATACAGCCATTCCCCGTACATGACGTAGCGTTTTTCCAGCATCTCATATAATTCCGTCTGAAAGCAGCCGGCCCACGTCTTGAATAAATCGAACTGACGCTCACCGTAGCCGCCGTTTAAAAAATGGCCTCTGCTCTGAAGCATCAGTTTTCCCTGATCAGAAAAACTGATTCCGCAGTTGGCTCCATCCACCTTTTCCTCCAAAACGACAAATCGATTCCGGATCTCTTCAAATCTCACATTTTTTAAATCCTCATCTCCCGCCTGGATTCTGGAGCCCTCAATATGACGGGTTCTCGGATACTTATAAATCATTTCCATTGTTATTCACTTCTTTCTCTCTATGTTCCCGTTTTTACACCACGGCTTCATTCTTCCTGTGAAACAAAAAAGCTGTGGCCCATACCTATCCACAACACAAACAGACGAAAAAGAAGTTCTTTTTCGAGCGTGTGCACGGTGTAAAAGTATCGTTTATAAGGGTATCAAAACAAGACGGCCCGCATAATGCGTTCCATCCCAGGTTACAGATTCGCTTATAAACTAACCATTACATCGTTCTCACCCTCTCTTATTGATCCAGGGTAATATTACCATCAACCGGGGGGAATTGTCAATTGTTACTGTGCCGCTGAAAACAAGGTTCCATCTAATGCATTTTTCTGCAATAAAATACATCTGTAAGGAATCCCTTTATCCGGTAACTTACAGATGCATCTTAATTTTAATAATACAAAAGTCAATATACATTTTTTCCATATAAATATTTAACCATCGTCCTTTCACTGAAGATTATTTGTTTGCCAACCACATGCTTTTACCTATTCTTTTATTGCATTTTTTAATCAAAGTGATAGAATGATTGATATCAATCGGTGATTTCAGAGGAGATCTCCTGTAGAAGAGCCTGTATCCTGTCGATTCAAATAATGCCTGTAAAATTTTATGAAAAATGAGATTTTATGAAATACAACTATAAACCATGAATCAGGAAAGGAAGAATGACATGTCACAATGTAAAGTTACAAAAGAATTTATCTATGGTTTACCCAAAGCAGAGCTTCATCTCCATTTAGAAGGAACTCTGGAGCCGGAATTAAAGCTTCATCTGGCACAGAAGAACAACATTGATATTGGACAGCATACCATCGAAGAGGTGAAAGCAGCGTATCAGTTTGATTCCCTGACATCATTTTTAAAAGTCTATTACCCTGCCATGAATGTTCTGCAGCATACAGAAGATTTTTGTGCCCTGGCATTGGATTACTTGAAAAAGGCCAAGGAACATAATATCAAATATGCGGAGCTGTTTTTCGATCCACAGGCTCATACATCACGCGGCGTCCCCATTGAAGCTGTAATTAATGGATACTATGAGGCAACACAGCAGGCCCGTGAATTTGGAGTAGAGGCAAATCTGATTATGTGCTTTTTGCGTGACATGTCAGCAGAATCAGCGATGGAAACTTATCTTGCCGCATTGCCTTACCGCAGCAAATTTATTGGTATCGGCCTCGATTCCGATGAACGCGACAATCCGCCGCAGAAGTTTGCACAGGTTTTTGCTCTGGCAAAAAAAGACGGCTTCCATATCACCATGCACTGTGATATCGATCAGGAGGGCTCCATCGAGCATATCCGCCAGGCACTGATGGATATCAGCGTGGATCGACTGGATCACGGAACCAATATTGTAGAAGATCCCTCTCTCGTCGCCTATATAAAAGAAAAAAAGATCGGTTTAACCTGCTGTCCTGTATCCAACAGCTTTGTAGTGGACGATATGAAGGGCAAAGAAATTCTGGAACTGCTGCATCAGGGAATCCAGGTAACCGTCAACTCCGATGATCCGGCATATTTCCAAAGCTATATTTCCGATGATCTGTATAGCCTCGCTGAGGCTTACGAACTGTCTCGGGAAGATGTGATTCAGATCGTCAAAAACGCCTTCTCTATTTCCTGGATTTCAGAAGAAAAGAAGAATGGTTACCTGAAAATGGTTGACGAATATGTGGCGTCATTTGAATAATTATTAGATCATCTTTCAGTTTAAATACCAATGGAGGAGCATTCAATGACGAACTATATTCTCATTTATGACGATTGCTGTTTCTATGAAATTGTACTTTTGGGGTATTTCATGAGATATTCCAATATGGGGGAACAGCCATGCTCCTACTGCATGGCCGTACCGGCAGAAGGTCCGCACAGGGACACAATCCGGACAGCAGAAGGATTCCGAGTTCAGGCCGACACTTATTTAGAGGATATCGATCCGGAGGAAGTAACATCCTTCATCATCCCGGGCGGCGATATCTCCCGTGTCAGGGGAGAGGACTTAAGCGCCTTCCTTCACAGCCTTGACCGGGACAAATCCTGTATCTTCGCCATCTGTGCAGGCGTCGATCTTCTGGAGGAGTACGGTTTTCTGGAAGGAAAAAACAGCATTCGGACAAGCCCGGAACTGGCTGTGAGCGACGGACTTCTCGTCACCGCCAGACCAAACGGATATGTGGACTTTGCAGTAGAAGCAGGTAAGGCAATCGGCCTGTTTACAGACGAGGCCGACATTGCCGAGACTCTGGACTTCTTTAAATTCCATAAATCAGAGAGCTAAATCAGAACGGCAGCCACAGGTATTTCCCCCTGTGACTGCCGCCCGTCTGCCATTTAAACCGTTGCAATATCAATCAATGTCAATTCATTTGCCCTGTTTTCCATACTGGTCACAAGGGCCGCCGCCGTATCGAGTGAGGTCAGCACGTTTACGCCTGTCTCGATGGCATTTCTTCTGATTATGAAACCGTCACGGCTCTTATCCGCACCCTGCGGCGGGATATCGATAACCAGATCGATCTCGTGTCCCAGAATCAGATCCAGCAGGTTCGGGGACTCCTGTTCCAGCTTTCTTACCGCCAGCGCCTTTACTCCATGACTGTTTAAGAACTTCGCAGTTCCTGCGGTGGAGAAAATCCGGTATCCCTGTGCCTGGAATCTTCTTGCTATATCCACGGCCTCTTCCTTCTCGGAATCGCGGACCGTGATAATCATATTTTTATACTTCGGAAGGCGCACGCCTGCTCCCTCAAATGCCTTATAAAGCGCCTCATTGAAGGTCTTCGCAATTCCCAGACACTCTCCGGTAGACTTCATCTCCGGCCCGAGGCTAATATCGGCGCCACGGATTTTTTCAAAGGAGAATACCGGCATCTTGATGGCGATATAGTCCGCGGAAGGCTGAAGTCCCGGCGTATAGCCCAGCTCCCGGATGGTCCGTCCGCAGATGATCTGCGTCGCCAGCGGCACGATGGGGATTCCGGTAACCTTGCTGATATACGGCACGGTACGGGAAGAACGCGGATTCACCTCGATGATGTACACGTCGTCTCCGTCCACAATGAACTGAATGTTGATCATTCCTTTCACGTGAAGGGCTCTCGCCAGCTTCTCCGTATAGTCTACTAAAGTCTCGATGTTCTTCTCTGTCAGATCCTGAGCCGGATAGACGGAAATACTGTCGCCGGAATGAATACCGGTCCTCTCGATATGCTGCATGATTCCCGGGATCAGAATGTCGGTGCCGTCACAGATGGCATCAACCTCGATCTCTTTTCCCATGATATACTTATCTACGAGTATCGGATGCTCCTGGGCAATCTGGTTGATGATTCCGATAAATTCGTCCACATCCTGGTCGCTGATGGCGATCTGCATGCCCTGGCCGCCTAAAACATAGGATGGACGGACCAGCACCGGATATCCCAGCTTATGGGCCGCTTCTTTAGCCTCTTCGGCAGTGTAAACCGTATGACCCGCAGGTCTCGGAATACTGCATTCCTCCAGAATCTTATCAAACAGCTCCCGGTCCTCCGCCGCATCCACATCTTCCGCGGCCGTACCGAGAATCGGAACACCCATCTTCATCAGACTTTCCGTCAGCTTGATGGCCGTCTGGCCGCCGAACTGAACCACTGCCCCATCCGGCTTCTCGATGTCCACGATGCTCTCCACATCCTCCGGTGTCAGCGGCTCGAAATACAGCTTATCCGCAATATCGAAGTCGGTACTTACCGTCTCCGGATTATTATTTACAATAATCGTCTCATAACCCTCTTTGCTGAACGCCCAGGTGCTGTGAACTGAACAGAAGTCAAACTCGATCCCCTGGCCGATACGGATCGGGCCGGAACCGAGGACAAGCACCTTCTTCCGCCCGCTGGTATATGCGGCTTCATTCTCGCTGCCAAAGCAGGAATAGTAGTAAGGCGTCTCCGCCGCAAATTCAGCCGCGCACGTATCCACCATCTTAAACGCGGCCACAATGTTGTTATCCTTACGCATCTGATGAATCTCCTGTTCGGAGCTTCCTGTCAGTCTGGCGATGACGTTGTCCGGGAACTCGATTCTCTTGGCTTCTCTCAGCAGATCCACCGTCAGCGGTCCCTTCTTAAGCGCCTCTTCCATCTCCACGATGATCGCCAGCTTATCGATAAACCAGACATCGATCTTTGTGATCGCATGGATTGTATCATAAGTGAAGCCGCGTCTTAACGCCTCCGCAATCACCCAGATTCTCCTGTCATCCACGAGGGCCAGCGTCTCTTTTAATTCCTCGTCGGAAAGCCCCGTAAAATCATAGGACATCAGGCTGTCAACATGCTGCTCTAAAGAGCGGATCGCCTTCATTAAACCGCCTTCAAAATTCGTGCAGATGCTCATGACCTCTCCGGTCGCCTTCATCTGGGTTCCCAGTGTCCTTTTGGCACTGATAAACTTGTCAAACGGAAGGCGCGGCATCTTGACCACGCAGTAATCCAGCATCGGCTCAAAGCTGGCGTACGTCTTCTTCGTAACCGCATTCTTAATCTCGTCCAGGGTATAGCCCAGCGCAATCTTGGCCGCAACCTTGGCGATCGGGTAGCCGGTAGCCTTGGAAGCCAGCGCGGAAGAACGGCTCACACGCGGATTTACCTCGATGACGCAGTATTCAAAGCTGTCCGGATTCAGGGCATACTGTACGTTGCAGCCGCCGGTGATTCCCAGTTCGCTGATGATTTTAAGTGCTGAGGTACGCAGCATCTGGTATTCCTTGTCGCCCAGAGTCTGGGAGGGAGCCACTACGATGCTGTCCCCGGTATGAACGCCCACCGGATCGATATTTTCCATGTTGCAGACGGTGATTACATTTCCCGCGCCGTCGCGCATTACTTCATATTCAATTTCCTTCCAGCCCGCGATGCAGCGTTCCACCAGAACCTGGCCCACACGGGATAAACGAAGGCCGTTTTCCAGAATCTCCGCGCACTGCTCCGGATTCTCAGCGATACCGCCGCCGGAACCGCCCAGTGTATAAGCAGGACGGAGAACTACCGGATAACCGATCTCTGCCGCGATCTCCAGACCGTGTTTTACATCCTCCACGATATCAGAGGGTGCTACCGGCTCACCGATCTTTTCCATGGTCTCCTTGAACATCTCACGGTCTTCCGCCTTTTTGATCGTGAGAGCCGTGGTTCCGATCAGACGCACATTGTGATCCCTAAAGAATCCGGCGTCCTCTAACTCCATGGCAAGGTTTAATCCCGCCTGGCCGCCCAGAGTCGGGAGCACACTGTCCGGTTTCTCTTTCAGAATCAGCTGTTCCACCACTTCCACGGTCAACGGTTCGATGTAGACCCTGTCTGCAATATCCTTATCCGTCATAATGGTCGCCGGATTGGAGTTTAAGAGAACAACCTCGATGCCTTCCTCTTTTAAAGAACGGCACGCCTGGGTTCCCGCATAGTCGAATTCTGCCGCCTGGCCGATGATGATCGGGCCGGAGCCGAGAACAAGTACTTTTTTAATATCAGGATTCTTCGGCATTACTTTCCCTCCTCCATCATGTTTAAAAATCTGTCAAATAAGTAGCCGGAGTCCAGCGGTCCCGGACATGCCTCCGGATGGTACTGAACTGTGAAAATATTTTTATTTACGTATTTTAAGCCCTCATTGGTGCCGTCGTTGACATTGACAAACGCCGGAACGGCCGTCCCCGGATCGATCGTATCCATGTCCACCACATAGCCGTGGTTCTGTGACGAGATGTAGACGCGTCCAGTCTCTAAATCCTTGACCGGATGGTTTCCGCCGCGGTGACCGTATTTTAACTTGTGAGTATCCGCCCCTGTAGCCAGCGCCATCAGCTGATGGCCGAGGCAGATGGCAAAAATCGGAACATCTGATTCATATAATTTACGGATTTCGGTGATAATATCCGTACACTCCTTGGGATCTCCAGGTCCGTTGGAAAGCATGATTCCGTCGGGATTGCCTGCCAGAATCTCTTCCGCCGCCGTCGTGGCCGGGTATACGGTTACCTGGCAGCCTCTTTCATTTAAAGAACGGGCTATGTTCATCTTGGCGCCTAAATCGAGAAGCGCCACCTTCTTTCCATCTCCCGGAAGCACGTATTTCTCAGCGCAGGTGGTTTTCTTCACCACACCGGTAACTGAATATTTTTTCATGCGGGCAACAGCCTCATTACAATCAAAATTTTCATTGGTTGTAATCATGCCGTTCATGGTACCTTTTTCTCTTAAGATTTTTGTTAGGGCTCTCGTATCGATACCACTGATACCTGGAATATCTTGTTCCTCTAAGAAATGCTGAATGGTATCCCCGCTTCTGAAGTTGCTGGGGATTCTAGATAATTCTCTGACAATGTAGCCGTCCGGCCATGCTTTCCGCGATTCCATATCGTCACGGCAGATTCCGTAATTACCAATAAGCGGGTACGTCATCACCACGGCCTGCCCTGCATACGAGGGGTCGGTGAGGACTTCTAAATAACCGGTCATGGAAGTATTAAATACGATTTCGCTGATCACTTCCCTCTTCGAACCAATGCTGGTCCCTGTGAATACGGTTCCGTCTTCCAGTATTAAAAAAGCTTTCATACGTAAAGTCCCAATCCTTTCTTAATGCTATGAGTTATGCTGTATACTATGGGTTGTCCGGGCATTCTGAAAATCAGCCCAAATTGAATAGATTATACATGATTTCACGACATTTTTCAACTCTTTTCTTCACGATTGTCTGCCTATCTTTTCGCGTGACAGACCCTTTCTTTTAAACATATTATACAATTTCCACTTTACGCCATGAATATGGATGGTTCTTCCGGCCGTGGCTTTTACATCCTGAAGGAAAAACCGTCCTGGCGAATAATCCGGCGTAAATCTGCAGAGACTATTTGCGAGGTGATGTTCATGATAGATAACAGTGAAATGCCCATCGGCTTTACGATGGAACTGGCACAGCATTCCGACATTCTGACCCGCTTTGCACAGCTTCCGGAATCCAGACGGAAAGAGGTCACAGACGGAGCCAGAAACGTTGAAAGCCGGAATGAAATGCGTAACTACGTAGAATCCATGTTCCGGTAAACCGGCCGGAAATTCGGAATCCCTACAGTCAGCCGGGATTCCCGGTCTGCGGCGCCTGCCCCCCTCTCAGCAGAAAAATTCTACGCCGCAGCCCGTTTTCCGAAAAACCGGAACATTTGGGAGACAGCCGTCATATACTGTCAGTAATCATCCAATAAAGGGGCAATCTATGAGAAAATATATGACCGCTGCCGCACTGGAACCTACTGATACCGGCTCTCTCCAGGTAAACGTAGTTTCTGCCGAAAACAATTTTCCTATCCGCGATGCCGAAGTTTCCATCGCCTACAAAGGAGATCCTGAAAGTACTGTAGAATCGACGAACACCAATTCTTCCGGCCAGACCGGGGAAATCCGCTTAGCCGCTCCTCCGCTGGAATACAGCCTGTCGCCCGGCTTAACCCAGCCCTATTCCGAATATACCATCACCATCCGGGCGCAGGGCTTTGCGGAAGTCGCCATCTCCGGAACGGAAATTCTGCCGGACGCTCTCGCGATCCAGCCGGTACGCATGACACCACTGGCCGACGAGACATCACCGGACACCCCCATCGTCATACCGGACCACACGCTCTATGGATACTATCCTCCTAAAATTGCTGAAGCTGAAGTAAAGCCGGTGGCTGAAACCGGTGAGATCGTCTTAAGCCGCGTGGTGGTTCCTCAGACCGTCGTGGTACATGACGGAGTCCCAACCGACTCTACCGCCCCCAATTACTACGTTCCATACCGGGACTATATCAAGAATGTAGCCTCCAGTGAAATCTACGCCACATGGCCCCGCTCCTCTATAACAGCAAACGTTCTGGCCATTATGAGCTTCACGCTGAACCGCGTCTATACGGAGTGGTACCGCAACCAGGGCTACGATTTCACCATCACTTCCTCCACAGCCTATGACCATAAATGGATTTACGGCAGAAACATCTTCCAGTCCATCTCTGAAGTTGTGGATGAAATCTTCGACAACTACTTATCGCGTCCCGAGGTCAAACAGCCGATTCTGACCCAGTACTGTGACGGCAACCGCGTATCCTGTCAGCACAAGGGCTGGATGACCCAGTGGGGCTCCGCCGATCTGGGTGAGCGCGGATACAGCCCCATTGAAATTCTGCGCTATTTCTACGGGGACGACATGTATATCAACACGGCAGAGCAGATTTCCGGAATTCCCGCTTCCTGGCCCGGCTACGATTTAACCATCGGTTCCAGCGGCCAGAAGGTACAGCAGGTGCAGGAACAGCTGGATGCCATTGCCACTGTATACAGCGCTATCCCGCATATCACACCGGATGGAATCTACGGACCGGCAACAGCGGCAGCCGTACGGGAATTCCAGTCCATCTTCGGCCTTCCGGTGACGGGAGTCATCGATTTCCGCACCTGGTATAAGATTTCCCATATCTATGTGGGAATCACAAGAATCGCTGAGTTAAATCCATAATCGGATTCTATGGGAACGCACCCATAGTAAAACGAAAAACTGATGCATCGTCTGCCCGGCAGAACGAATGCATCAGTTTTTTGTTTCCTATTGCTATGAGTGATCTGTTCTCCGCTCACCCTTCTCCGCCGCATCGGACTGCCGCCACATATCCCAGCAGACACAGGGAGATCCCTCCCAGCAGCTGATAGAGTTCGATCCGGCTCCAGGCCACATCCCACAGAATCACCACCGGCGAAGAAAATACCAGACCGATGATGACGCAGTACATCTGGCGCTCGTGATTGACCAGCAAATGTTCCACGATTTTCGCAAACAGAAAGATTCCGAGGCCCAGCCCTGTAAAATAAGGAAGCAGAACCAGTCCGTCGGATAAAAGCGCCGGAAAATCAAACGCGGCCGCAGCCCTGATACAGCCGTTCGTCGTCTGCAGCAGCGGTTCGTACACTCCGATCATCATCATAATCATGGATCCGCTCACTCCCGGTACCACCATGGTTCCCGCAGCCAGTATGCCTACCAGGAACATGGAGATAATCCAGAACCGGCCGGAGGAGAGATACTCTGCTCCGGTCTTAACCGTCCCAGCACCGCCATGGGAGCCTGAGGCGATGGACATTCCGCCTGCCACGGTGATAAAGATCACCACAGCGGCTGTAACGCAGATCGTCATCACGCCGCGCCTCCTCTCCCCCGGCTCCTTCGTCTTCTCAAACAGAGCCGGAAGGCCGCCTCCGATGAGTCCGATAAACGCCAGCTTCGTCTGCAAAGGGAACGTCCCGAATAAGTATTCGAATACCAGGGACAGGCTGATGATGCCAGCCACGGCCCCCAGACCGTAGGGAAACAGCGTTCTTATGCTCTCCACCGGTTCCTTAAAAAGCCGGTTCACCGCATGGATGATCGTGTCGTACACGCCCATGGATATGGCCAGCATCCCTCCGCTGATACCGGGAAGGATGTTGGCAATTCCTATGACCACGCCTTTCAGCAATTCACCGATATACTCCAAATGATTCCTCCTTGTATTAATCCACGCCCGGCAGCTTCCCAGAATACGGCTGCCGTCAAGGTTGTATATCGTATTTTATGCTTCCTTCACCACTTCTAATACCTCTTTCACTCTGGCAATATGATAATCTGCCAGACTCTGGTCAAAATTGTAGCGGTTATCGATCACCGCCGCGATCTTCATCCCGGCTCTGCTGGCCGCTGTAATCCCGATGGTGGAGTCCTCCACCGCCAGACACTCTTCCGTCCTTACGCCCAGCCGGGATGCTGTATACTGGTAGATTTCAGGGTCCGGTTTGCTCCGCTTAAACTGGCTGCCGCTGACCACCACCTCAAAATATTCCCGGATCTCATTTTCACGAAGGACCCGTTCCACCAAGTCCAGCTGGGTGGAGGAAGCCAGTGCAAGGCGGTATCCCTTTTCCTTCAAAGTTTTTAAAACCTCCGTAACTTCCGGCCGGTAGATCTCTCTGTAGTCCACTTCACTGTAAATATCGCGCCTGCGGCACTCATCTCTAAGTTCCTCCCACGTCTGGCCATTATCGACCGCACGCTCCAGTACCTCCCACGCCTCTTTTTTCGTCGCGCCAACCATTGGATAGAGCTGCTCGATGCGCACGTTCGGGTTTTTCTTCTGCGCAAATTCCAGCTGAAATTCCAGATATTTTCCCTCACTGTCGATGATCACGCCATCCATATCAAAAATTACTGCCTTAACCATGTGTTTCCTCTCTCCTGTCCCTCTTCCTGTATTCCCGGTATTTTCCCGTGCTTTCCGGTGTTTTCCGATCCTTCCATTCCCGGACCCTTTTCGTTCTTCTGCCAGCCCGGATGGCTCTATCATATCACACTCCCCCAGGTTTTCACAATAGATCATTTTCCGTCATATAAAAGCGGCGGGAGCCGTGCACAACAGCAGGCGGCACAGTCCAATCTGACTGTGCCGCCTGTGCTTAAATTTTATAGCCTCTGATCTTTATGTACTCCTCAATCATTCTGACACTTCCCTTAATCCCCGTCGTCGACGTATTGATCAGCAGATCGTAGTTTTCCGGGTCTGCCCAGCCTCTCCCCGTATAATAACGGTAATAATTCCGGCGTTCCTTATCAATCCGCTTCACGTTTTTCCTGACGTCCTCGGGCGCATACAGTTCCTTCTCCCTCACTCTTCTGATTCTCGCATCCATGTCTGCGTAAATGAAGACCCGAACCAGTTCGATATCATCCGCATCCTCCAGCACGTAATCCGCACACCGGCCCACAATGACACAGGACTGCTCCTCTGCCAGCTTCCGGATCACCTCCGACTGAAACCGGAACAGATTGTCCGCCGAGATCAGATCCGATCCGAAGCTTGGCTCTCTCATCTCCGGCGTCATGCCGCTGACGATCCGGTACAGAAGCCGGCTCCCCGCTTTCTCATCCGCCAGGTGAAAGTAACTCTCCTTGATACCGCTCTCGTCGGAATTCATACGCAGAATATTCTTGTCGTAAAAATCAATTCCCAGTTCCTCCGCCAACTTCCGACCGATTTCATTGCCGCCGCTGCCATACTGACGGCCAATGGTAATAATAAGTTTCTTATCTCCCATGTGAATCCCTCCTGTGCATGCGTGACCGTTGATTTGTTGTTTTTCTATCTCTATTATACCACACATTTACGGCCGCGGACACTATTTTCCCGGAATATGCGAGATACCGCCGTGTCATCACGGCTGCTATTCCCCCGGTCCCGGATTCCCAGCCGGGACCATATTCTCTGCAGGAATACGGTCCCGGTCCGGTCTCTTAAGAAACAGCCGGTCTTCTGACGAGAAATGTATTGTATCCATACCGTCTCAGTTCCTGCTCCATGCGCACAGCGTTATCCAGTTCCCGGAAGGCGCCAGCCCGTACCTTGAATAAACCGTCTTCACTGACGATAAAGGCAGGAAATCCCTGGGACCGCAGCGTATTTTGCTGCTGTTCTGCCAGTGAACGGATGCGGTAAGCTCCCGTCTGAATCTGGTAGTACTCCGGCTGCTCTGCCTCGCCTTCCCGAATCGTTGTCAGAATGCCGTTGGCAATGGCCTCTGCAATGGCGTGTAAATTGTCATCAAAGAGCTGATTGTCGGCTTCATTGTCGATAAATCCCACCTCTACCAGAACAGCCGGCATTTCGGTTCTCCGAAGCACCACCAGCCCCGGCCTCTCGATGATGCCCAGGTTGGCAAACCCCGTATTGGCCAGTTCCTCATTGATATTGTTTGCAAGCTGGGCCGGAACTCCCTTATTTTCAAACACGAGGCTCATGACTCCGGAGGCGCTGCCCGGTATCGGCATTGCATTGCGGTGAATTGATACGAAATAGTCCGCTCCCGCCTCATTCGCCATCGTGGCTTTTTCCAAAGGCGTATTATACGTATCGTCGGTTCTTGTATATCTTACATCTACCCCATTCTGCGACAGGATGTTTCCTACCGCCAGCGCCAGCCTCAGGGCGTCGTCCTTTTCCTGTCTCCCTTCAAATTTTGCGCCGGGATCAGCGCCGCCGTGACCGGCATCTATCACTACTATCTTTCTTTCAGCCAAAAGAAAAACTCCTTTCACATACCTCTATATTATAAAGTATGTGAAAAGAGCCCTGAATGTACCACTTTTGATCGATTCCCGCAGGTTCTTCATATCCCGGCCGTCATGACGTCCGCTCCCCTCGGACCGACCGGCGTCGAAAATACGATCTGCGTGTTTGTCTTCCCGTACTTCTGCACTTCACCGATAAAAACGTCCAGCTCCATAGTGCTCTGAAAGGCCACCTTTAACAGCATGGAATAGTCTCCTGTCACACAATTGCATTCCAGCACATTGGGAATCTCCGCCATCCGGGCATAGAATGCGGGCTTTTCTCCCGGCAGAACGTCCAGATTCACAAATGCAATGATGTGGTATCCCAGCTTGACCGGATCCACCGCCGCATGGTATCCGGTAATGATGTCTTCCCGCTCCAGCCTGCCGATTCTGGAAGAAACCGCCGGTGAAGACAGGTATGTATTCTCTGCAATCTTTTTAAGAGAATACCTTGCATTTTCCTGCAGCATCTGCAATATTTTCTTATCGATCTCGTCCATTTTGTTGTTCTCTCCTTCTTTTCAGGCAAATTACGACAGGACACACGTTACGAAGAAATCCCGCAAAATGGATTCTCTGCCTGCGGCGGGCCGCTTTCGCGACATGATTCCTGACCACCGCAGGGTAATCCTGTCCGGAGGGCTTTTTAATACCACGGGAGCACTTTCCTGTGATATTAAAAAAAGCGTCAGCACCACCAGGGTACGAACGCTTTTGTCCTTTTTATTAATAACCATATTCTTTATTTTCTTTTTTCACACCTATCATACCCACTTACAGACCGGTTGTCAACGTTATTTTCTTAAAGAAGGCATATTTTTGATGCGTTCCACGGCTTCCACCGTGTTCTCATATGTGCCGAAGGCCGTTAAACGGAAGTATCCCTCGCCGCTGGGGCCAAATCCGCTTCCAGGAGTTCCCACTACGCCGGCTTCATTTAAAAGGCAGTCGAAGAACTCCCAGGACGTCATTCCATCGGGTACCACGAGCCAGATATAAGGGGCGTTGACACCGCCGTATACCTCGCATCCGGCCTCCTTCAGCCCGTCATAAATCACCTTCGCATTTCTCATATAATAGGCCACCTGCTCCTTTAACTGTGCTCTTCCTTCCGGAGAGTATACGGCCTCACCGGCCTTCTGAACGATATAAGGAGCGCCGTTAAACTTCGTTCCGTGGCGCCTCGCCCACAGAGAATGAAGTGTAACGCCTCCGCGGACCAGATCCTTCGGAATCACGGTAAATCCCAGCCGCACGCCGGTAAAGCCTGCATTTTTCGAGAAGGAGCGGAACTCTATGGCACATGTTCTGGCCCCCGGGATTTCGAAGATGGAGTGCGGGACCGTGTCCTCCGCGATATATGCCTCATAAGCCGCGTCGTAAAGGATCACAGCGCCTGTTCTGTTGGCATAGTCGACCCACACCTTAAGCTGGTCTCTCGTAAGCGTGGTTCCGGTGGGATTGCACGGAACACATAAGTAGATCAGGTCAGGAGTCTCCTTTGGCAGTTCCGGAACGAACTGGTTCTCTGCCGTACACGGCATGTAAATGACTCTGCTCCATTTCCCCGTCTTCTCGTCATACTCCCCTGTCCTTCCGGCCATAACATTGGAGTCCACGTAAACCGGATAGACCGGATCACACACGGCAATTACCGCATCCTCGCTGAAGATTTCCTGGATATTGCCGCAGTCGCATTTCGCACCGTCGGAAACGAAGATTTCATCCGCATCGATCTCACAGCCGCGTGACGCGTAATCGCCTGCCGCAATGGCCTCCCGCAAAAAGCCATAACCCAGATCCGGCGCATAGCCATGAAAGGTTTCCGCGTTTCCCATCTCATCCACGGCATCATGAAGCGCCTTTATGAGAGCCGGCGCGATGGGCTGCGTGACGTCGCCGATTCCAAGACGGATGATCTTCTTATCCGGATTTGCAGCAGTATAGGTATTCACCTTTTTTGCGATGGCCGAAAACAGATAGCTTCCCGGCAGTTTTAAATAGTTGTCATTTACTTTTACCATTGATGTCCTCCTGTAAGCGTATTATAGATTTTCTGGCTGAAACTCCCCCTGAAATACTTCCACGGCCGGTCCTGTCATATACACATGGCCGCTCTCCCGGTCCCAGGTAATCTGTAAGGTTCCCCCCTTTAGCTCCACCTCCACGGTATTCTCCGTCCTGCCGCTTAAGACGGAGGCCACCGCGCTTGCCGTTGCTCCCGTGCCGCAGGCCCACGTCTCTCCGCTTCCGCGCTCCCACACGCGCATGCGGAGATGACTTCTGTCGACCACCTGGATAAACTCGGAATTGGTCCGCTCCGGAAAACGTTCATGTGTCTCAAACGCCGGCCCTATCGCTTCCAGATCCAGGTCGTCAATCTCATCCATATAATAAATGGCATGGGGATTCCCCATGGATATTCCAATAAACTCATAGGACCGGCCGTCGACCACGATCGGCTCCGGCACCTTTCCCGTCACCTCCGGAATTCCCATGTCCACCGTGATAAGCGCTGCTTTTCCGCCCTCGTCCGTGACCTTTAAGTGCTTGATTCCCGCCTTCGTCTCCACATCGAATTCTTTCTTTTCCACAATATGGTGGTCATACACGAATTTCCCCACACAGCGGATTCCATTTCCGCACATCTCACTCTCAGAGCCGTCGGCGTTAAACATCTTCATGCGGCAGTCCGCCTGCCCGGAAGGACAGATCAGAATCAGGCCATCCGAACCGATTCCAAAATGGCGGTCGCTGACTTTCACCGCCAGTTCCTCCGGCCGCTCCACCGTCTCCTCAAAACAATTGATATAAACGTAGTCATTTCCGGTTCCCTGCATCTTTGTAAACTTCATGGTATCCCCCCTTATCTGTTAATCAGGCTCATAATCATCTGCGCGGTCTCCACCATGTTGGTTCCGCTGTCCATACTGCATTTCTGCAGATAGCGGTGGGCATCCGTCTCCGTCATATGGTTTCTGTCCATCAGAAGCTCCTTCGCCTGTTTGATTAATTCCTGCTCCTCCCTGCTCCGCTCCAGGGGCTTCACTCTCTGTTTTTTTCTCCTCCTGACCAGCGATTCCATCATCATTTCCAGAGTACTGACCAGATCGTGCACCTTTAAGGGGAGTCCGAGACAGACCACATCCTCCGGAGCCCTTCCGTTCCAGAGTCCCGGAGATGCGACTAAGAGCATCCGGACCCCGGGCGGCAGGCAGTCATGGAGTTCATCGTACACCATATCCGCAAATCTGCCTCCGCAGACCAGAATCCCGCTCCCCAGTTCATCGGCGCAGTTAATGGCCTGTGCGCCGGAAGTACAGACCGCCGCGACGGCAAAGCCATTTTTCGCAAGAATATTTCTAATATTTTTCGCGTCCTCCGGTTTGGAAAACGCCACAATCACATTGGCCAAGCGCACTCACCTCCAGGGTATCGAATCAGCTGCGAAACAAAACGGTCAATACTTATATAAGTACTCCTTTGTCTCCCAATCCGTTACGTACGCCCGGAACATACGCCATTCGGCCTCCTTGGCTTCCAGGTATTTGGTATAAATATGCTCTCCCAGAACCTTTTTCATAAACTCACTGCTCTTAAATTCCTCGATGGCCTCCCCCAGTGTCTCGGGAAGTCTGGAAATCCCGCGCGCACGGACCTCCTCCGGCGCCATGGTATAAATATTAGTATCCACACTGTCCGGCGGTACCATTCCCTTTTTGATTCCGTCCAGTCCGGCTGCCAGGCAGGCCGCCAGCGCCAGATAAGGATTGACGGAAGGATCCGGGCAGCGAAGCTCGATTCGGGTGCTCTCTCCTCTTGAAGACGGAATTCGGATCAGGGGACTGCGGTTTGCTTTGGCAGACCACGCGATATAGACAGGAGCGTCATATCCCGGCACAAGCCGTTTGTAGGAATTCACCAGCGGATTCGTTAAAATGGTCATTTCCTTCATATGGCTTAAAATTCCGGCCATAAACTGATAGGCAATCCGGCTGAGCCCCAGCTGATCCGTCTCATCCTCAAACAGATTTTTGCCGTTTAAACCGGACAGGGACATATTCAGATGCATCCCCGATCCGTTGACTCCGGCCTTCGGCTTCGGCATAAATGTGGCGTGAAGGCCGTGACGCTTCGCTATGGCTTTTACCGCCATCTTAAACGTCATGACATTGTCGGCCGTCACCAGCCCTTCCGCGTACTCGAAGTCTATCTCATGCTGCCCCGGCGCCATCTCGTGGTGGGAGGCCTCTATCATAAAGCCCATATCCTCCAGGTTGAGCACGATATCCCGGCGCACATTCTCTCCCTGATCGATCGGAGCCACATCGAAGTAGCCGGCTATTTCGTGGGTCTCTGTCGTCGGCCGTCCTTCCTCGTCGGTCTGGAAAATGAAGAATTCACACTCCGGCCCGGCGTTGAAGACAAAGCCCATATCAGACGCTTCCTTCAGCACCCGTCTTAATACATACCGCGGATCCCCCTCAAACGGAGTCTTGTCAGGACGGTAGACATCGCACATCAGCCGCGCCACCTTTCCCTGCTGCGGCCGCCACGGGAATATCTCAAAGGTATCCAGATCCGGATATAAATACATGTCAGATTCCTCAATCCGCACAAAGCCCTCGATGGAGGACCCGTCAAACATACAGCGGTTATCGAGCGCCTTTTTCAGCTGGCTCGATGTAATGGCAACATTTTTCAGCATTCCAAAAATGTCCGTAAACTGAAGCCGGATAAACTCCACGTCCTCCTCTTCCACGATTCGGAAGATATCTTCTTTCCTGTATTTGCTCATAATGGCGTCTCCCTTTCCTCTCTTATTCCTGTGAAACGAAAAAGGGGCGTGATGTGCCAGAACCCCTGACCGGAGCGTTCGCCCCGGTGAAATTCTCTCACATCACCCCCGTTATATGTGTAAAATATAACAGCTTGAAAAAAGTTTGTCAATGTATTTTTATTCATAATCTGGAAGCAAAGTAACCGTTCAGCCTTCAAAAGCCTTATCCCGCGCCTTCTTATAATTCAGCGCCCGGATGGCATTCAAGATCGCCAGTACCGAAACCCCCACATCGGCAAATACCGCCGCCCACATGGTCGCAAAGCCCAGTGCCGTAAGAATCAGTACCAGCACCTTCACACCGATTGCAAATATAATATTCTGTTTCACAATCCGCATGGTCTTTCTGGCAATCACGATGGCGTCCACGAGTCTCGATGGCTCATCTGTCATAATAACCACGTCGGCCGCCTCCACTGCCGCGTCGGAACCGATTCCGCCCATGGCAATGCCGATATCCGCCCTGGCGAGAACCGGGGCATCATTGATCCCGTCGCCGACGAATCCCAGCGTGCTGCCTTCAGGCTTGGCAGTCAGGAGTTCCTCCACCTTTAAAACCTTATCCGCCGGCAGCAGGCCGCCGTATGCTTCATCGAGACTCAGCTTATCCGCAACCGCCCTGCCCACCTCGGGCTTATCTCCGGTCAGCATGATCAGGCGTCTCACACCGGCTCTTCTGAGTCCGTGCAGTGCATCCGGAACATCTTCCCGCACCGTATCAGAGATGATGATGGAGCCGAGGAAAACACCGTCCTCCGCGATATAGAGGGAGGTTCCCATAATCTCCGGCACCTCTGTTATGGTAATTCCCTGTGCCTTCATCAGCCGTTCGTTACCGATATATAAGTCTTTTCTGCCGTTCTCCAGCTCCAGCACGGCATGAATCCCATGTCCGGCAATCTCTTTTGCCGTAACAATCCTGGATTCCTCCACGCGCTTTCCATACGCCTCCTTCACCGATATGGCGATCGGATGATTGGAGTGGAATTCCCCGTAGGCTGCCAGTTCCAGCAGCTGGTCCTTCGTTCCCTCCGCCGGTTTTACCCGGGTTACCTGGAACTTCCCTGTAGTCAGCGTTCCCGTCTTGTCAAACACAACCGTGTCGAGTGATGCCACGGCTTCCAGATAGTTGCTCCCCTTCATCAGGATTCCCTGCCTGGAGGCCGCGCCCAGGCCTCCGAAAAAGCTGAGCGGAACAGAGATAACCAGAGCACACGGGCAGGAAACTACCAGGAAGCTGCACGCACGGTATATCCAGATTCCCCAGTTTCCGCCTGTAAGAAGAGGTGGGATAACGGCAAGAACCAAAGCCAGACAGACCACCACCGGAGTATACACTCTGGCAAATTTCGTGATAAAATTCTCGGCCTTTGCCTTTCTGGAGCTTGCATTTTCCACCAGTTCCAGAATCTTTGCCACTGTGGAGTCATCAAACAGCTTCGTCACCTGCACTTCCAGGAGCCCATTTAAATTGATGGAGCCGCTGATGATCGGATCGCGTTCCTTTACCTCCACCGGCATGGATTCTCCGGTTAAAGCCTTTGTATCGAGACTGGAGCTGCCTTTTACAATCACGCCGTCGAGCGGCACCTTTTCACCCGGTTTTATGATGATCGTGTCTCCGATTTCAACTTCATACGGATCGACCTTCTCCTCTTTTCCATCCCGGACCAGATTTGCATACTCCGGGTTGATATCCATCAGCTCGGTGATGGACTTTCTGGATTTGTTGACCGCATAATCACTGAACAGTTCACCGACCTGGTAAAACAGCATAACCGCAACTGCTTCCTCCAAGGCCCCGCAGCCGATTGCTCCAAAAGTCGCCACTGTCATCAGGAAATTCTCATCAAATACCTGACCATGGAAAATATTGCGCACTGCCTTAAGCGGAATATCATATCCGGCCGACAGATAAGAAATCACAAACGGGATCCAGGCATAAGCCGTACGCCCTTCCATCAGGGCTCCCGCAACCAGAAATACTGCACTGACCGACAGCCTTGCCGCCATCGTTTTCTGTTTCTTCGTCATAGCTGCTCCTTTATTTACCGGAGTACCTTGAATTCTGCTTCCGGTTCTATCTTATATGCAATTTTTCTGCTCTCCTCCACGATCGCATCCGCACGGTCATCCTCTGCTTCTATGGTCAGTCTCTGTGTCATAAAGCTGAGTGCCGCAGACTTCACGCCTGCTAACTTAGATACCTCCGTCTCGATCTTTGAAGCACAGTTGGCACAGCATAAACCTTCTAATTTAATAATCTTTCTCATACCTTATTCTCTCCTTTTCCTCTTCTCTTATTCACTGATATGTTCCATGCCCTGGGCCAGAATCGTCTCGATATGGCCGTCGGCAAGGGAATAAAATACGGTTTTCCCGTCCCTGCGGAACTTCACCAGACGCATCTGCTTCAAGACCCGCAGCTGATGGGAAATCGCTGACTGCCCCATCTTTAAGAGACCTGCGATATCACACACGCACATCTCGGACTGGCTGAGTACATACAGAATCCTGATTCGGGTGGAATCCCCGAATACCCGGAAGAATTCTGCCAGATCCAGCAGCTGCTGGTCCGCCGGCATCACCTGCATGACCCGGTTCACAATGTCCTCGTGGACCGATATAAAATCACAGTGAGGGGCCTCGCTGTCCTGCAGATCCATTCTGTTTTCGTCCTCCATGATTTACCTCCTTTTTGTCTGGTTAACTGGCTGCATCAGTGTCTTCATACTCTTACTTTATGCTATCATATGAATAACTGTTCATATGTTTATATTATCACTTTTTACGAATAAGTCAATACCTGTTTTCCACTTTTTGACCCTGATCTTACGGTTTGAGCGGAGGTTGACTTTTGTTCCTGCCGGTGCTAAAATTAAATTCCTTTCTCCCGCAGTCATCCCATTCCGGGAATCGGGAAAAGAGAATATTGATACCACGGTAGAGTCCCCGGAAGCAGACATTTCTGGCTGCGAAACAGACAGGCCCCGGAGAGGAATGCATTTTTACGGCATTCCACCGCTTGGCAAGATATTAGAACGCACTCACTGTTACGACAGATCAATCACCGGCTGTCCTCTGTCAGGAAGTCCACGTTCCATAATATTACTACCAGGAGGAACCATTATGATTCAAGTGGAACATGTGAACAAGACTTACAAAGTCGCAAGAAGGAGCGCCGGCTTTTCCGAAGCGGTCAGAGCGCTTTTTCACAGAGAAGTGGAATACGTCCATGCGTTAAACGACATCACCTTCACCATAGGAGACGGGGAGATGGTCGGCTACATAGGCCCCAACGGCGCAGGAAAAAGCTCCACCATCAAAATCTTAAGCGGAATACTGACTCCCGACAGCGGAACGTGCCTCATCGACGGCCGGGTCCCCTGGAAGGAACGAAAAGAACACGTAAAAGAGATCGGCGTCGTATTCGGCCAGCGCTCGCAGCTCTGGTGGGACGTACCCGTCATCGATTCCTTCGAACTTCTCCGCGATATCTACGAAATTCCCCAGCCCCAATACGAAGATGCACTCGACGAACTTGTGAATCTGCTGTCCCTGAGTGAAGTCATGCGGACGCCTGCCAGGCAGCTGTCCCTCGGCCAGCGGATGCGCTGTGAAATCGCCGCCTCCCTCCTGCACCGTCCGAAAATCTTATTTCTGGATGAACCCACCATCGGTCTGGATGCCGTCTCCAAGCTGGCTGTCCGTGAGTTTATCCGAAGACAGAACAGAATTCACGGCACCACCGTCCTTTTAACCACCCATGACATGCAGGACATCGAAGCCATGACTGACCGTGTCATGCTGATCGGAAGAGGCCGTCTGCTTTTGGACAGCTCCTCCCGGTCACTGAAAACCCAGTGCATGCAGGAAGGCGGGACTCTTGATGAAATAGTTGCGGACTTATACCGCAATTACCGGATTTAGGAGGCGCCCATGAAAAAATATCTTTCCTTTTTCCGTCTTCGCTTTATCCATGGGCTGCAGTACCGGACCGCCGCAGTATCCGGCATGGTTACCCAGTTTGTCTGGGGTTCCATGGAGATTTTATTGTTCCGGGCCTTCTATCAGGCGGACGCCTCGTCATTTCCCATGACCTTTCAGGCGCTGTCGTCCTACGTCTGGCTTCAGCAGGCATTTCTGGCCCTCTACATGGCCTGGTTCTGGGAAATGGAGCTGTTCGATTCCATCACCACGGGCAATGTGGTCTATGAGCTCTGCCGCCCGATACGCCTCTATGACATGTGGTACGTCCGGAGTCTGGCCGTCCGGCTGTCAAAGGCGGTGCTGCGCTGTATGCCGATCCTGGCCGCAGCCCTTCTTCTTCCAAAGCCCTACGGCCTCACGCTTCCCTCCGATGCGGGAACCTGGTTTTTTACCATACTCTCTATGATTCTGGCGCTGCTTGTTATCACTGCGCTTAACATGGTGGTCTATCTGTCCGTTTTCTATACCATTTCCTCTCAGGGAATCCGTCTGATCGTCTCGTCGCTCTTCGATTTTCTCAGCGGCGCGGTCATTCCTCTCCCCTTTCTGCCGGGAACTGTAAGGGCTGTCGTCAGCCTGCTGCCCTTCGCCTCCGTACAGAATGTGCCGTTTCGCATCTTCAGCAGCGATTTGGCGGGCCGGGAGATGTACGTAAGCCTTTTGCTGCAGGCCTTCTGGCTGCTTACACTGCTGGCCGCCGGCAGAGCCATGGAACGCCGCGCATTGCAGCACGTTGTCATACAGGGCGGTTAATGGAAGGAGGACTATCATATGAAAGCAATACGGCTTTATCTTCGTTTTTTTGTAATACAGCTGAAAAGCATGATGCAGCACAAGGCCTCATTCTTTTTCACCGTACTGGGGCAGTTTCTCGTCTCGTTCAACGTATTTCTGGGCGTCACCTTCATGATGGAACGGTTTCATGAAGTTCAGGGATTCACCTACCCGGAGGTACTCCTGTGTTTTTCCATCACTCTGATGGCGTATACTCTGGCGGAAACATTTTTCCGCAGTTTCGATACCTTTAACCAGATGATTGGAAACGGAGAATTTGACCGAATCCTGCTGCGGCCGGGCAGCTGCATCTTCCTGGTACTGTGCAGCAAAATCGAACTGACAAGGATCGGACGGCTCCTCCAGGCCGCCGTCATGCTGGTTTACGGAGTGACAAAGAGCGGTATCATCTGGACTCCGATGCGGGCGTTCACACTTTTCCTCATGATCCTTGGGGGGACTCTCGTGTTTGCCTCCATCTATATCATCTTCGCCTCCATCTGCTTCTTCACCCTGGAGGGCCTGGAGTTCATGAACGTATTCACGGACGGCGCACGGGAATACGGAAAATACCCGGTCTCCATTTACGGAAAGACGGTGCTTACGATCTGTACCTTCCTGGTGCCGTTTGCACTGTTTCAGTATTATCCGTTTCTCTATCTGACCGGAAAAACGGTCAGAGACTGGTACGCCCTTCTTCCGATCCCCGCCTGCCTCTTTCTCATTCCGGCGGCCTGTCTGTGGCGTTTCGGACTGTCCCATTATCAGTCCACAGGGTCTTAAGGAATCCGCTCTTTTGAGAACGGAAAAAGGCAGAGGAAGTAAAAGGTTCTGACTTTTACTTCCTCTGCCTTAAAACGCTATGGCTTCTTATGCCTGATTCTGTTTTTTCTTCACGCAGCGATGGGAACGATAGCTGCTATCTGCTCAATTATATTATCACAGTTATCTGTATGGAAGATAACTTCTACTGTTCTCGATTTAGCAAGGGACAGCACTCCAACAATCGACTTCGCATCTACTATACGGCTTCCCAGTTTTACGTCCGCATCAAAATCACATTTGCTCATAATTTTTACAAATGAAAAGATCTGTTCTGCCTGGTCAAACGTTACGAAAATATGCTTCATTTTTATCACCCCTTTGTTTTCTGACAGTTTATATCATAACACGACAGGAATCGACATTTCTACGGTAATATTTTTCTAAATACTGGAAAATATTTCGTTTTTGCCTTTTCATCCTGTTTCACAGGCCGCTGCCGCTCTCATCCGGCGTGAGCGGATCACCCGCCGTCACCTCCAGACCGCCTCCGGCGCCCTTGTGAATCAGATACTCCCCACCGTCTTCCGTTCTGAATACCTCTCCTTCTCTCACTGTAAGTTCCTGATTCACCAGCGCCATGGATACCTGGGCTGACAGTCTTCCCAGAGCTGCCGGATTCCAGAAATTTAACGCCGGACAGACACCGGTATCGTCAGAAACGGTTCCGTCCTCAGACTTGGCAGGAATGCCAAGCCCCGTCACCCGGATCTGTCCCTCGAGTCCCTGCTCCCTCACCACATCCGCGGCAGCCTGGATTCCCACCGTGGTAGGCGCGCAGATCGCCCGGAGCGCCGGGTACTTTTCAATCAGCTCTCTCGTTCTGGCTGCGGACGTCTTATAATCATCCTCCCCATATACAATATCCACGAGACGCATCTTCTGATACTCCGGCTTTTCCAGTTCCTCCATCATGGCATGTATCCACTGGCTCTGATTGGCTGACCGGGCCTGGGCTGAAAGAATGGCCCACTGGCCCTCCCCATCCATGCAGTCTCTGACCGCCTGCACCAGTCCGGCGCCTGTCTCCTTCGGATCGGCCGGGCTCACAAAAATGCTGCGGCTGTCCTTTTCCGTATCAGAATCTAAAGTTGTGATCACAATTCCTTTGGCCATCGCCTCCTTTAATACGGGAGCGAGCGCATGTTCGTCGCTGACCGCAATGGCGATGGCTTTCACCCTCTCCCGCATCATCCGGCGCACCAGAATCACCTGGTCCTGGGCTCTCGCCGTCTCCGGATACAGCACCTCGCAGCGATATCCCGCTTCCTCCGCCGCCTGGCGGAAAGCTTCCGCCACTTCTTCATTATACTGGTTATCTTTCGATTTCATGATAACTGCATATTCCGGGTTTTCTGCCACCATACCCGCTGCACTGCACGCCGCAATACAAAAAATAGTCAAAATTCCTGCGATCAGCCAGAACCGTTTCACCGTTTTTCCTCCGCCGTTTCTCTTTCGTTTCCAATATATTCCAGTATACTACCCATGGGGTAATTTGTCTATTTTCGTTGCATATTTCCCATTTCCTGTTACAATATTGATATACCATATTTGTGGAACATGAAACTGGGAACGATGTGATGTTCCAGCTTAGGGAAGGAGAAAGATACGATGAAACTGCTGATTGTAGATGACGAAAAACTGACCCGCGAGGGAATCCGTGACAGCATCGCCAGGCTTTCTCTGCCTTTTGACTCCATACTTCTCGCCGACGACGGGGTACACGGTCTGGAGACTGCGGTCTCCGAGCGGCCGGATATTGTCTTAACTGACGTCAGAATGCCCCGGATGACCGGTGTTGAGATGGCAGAAGCCATATTGGAACAAAATCCTGATACCGCCATTATTTTCATGAGCGCCTATTCAGATAAAGAGTATTTAAAAGCGGCCATCAAGCTGAAGGCGGTTCGTTACGTAGAGAAACCACTGAGCCTCTCCGAGCTCGATGACGCCCTGGCCGAAGCCCTGTTAAACTGTCAGGTACGAAGTCATACGCGCAGTGCCGTGATGATACAGGAAAAGGAACAGAAGGGCCATTTAGCCCACCTTTTGACGCTTCCCGACAGCGAGCCGGCCGCTCTGGAGCTGAGCAGGCATCTGGGCCTGGCCATGGGTCCGTCCACCTTATTTTTTACGATCATCGTGGACAGCGTGACGCCGCTCTCCGAGCTTCCCGAAATCCCGATGGATGAGGCGCGGGAGAATTTTTTAATCCTGTTAACGGAGCTGGGATTAAAACAGGTCTATGCCTTTCGCTCTGACCGCTATGTAATCGTACATATTTATTCCGAAAAAAAGCCGGATAAGGAGGCGGTAAAACGCTGCGCCCTGTTTTTACAGCAGAGCTTTGACAAATACTGCCGTTTTTTCCTGGCGGTCGGTCCCATCGTCACGGGGACCGCTTCCGTCCACCTCTCCTACGAGAAGGCGAAGCTCCTCCTGGAAAACAGCTTCTTTCATGACTTTAACTCCATTCTGACTGAATACGATAAACCGGCCGCCCTCTGTCCTCCCGCCGATGTGCTGATGGACTTTGATCTGGCGCTCTCCGGAAAGCAGAAGGATAAGGCCCTGGAACTTGCCGGGCAGCTCCGCGATTCCATCTTAAACGGACAGCCGCTTCTGCCCAGCCAGGTCAAGGATATCTATTACAAATATCTGGTAAAGCTGGATGAAAACGGCATCATGAACTACGTCTCTCTGTGGAATAACGAGGGCGTCAATCCCCAGTCGATCTGGGACAGCGTACTCCGCTGCAGCACCTTTTCCGAGCTGCACAGCCTGCTGCTGGAAAAAGTCGAACAGTATTTTGATCACCTGACCCGGAATACAGGGGAGAATCCTCTGGTCTTTCAGATTAAGGAATACCTTCACCAGAACTACGCCATCTCCTCGCTCTCCGTACTGGATGTCAGCGAATACGTGAACCGCTCCTCCAGCTACATCTGCACGCTGTTTAAAAATGAGACGGGACAGACGTTAAACCAGTACCTGACCGACTACCGGATCAAGAAGTCCAAACAGTTTTTAGGCGATCCCCGTTATAAGATCGCCGATATTTCCTCCAAGGTGGGCTACAGTGACGGCAACTATTACAGTAAGACCTTTCGGAAGCTTGTGGGCCTGTCCCCTTCTGAATACAGGGAGAAAATGCTCTCATGAAAAACTTTATCAACCGAATCCTGCGCCACTATACGTATGACCTGAAGCTGAAGAATAAGCTTGTCATCTCCCATGCCCTTTTAATTCTGTTTCCCACAGCCGTGTTATCAGGCTTTATTTTCGTCCGGCTATACGGCATCGTCATGGACGACTCCATCCGTTCCGAGCAGGCTCTGTCTGCGCAGACCGCGGCGTCGATTGAAAATCTGGTGTCTCATGTGACCTATGTTTCCGACGCACTGAGGGATTCGTCCTCGATCCACCGCCTCTTCTATCTCTCGGAGAGCGACGCCGCAGCGTTTGAACCGGAGCAGAACCGGATGGACAGCCTGTTTCATCTGACAGACAGCCTGACCGACAACACCATGATTACCGGAATCCGCATCTACTATGATGATTCCGTCTATCCTGATCTGATGAAGTACAACACGGAGAAAAACCGGCTGTTTGCCCCGGTCTCCACGGTCAGCAGCAGCTACTGGTACGGAATCTGCAGCACCATGCAGAATAAGGATCTGCTCTGTCCGGAACTCTATTTAAGTCCGTCTGAAGCAGAGAAATTCGGCCGCCTGGCCTACATTTCCAGAATCACCTATCTGCCTCCTGCCGGCTCCGAGCAGGAAAGTTTGCGGGCTTCCGCTTATCTGGCTGTGTACTTTAACAGCGAGCCCTTCGATTCCGCACTGATTAACAATGCCTCGGTCAAGGGAGAAGCCGCCTACATCATCAACAGCCGGGATGTAATGGTGTCCGCTTCCGATATGGCCCTGGCCGGGATATACTACATTCCCACAGACGAGTTTCTGTCCAGGATCGGACCGGAAAAGACTTTCACCCTGGTATCGTACCCGGATGGCGCCGCTTACACGGCTTATTTCCCGGTCAGGAACACGGACTGGTATATGGTCTCCCTGCTGCCCTCCAGCCACATCACTGACGCCGGAACGCGTCTGATGATCCAGCTGATTGTGGCCTACCTCCTCTTCACTGCGTTGGCTCTTTCGATCGCCCTGAAGCTCTCTGTCTCCATCGCCGACCGGATCATCGCGGTTGCCTATCAGATGGAGTCCGTTCGTACGGGCCGTCCCATGCCGATGGACACCGTTGAAACCGGCTGTGACGAAATCGGTGTTCTTACCGATACCTACAATTATATGACAGAGGAGATCAACGATCTGATGAACAGCCGGGAAAAGGCCTCTGAAGATTTACGGCTGGCGGAGTTCCGCGCTCTTCAGGCGCAGATTAATCCGCATTTTCTCTATAATACACTGGATATGATTAACTGGCTGTCCAGAACCGGACGGAAAGAAGATGTTACCAGGGCGATTCAGACGCTCTCCCGCTTCTATAAGCTGACGCTCAGTAAACGGGGGCTCATGAACACGATTGAGGAAGAGCTGGAGCACACAGAATTGTATGTGGAACTTCAGAATATGCGTTATGACAACTGCGTCAGCTTCGTCGTGGATGTGCCGGATGAACTGTCCGAATACACCATCCCAAAGCTGACCTTCCAGCCCATCGTGGAGAACGCATGGCTCCACGGAATCATGGGGACGGAAGAAAAAAGAGGCAACATCCTTCTGACAGGCTGGCGTCAGGGTGAGGACATTATCTTTCTCATCTCCGATGACGGCATCGGAATTACCCCTGAAACGCTGGAGTCCATACTGGCAGAAGAAAACGGAGATCCCATGCCGAATGGAACCTCCGATTCTGTACACATCGGCGTCTATAACACCAACCTCCGTCTAAAGCGTCTCTACGGAGAGTCCTACGGTCTTACCTTTCAGAGTTCACACGGAACCGGAACGGAAGTCACCATAAAGATTCCCGCGAAACGGCGGGAAGACAGCCCTGTTTAATGCAGCGTGCAGTACGTAAAACGTCTAGTGATGGCAGCTTCCACCGCCATGATGGCAGTCGTGCCCTTCGCCTTCATGGTGGTGGCTGCACATGGTGTCCGGATCATAGGAGAGCGTCCCCTTTAAGAGTGCCTCCACAGCCTTGTCTGCATCCCCGCTCACTCCCGGGTACAATTGGATTCCTGCCTCGTCCAGTGCATTTCTCGCACCTCCGCCGATTCCTCCGCAGATCAGAGTCTCCACTCCCATTTCTTTTAAGAATCCGGCCAGCGCGCCGTGACCATTTCCATTGGTTCCCACGACCTCCGAGGATACGACTGTTCCTTCTTCTGCCTGATAAATCTTAAACTGTTCACTGTGTCCGAAATGCTGGAACACACTGCCGTTCTCATACGTTACCGCAATTTTCATGATTCCATCCTCCATTCTGATATTCCTGCCCGTCACACCTGCGGCCGGGGCAGAGACGTTTTCTGCAGTCTTTTTTGCAGCAGCCTCCTGCCCTGGGACATACCTCATAGTTTCCGCCTCCGATTGAAAGAGCGCTTCCCTCCACCAGCATGGCGGCCATCTTCTTCCGCGCGGACTGATACACAGCCTGCACCGTGGTCCTGGCCACGCCCATCTGTTCGGCGCATTCCTCCTGGGTACGGTCCAGATAATCGATAATCCGAATCGTCTCATACTCTTCCAGCGTCAGGGAAATGAATTGCTCCGCCTCCGGGCCTGTCCCCGCTTCCAGCGGTCCAAACTGCATCCTTCCCGGTATTCCACATATTCGTCTCGCCTTTACGGGCCGTGCCATATCGTCTCCTCCTTCGGCTTTTGCAGATGTTACTGACATATGTCATTTATTATAAGGCAATTTTTGACATATGTCAATTACAATCTGCCGACATACCATTTCTGCTTTCAATTCTGTTTTACCGAATCGATCCCATGATCTCATCTGCCATGGCCTTCCGGTACGGATCGTAGACGATCTCGATCATCATAACGGACTCGTCTGACCAGCAGAAATACAGGTCCTGATTGAGAAGCCCCGTATAGATTACCGGCAGTTTTGCATATTCCCGGTCTCCAAGGGTCACCATCTCCACCTCTCCGATCTGCATGTAGTCGTCGTATCCGCCCAGTCCCTGTCCCATCACTGCAGCCAGCTGACCGGCATCCATCCCCTTAAATTCCTCATCCATCTTGTCATACGTGACCACCACCATGGAAACCGTCATATCCGGTGCGGCCACGGATAAGTCCAGGGTCATGGTGTCGTCCACGGATAAGTCCATATAAGATTCCAGCGGCATGAAGCCTTCCGGAACCGTCACCTGATAGCCCAGCCTGGAACTGGTGAATGTCAGTCCATTCCAGCTTCCTGCTTCCGGGACACTGCCCGGCTCTTCCGCCATGGCGCCCCCGTTCGTACCGGGCCCCGGCTGTTCTGCGGCCTGATACTGCCACGTCTCTGCGAAGGCCTCTCCCGTACCCATGGCACTGAATAAAAGTACTGCGGCTGCGGCAATCCATTTTCGCATCACTGCATTGTTCCTCCTGTCCGGACTCTGTTTACGGCATGTTCCGCCGTCCAAATACCGGCTTCCGGTTGATAATCCTGTCGATGACAAGGAAGTAGATCACCACCGATACGGCTGCGCTGATAAAATCGGAAACAGGTTCCGTATAAAAGATATATTTGATTCCCATGGCTGCAGGAATCAGAAATGCGCCGCCGAGGAAGATCATCTTCCGGAACATGGACAGTGTGATCGCCACCCGCGCGATCCCCATACCGGTAAACCCGTCCACTACAGTATATTGTGCAGCCAGCGGAATTATGCCTAACGTGTAGATTTTGATGGCCCAGACGGTCAGCTCCACATACGTTTCATTCTGCGTAAAGATCCTGACGAAGAACTGCGGAATGGTGTGCGCGATCAGGAACATCACCGTGGTAAATACCAGGCCCAGCGCCGCGATATGAACCTCCGCCTTCTTGATTCGTTCCGGCCTTCTCGCACCGTAATTATAGCCCAGGATGGTCTGTGTCCCGCTGGTAATCCCGCCAAGCGGCATGGTAACCATCAGCATAAAGCTCTGAACAATGGTCATGCAGGTCAGCAGCATATCTCCCTGCTCTGCTCCGCCGTACTTCTGAATCACCGTATTCAGCGCAATGATCAGGATGTTGTCAAATGCAATGATCAGAAATGGGCTTAACCCGATGAGAAGGACCCGCTTCATAATCTGCCAGTCGTACTCACCGAAGGTGATCCGCACCGGCGCCCGCCTGCTGAAGAGGAACCGAAGCACATAGGCGCAGGAAGCCATCTGGGAAAGCACCGTGGCCACAGCCGCGCCGCGCACCCCCATGTGACAGCCAAAGATAAACACCGGATCCAGTATGATATTGCACACCGCACCGATTAAGACCGATTTCATCCCCACCTTTGCAAAGCCCTGACAGATGATGAACTGGTTCATCCCCGTCGCCAGAAGCGCAAATACCGTTCCCAGCAGATAAATCGTTATGTACGCGTTCGCATAAGGAAACGTCGCCTCACTGGCTCCGAACCACATGATCAAATGGTTTTTCACCAGCAGGGAAATCACTGTAATCACCACTGACAACACGGTCAGAAGCAGAAAACAGTTTGCCAGAATCTGCCTGGCTGCCCGTTCATTTTTCTCTCCAAGCCGTATGCTCATGAGAGGGGATCCACCGACACCCACTAAAAAAGCAACAGAAGAAATCAGGGTCACAATCGGGCCGCAGATTCCTACTCCTGCCAATGCGATTTCGCCGGTTCCGGCGATATTACCGATGTACATTCTATCCACAATACTGTAAAACACACTCACAAACTGGGCCAGCATGGAGGGAAATGCAAGCCTCCATACCAGTCCTCTCATATCATCTGAATCTAAATTATTCTCTGCCTTCACCTTCTGTAATCCATCCTGTATCCCTATTTTCTTTCTCTTATTCCGCCATCGCGCCATCGGGGCCAAAGGTATAAGACGCCCCGTCAATGGTCATGGTCGTATCATGAATCATGGCACCGTTGGAATCCAAGTAATACCACTTCTCTCCAACCTGTACCCAGCCGGTCTGTTTCACGTAATTCTTTGTATAATACCAGTTTCCATCCACGTGTTTCCAGCCTTCCGGCGGAATCAGCGCTGCGTAATCCACAAAGGAGAATTCGATCGTCACGTCGCCTGTGATTCCATCTACCTTTCCTTTATCGGTACACTGCCATATGGTTCTGTTCTGGCAGTTGTTGATGGTTCCGTACCTCGCATACCAGATATCGTACGGAATCTGGCTGATGTCCATGTGATTGGTCAGCCATTCATTGTTTGCATAGACAACAGGACGGTATCCCGCATCAGATATGACTTTGCAGAACGCATTGATATTATCCGTGATCTGCTGCTTTGTCAGCCCGTTGTCCAACAGGTGCTGTGATTCCACGTCATACGCGATTGGGTACGACACCGGATAGTCCCGCACCATCTTCAGGACGTAATTCGCCTCGTCTACGGCACTCTGCGTGTCAAGCGCCTGCGTATAAAAAAATACGCCGGTCTTGATCCCGTTTGCAGATGCGCCCTGCATATTCATGGAATAGTAGGGATCCATATCTTTGTAATATCCGATTCTTATCATGGCGAAATCCACGCCGTCGGCCGCGACCTTTGCCCAGTCGATGCCTCCCTTGTCCGCATTCGCCCGGTTCTGGTACTTCGTCACCGTAATGCCTTTTTCCAGAGCGCCCGCTATGGGTGTTCCGGATGCATCCACATACTGGCCGTTCTCCTTTTCCCACGGCTCTGCCGCAGCGGCAGGGAACGGCACGGCTGCCATCATCATGACGGCCATCAGCCCCGCTGCCATACGAATTCCTTTTTTTCTGTTCCTGCTTCTCATTCTTTCCTCCTGTTCGTTCCTTTCTTTTATCTTTTCATTATGGTATTACGCTGTCCTTCCCGTCAGTCCGGTCCCCGCCGGAATGCATTGATATCGTGAACCAGCGTCTTCACACTGCTGATCAGGGAATCAAAAGCCCCGAACTCATACAGATTCAAAAACAGCATGCCGATGGGGACAGCCAGCACCATACCTGCGATTCCGTTAAACTTAAATCCCAGATACAGAAACAGCAGCGTCGCCAGCGGATCCAGTCCCATGGTGTCTCCCACGATCTTTGGTTCTATCACACGTCTCAGTACCTGTGTCAGAACGTAGAGCGCAAGCATCCCCAGAGCAAAGTAGGTATCTCCGGAAAAGAGCCGGATCACCGCCCAGGGAACCAGGATCGTCCCGGTTCCCAGCACCGGAAGGAAGTCCAGGAAAGCCACGATAACGGCAATCAGTAGGGCGTAATCGACCCTCAGTACCAGAAAACCGACGGCAAGCACGACTGCTACTACAAACATAATCTTAAACTGTGCAAGAAAGTAACCGCCAACCAGATGCCTGACATCTTTTCTCAGATATTTATAATACTTAGATCCGCCCTCCGGCATATATTTCTTAAAAAAGTCCAGTATCTTATCCCGGTTCACAATGAATAAGTAAGACGAGAAGATCGTGACGATGGTATACACCAGCGCCGCGGGAATGCTCTTTACCACATTGCCGGCAACCGTTACCGTAGGGCTTGCGATCTTCTGCACTGCCAGATTCAAATACTCTCCGATATGTCCGAAGAACTGGTTTACAGAATCCGAAACGCCCTGGGGCAGGAACTGCAGAAGCCGTTCCACGGAAAGCAGCATTTTCTGAACCTCTATGGAGGCCGATTCATAATACTTTGGTATATCCCCTACAAAACCGACGGTCTCCGATACCAGCTTTGATATGACAAAGTAAAGAAGCGTGATAATAAGCGCCAGAACAGCCACCACAATCATCATGGAGCTGTGCTTTCTCACAATCTTCACCCGCTTTTCCAGAAACTTTACAAGCGGATTGGCAATCATCGCAATAATCCAGCCGATCACAAACGGCAGGAAAAATTTTAATAAACGCGGTCCTATAAAACAGACCAGCCAGATAACAAGCAGGGGGATAACAATATTCAGAATTAACCTGCAGTACTTCTTCCAATGATTCATGTTCATCACCTGTCCTTACTATACACCCCGGCCGGAACCATGATAAGCCAAATGCCCCGCTGCCCGCGGTAACGCAGCTCTAAAGATATTCCTCCAAAAATCGATACAGCGCCTCCATCTCCTCATCCGTACCGATGGTAATGCGCAGATAATCATCAATCCCCGGCTGGTTAAAATACCTGACAAAGATGTGATTCGCCCTGAGCGCCTCATAGATATCCTTCGCCATAGCCGTTTTGTGGGAAGCAAAGATAAAATTCGCCATGGAGTCAGGAAATGTGAAGCCAAGCTCACGAAGCCTTACCTTTGCCTGTTCTCTCGTACGGATAATCTTCTCCGTCGTCTCTTTAAAATACGCCTGGTCTTCCACAGCCTTGGCCCCCAGGATCTGGGACGGCATATTCATGGTATAGGAATTGTAAGAGTATTTCACGTCATTTAAGGCACGGATTAAGTCCGGATTTCCGATGGCAAAGCCGATTCTCATGCCGGCCATGGATCTCGACTTACTGAAAGTCTGCACCACCAGCAGATTTTCATACTTCCTTGTGAGGGGAAGCGCACTTTTTCCGCCAAAATCGATGTAGGCCTCGTCCACGATCACTACGGACTCCTGGTTATGGGAAATGATGTCCTCCACCTCGGAAAGCGGCATATAGAGCCCGGTAGGCGCATTGGGATTCGGAAAAATAATCCCGCCGTTCTCACGGTAATAGTCTTCTTTTACAATCTGAAACTCCTTATTCAGCGCCGGCTTCTCACAGGGCACGCCGAAAAGCTCCGCCCACACCGGATAGAAGGAGTAGGAGATATCCGGAAAAAGCACCGGCTTTGAAGAATTAAAAAATGTCATAAACGCCATCGCAATCACATCGTCGGAGCCTACCCCTACAAAGATCTCATCACTGTTTACATTATAATATTCCGCAAGTGCATCCACAAGAACCGAAGCTGCGGGATCCGGATATTTTCTGAACAGATCGTAATCCATCTCCTTCAGCGCCCCGCTCACGAAAGGAGACGGCGGATAGGGGTTCTCGTTGGTATTCAGCTTAATTAAATGGCTGCCCTTCGGCTGGTCTCCCGGCACATAAGGAATTACTTTTCTGATATTTGCCTTCCATGGTTTCATCGTTCACCCTCCTGCTGTGCAAGCCCGTACTCTCCGGCAACTGCCTGAAAAGCCGGCAGAGACCGCTCAATCTGCTCATAAGACACACAATAGGAAATTCTCACATAACCGGGACAGCCAAAGGAGGTTCCCGGCACAACCAGGAGACGATGCTTTTTGCACGCTTCACTGAAAGCCCTGTCGTCCGCCTCCGGCGATTTTACGAATAAATAGAAGGCGCCCTCCGGCCGGATGCACTCAAAGCCAAAACCGCGCAGTCCGTTGTACAGAAGATTCCGGTTCCTGTCATAGGCTTCCACATTTACCTTCTCATCGATACAGCGCATGATGACCCGCTGCATCAGCGAGGGAGCGTTTACACAGCCGAGGACACGGTTTGCGATGGACGCTGCGGCAATAACCGCCTTCGAATCCTCCAGTTCATCCGGAATGACCAGGTATCCAATCCGTTCCCCTGGTAGTGACAGGGACTTGCTGTAAGAGTAGCAGACAACGGTATTATGGTAAAACGGCGTCACATAAGGCACCTCCACACCGTCATAGGCCAGTTCCCGGTAGGGCTCATCTGACAGCAGCACGATGGAAGTTCCATACTCCGCCTCCTTTTCCCTCATGACAGCGCCAATCCGCTTCAGCGTCTTTGCCGAATAGACCACCCCCGTAGGGTTGTTGGGCGTATTGATGATCACCGCCTTCGTCCTGCCGGTTATTTTCTCTTTGAACTCCTCTATGTTGGGCTGGAATGAGGAGATATCCGGAGACACGGTCACCAGCACTCCATCGTAATTTCTCACATAGGCACCGTACTCCATAAAATAGGGGGCAAATACGATCACCTCATCTCCCGGGTCCAGAATCGTCTTTAAAATAACGTTCATGCCGCTGGCAGCGCCCACGGTCATCAGAATATTCTCCAGATGAAAATGCGTGCCGAATCTCCGGTTCAGCGACTGTGCCACTGTATCCCGGACATCCTCGAAGCCTGCATTGCTCATGTATCCATGAACCATGGTGGAGGCTTCTTCCGCCACAATATCCGTAATCGCCCGGTTCACTGCCTCCGGTGCCGGCACATTGGGATTGCCAAGGCTGAAATCATAGACATTCTCCGGTCCATAGATGGCCGCCAGTCGTTTTCCTTCTTCAAACATGGCCCGAATGGCAGAATTATTTTCAACAAGGGGCCTCATCTTCTCAGCTATCATATCCTCATTCCCTCACTTTTTATGTAATTGCCGGTAAGGTTTGTGAATTGCCTTACCAAGTGTTCCTAGTATACCATACCCGTAACCCAAGGTCTATAAAAAAAATGAAGAGCCGGGGCAGCCGCAGGCGTCTTTCCACACCTGGCAGCGCCCCGGCTCCCCGTCTGCCATCAGGCTAATCCGTAATTTCCTGCCCGCAGCGCATGCAGATGCCTTTTCCCCGGGCAGACGCCATTTTTAACGCCTGTCTGGCCTTTTCGTAAAGGTCATCAAAATCTGTATCTCCGCCTGCGGTCATCACGTAACCTGCGTTGATGGACGGCCGCACCCCGGCGGACTCAAGGGCCAGTTCCAGCTTCATGTCCGCCATCAGCTGTTCCAGCTTCCTGCGCATGTCACTCTCCCCGATATTCTTGCAGAGAACCAGGATTTCATATCCGCCGATCCGGCAGACGATATCTTCCTCCCGGAAAAAGCGCTTCAGCTTCTCCACGCTGTTCACCAGAATCCGTTCTCCGTTTATCTGGCCCAGTTCCTCATTCACTGCTTTGAAACCGTCAAACCGGAACAGTACCAGGGCGGACGGCTGTCCTCTGCGCCTGGCAATCCATTCCTTCATCAGAGGAACTGCCGTCTTCCCGTTATGGAGACCAGTCAGAGGATCCGTCTCCGCCAGTCTGCACCGCTCCAGCTCTCCCAGACGTTTTCTGCATTCCTTCACCTCACGGCTCAGAGCCATGATCTCGTCAAGTCCAAATTCCGCTTCCTCTCCATTGATATTTAACACATCCGCGAGAATTTTCCGGGATGCATTCAGCTTTTCCTCCCGGCGCTTCCCCTCTGTCACATCACTGACTGATCCATAAAACAGCCTGTGCTCATCTCTCTCCTTTAAGAAAAAGATCCGCAGGGAGATCCACATCAGTTCTCCGTTCAGCCTGTAACGCCGTATGGTACCGTCTGCCCCCTTTAAAGGATTTTTATACGCCGTCTCGAAAAGGTCAAACACCTTATCGCGGTCCTCCTCATGGATCTGAGCCAAAATCGATTTCCTGCGCTCCTCCAGATCGACAGGATTGCAGCCGGTCACCCGGTAATATCCCTCGTTCACTTGAAGCAGCTCGATCTTATCTCCGCAGACATCGTAAAGGGCCATCCCTCCCAGCATATTATTGAGGATCGCATCACTGGTCACATCTTTATTGACCAGATCCTCCAGCCGGAGTTCTTCCAGCTGATGCGCCAAAATCCCACGGTAATCCACATTCTCTTCATCCAGAAGCAGCGGTTCAAACTGTTCGATCGGCATCGGGCGGTAATAGTAATAGCCCTGGCCGTAGATACAGCCTACATTTCTCAGGAAATCCACATGCTCCTTTTTCTCCACTCCCTCCGCGATCACGCGGAGCTGCGTCAGCCTTGCCATGCGGACAATGGTCTCCAGGATTCCCATACCGCGGTTCTGGCTGTGCTCGTTCATATCCAGAAACTTGGTATCGATCTTAATGACATCCACATTCACATCCTTCAGCATGTTGAGTGAGGAATACCCGCTTCCAAAGTCGTCCATAAATACGGTAAATCCCGCTTTTCTCAAATCGATCACCACCTGGCGGATGAGATTATAATCTTCCGCATAGGCGCTTTCCGTGATCTCGATGGCCAGAAGCGCCGGGTCGATCCCGTACCGGCCCGTCAGTTCCACAAAGGTTTTCGTAACATTCATGGAATAAATATCGATTCTGGAGACATTGACTGCGATCGGCACCGGCTTGTGCCCTGCGGCAATCCAGTCATGGAGCCGGGCGCAAACCATATCCCACACGTATAAGTCTAAATTGGTGATAAAGCCATTCCGCTCCAGCAAAGGAATAAATTCCCCCGGCTGCACCACGCCCCTGACGGGATGCTTCCATCTGACCAGGGATTCCAGTCCGATAATCTTTCCTGTCAGCATATTGCACTGTGGCTGGGCGTAAAAGATAAACTCATGGTTGTCCAGGGCCCTCTGAACCTCCGAAAGCAGGAGCTGGTCGTCCTCCATCTTCTTTTTCATTCCGGCATCGTACCGTCCCATACGGTTTAGGTAGTTTCCTTTCACCGAGGCGAGGGCGATGGAGGCTCTGTCATACATCATACTGACCGATACGTCCCACTCCTCAATCTCATAGACGCCGAAGGCGGGAAGGAAGCCGACGCTCCCCCCATACTGCTTCACAAAATGCCTGATTCCCCGCTCCAGATTCCGGAGAACCGATTCCTCTCTCGGAATAATAATGGCAAAATCGTCGCCTCCCATATAACCGGCCATGGAATCATACTGCTTTTCCACTTCTTTTAACTGCTCTGCAATGCTGGTCAGAAACCGGTCCCCGGCCTCTTCCCCGTACCACTCGTTAAACAGTTTAAAATGTTCGATATCTATGGCGACCATGCTGAACTTACTTCCGCTCTTTTCCCTAAGGAACTGTTCCGCCCTCTCGAGAAACGGGCCATAACGGTACAGTCCCATCATGGAATCTTTTTCTTCCAGTCCGCTCTTTCCGCTGTTCGCGGCCGCAATCTCCTGCTTCTTCTGTTTGTCGATGTCCTGGATGAAAACCATAATAACCGTTTTATCCTGCTCCCCTGTATGCAGCTGTATGGCCGTCTGGGCAACCCAGCAGTATTCCCCGGATACAAGAAGTTTCCGGAACTCCCCTCTTATGGTGTGGTTGTTCCCGCTCAGCCGCTGAGCCAGCGTATCGAAATTCCAGAACTCCAGGAAACGTTCCCGGTCCTCCGGACAGATCATATGATCCGCCACCTCCATGCACATGGAATCCAGTCTGCCCTCCATGTCGGGAATTACATATTTTCCATTCTGGTGAAAGAGTATCTTATAGGTATTCTCTGCCAGGTTCAGTTCGAACAGCTCCTCATAGGCACTGGTCTCCGTCAAATCGTAAAAGAGACTCATACTCTGCCGGTCCACGACCTTAAAGAGCATCAGCCGGCACCTCCCGTGCCCCGGCCATTCAATCCGCCCCGAAGATAATTCTATCCACTGCCGGTTTACCGCATCGTACAGCAGAAGCCTGCTGCAGTCCTCGTTCCTGTCCGGGCAGCTGCTGCATGGTGCGCTTCCATTACAGATCCCCCGGTAGCAGAGATCCCCCACTCTCAGATTCGGACAAACCGCCTTTGCTGTTTCATTAAAATAGACTACTCTGAATTCTCCATCTATCACATAAATGCCGGTACCTTCTCCAGCTGCTGGCAACTGATTCATAACCCCGCCTCCCTGCCGCAGCCAGAGCTGCAGACATTCAATCACAATTATTATCTATTATAATCTATGAAGCGGCAATACGTCAACAAAACGGGATTGATGTTTCTGTTTATCCCGATGTTTCCGTTTATGGTCTGCTGTCCGGTACGGCGGTCCTTCACCGCCATCGGCAAACGCAGATAAAAAAGGAAAAGAGAAGGGATACCATCTGAAACCGGTCCCCCTTCTCCTGAAATCTGTTATAGTATTCTACAAACTGCGCAGCTGCTCTGTCATCTCATGGGAGAGTGTAAATTTCCCCACATAGCCTACGTCTCCGGTCATCAGGACGGAGCCGTCTTCCTCGATTTCCACCTCGAGAACCCCGCCCGGCATATGGACGTACATTTTGGGATCTGTAAGTCCCATCTTATAGGCCGCCCCCGCAGCAGCACAGCCGCTGGTTCCGGAAGCCAGAGTATAGCCCGCGCCTCTCTCATAAATCTCTATTTCGATGTTGGTTCTGTCCACCACCCTCAGAAGTTCCGTATTAACCTTCTCCGGGAAGCAGCCCGCTGCTTCGGAATGGCGGCCGATCCGGCAGACCAGATCCTTTGAAATATCATTCAGCCAGATTACGCAGTGAGGATTGCCGATGGAGACGCAGGTCACCCGGTACGGAATGCTGCCAAACGTCAGCGTCTCATTCAGCACCTCCCGCCTCGGCCCCGTCATCGGGATTTCGTCGCTCCAGAAACTTAGATGTCCCATGGAAACCTTGATTCTCGTCCCCTCCTCATTCAGATAATGAATCTGCTGCTCACCGCTTAACGTGTTGACCGCAAAATGGTTCTTCTGTACATAACCTGCATCCTTTAGATACTTTCCGAAAATCCGGACACCGTTGCCGCTTAGCTCCGCCTCGCTGCCATCCGGATTTAAAATCTTCACCTCCATCTTATTTTCCCCTAATATCGGGCCGACGAGGAGGCCGTCCGATCCGACGCCGAAGTTGCGGTTACAGATCAGCCGTACCGCCTCCTTTGTGAGCTTCCATTCATTTTTATTCGGATCAAAGATCAGGTAATCGTTTCCGAGTCCATGGTATTTTTCTAACGTAATCTTCATAATGCGGCTCCTTTCCCATTATTAACAATTGCTTCGCATAATTCATGATATGTAATTCCGGCCGCCTTCGCCTCCTGAGGAAGAAGGCTGAGAGGCGTCATACCCGGAAGCGTATTGGCCTCAAGACAGTAGACGGCGCCGTCTTCGTCCATCATAAAGTCAACTCTGGAATAGTATCCCAGCTCCAGGATACGGTGGACTGTCAGGGCTGTTTCCTTCATCTTTACTTCCTGCATGCCATCGATCCAGGCCGGGCAAATCTCCCTTGTCATGCCGGGCTGATACTTATTTTTATAATCGTAAAACCCACTCTCCGGTATAATCTCTATGGCAGGCAGGGCTCTGTCACCCAGTACGCCAACGGAGAATTCTCTTCCTGTAATCTTTTTCTCCACCAGCACGCGGCCGCCATGGGAAAACGCAGCTTCCAGCGCCGCAGACCACTCCTCTTCCCGTTCCACGATTGTGACTCCCACACTGGAACCGCAGTCCAGCGGCTTTACGACACAGGGCAGGAAATCCGGCCGGCTGGTTTTTCCCTTTTCTGCAAGATACCAGTCGGGAGTTGCCACTCCGGCCGTCCGCATAAAAATCTTGGAAATATTCTTATCCATCGCCAGCAGGCAGCCCTTCCAGCTGCTTCCCGTATGTGGAATTCCGTATGCCTCCAGAACCGCCTGAATCTGTCCGTCCTCCCCTGCACCGCCGTGGAGCGCGATAAACACCATATCCGTCTCCCGGCATGCTTTAAGAACGCCGGGACCAATCAGCGTCTTTTTCATCCCATGCCCTGCTCTAAGCTTTTCCAAGTCAGGAGCCTCCATACCGATTTCACTGGAAAAATGATATCCCTCTTCCCTGGTTCTGTAACGGACTTCCTCCCCCTCCCTTATTCCAGGCCAGGGATCCAGAAAAAACACTTCATGGCCCTGCTCCATCAGCGCATTGGCAATTAAGGAACCCGAGGACAGGGATACCTCCCGCTCCGGACTGTATCCGCCAGCTAAAACAATAATCTTCATTATGTGTCCCTTCTTTTGTCCTATCTTCTTTCCCTTTATTATAAACAGCATTATTTAACATTTCTATCGATATTATGCTGTTTTTATTGCATATTGTGTTTATTCCTGTATAATAGAGCTAACAGACGAAAGGAACCTTGAACTTATGACTGGTTATGAAAAAAGAGGATACTTAAACAGCGACTTCCGGCTGTTCCATTTGACCGATACAAAAAAACAGGATTTTGAATATCACTACCATGATTTTGATAAGATTATCATCTTCATACGGGGCCGTGTCACCTACCGGATCGAAGGCCAGGAGTATCAGCTGCAGCCCTATGATATCGTGCTGGTAAGCCATAATGATATACACAGACCGGACATCGATCCATCCGTTCCCTATGAACGGATCATCGTCTACCTCTCCCCCCGCTTCATCACGTCCTACCGTTCCGATACCTATGACTTAAGCGACTGCTTCCACAAAGCGAAGGAACTCCGTTCCAACGTGCTGCGGATTCACTCCCTGGAGAAAAGCGGTCTGTTCAAAACCATCACCGACTTAGAATACGCCTGCGCTCACGACGGCTATGCAAAAGAACTGTACTGCCAGGTAGTGTTTCTGGAATTTATGATCAAGCTAAACCGCGCTGCCCTGACCGGACGGGTGGAATATCTCTCTCCCGGTACCGGCGACCGCAGAATCTCAGCGGTCATGGAATACATTTCCGGCCATCTGACCGAAGATCTGTCAGTGGACCAGATCGCCGATGCCGCTTACTTAAGCCGCTACCACCTGATGCACTTATTTAAGCAGGCTACCGGCTATACTCTGGGCAGCTACATAACAGAAAAGCGCCTGCTTCTGGCGCGTGATCTGCTTCGCAGCGGAACACCCGTTACAAGTGTATGCTTTGACTGCGGCTTTAAAAACTACTCTACATTTTCCAGGGCGTATAAGAAGTACTTTGAATCCACGCCTTCCGATGCAAGGCAAAAGTAAAGCAGGCAGCCCGTTATCCAGGCTGCCTGCCGAAAGGGCCTTTTGCTTCACTTACACGTGACAGTTGCTGATTCGTCAGTCCGGGATCTTCATCGTATGCAGAATTTGATCAATCTCCTGCCATCTCGACGGGATAAACACGGTCTCGATCATCAGGACATAGGAGCCGCAGCGTCTGAAATAGACGTCGGCAACCCCGTCCTCACTCTGTACCAGAGTAATCTTTGCAAAGCCAAGATCGTTGAATGACGCACCGATGACATCGCTGTCACTTCTGTATATGTATTTAAAATAGTAAGCCAGTTCCTCGTCGGACCAGTTTTCTCCATCCAGTTCGGACATATTAATGACCGCGGTAACAATGATGCTGTTTCCATCCGGTGCAGCGGCAACCATGTCATACTGCGCATTTTCCGGCAGGGAAACAGAATTTCCCGAAACAGCCTGATAGGAATCCGGAAGCGTGATCTGATATCCAATCAGCCGGTTCACATATGTCGTTCCGTTCCAGCCGTCATTCAACCGTACCTGCGGCTGCATCCACGCGCCGGAACCGTCAAACGTATAATCGGTTCCCCCGATATTCCTGGTGGTATTGGAAGCCATGGCTCCCGTATTCTCATCGAGATAGTACCAGACTCCGGCTGCGTCCTGATACCAGCCGGTCTTCATAAAGCCATCCGGCTCTACGTAATACCAGTTTCCCTGGTCTTCGACCCACTGGGCTGCCGCATAGCTGCCGTCATCGTTGTGATACTTCCATCTTCCCTCCTGATTCTCCCACGTCCCTGCAAATGCCGATGATGCGATCGCCACGCTGAGCGCTGCGGCAAGAACCGCCGTTATCCACTTTTTCCCCATCTTGTTTCTCCCTTTCCCGCACCGGAGTCTCCCGTAAAAATCCCGTGCGATTCCTTTTTTATAAGACTATGGTACCGCCTTTTATATAGACTGTCAAGTGTTCGTTTTTTTTCTTCTATTTTGTTTTTATCTGTTTCTTTTTCATTTTTTCTTAATATTTTTCTAAAGATCTAATGTTTTCTTAATCCTTTATTACTTCCATTGCAATCCATTTTCCGCCATGGTATTCTCTAATCAGAACCAAATTCAATCCATTCTCAGGGAGGAGAATCATTATGAAAAAAATGGTTTATTTTTTAATTCCGTTCTTTGCCGCCGCAGTCGGAATCACCGCATGCGGGGCAGCCAGCAAATCTGTGATGGTTGCAGAGACAACCGGGGCCTACTCGGAAACGGCCGCTGAAACCGTATCGAACGATTCCGAAAGCTACGACTATGCATCCCAGAAGGCGGAAGGCGGCACCACGCTGAACACAGAATCCTTCAGTACCCCGAAGCTGCCGGAAGGCCGCAAGCTGATCCGCAATATCACCATGCAGGTGGAGACAGAGGAATTCGACAGGATGATATCCGGTGTCAATGCCAAACTGTCTGAGCTGGGCGGCTACACAGAACAGTCTGATATCTCAGGCACCAGCTTAAACTATCGGGGCCAACCCATTCCCCGGTACGCCAACATCACCGCGCGTATTCCCGACGATAAACTGGACCGTTTTGTGGGAGCCGTCAGTGACAGCGGAAATGTCACCAACAAATCAGAATCCACCCAGGACGTCACGCTCCAGTACAGTGACATGGAAAGCCGGAAAAAATCACTGGAAATCGAGCAGGAGCGCATCTGGCAGTTTTTGGAGAAAGCTGAGTCCATCGACACCGTCATCACACTGGAGCAGCGTCTCTCCGATATCCGGTATCAGCTGGAATCCATGGAATCCCAGCTTCGTCTCTATGACAACCAGGTAGACTACAGTACCGTCTATTTAAACATCGCAGAGGTAACAAATTATACGCCCGCCGCCCCGGAATCAGCCGGAACGAGAATGAAAAACGGGCTTGCAAAAAACTTCGAGTCCCTGATCACGGCCCTGACGAATCTCCTGATCTTCATTATCACCACCTGTCCGTTCTGGATTCCGCTGGCTGTCATCGCAGCAGTCATCCTTTCGGCAGTACGGCGTCATAACCGGAAGATTTACCGGATTTCAGAAGAAGAAAAAGTCAGATCATCCGCTCCCCGGAAGTCTGAAGAACTGCCTGACGCAGAACAGGATGACACCTCCGATAACAGCCGGGACTGATAGAACAGAAATACAGTTCCGTGATAAAAAACATCGGGAATATTACCTGCTGGTAATACTCCCGATGTTTTTTATCAGCACGGATATGCTCCCATCCGCATTTGTGATAAATTCTACAGAATTCCTGTTCTGGTATTCCTCCATTGGAATCTTGATCTCAATTCCGGTATCTGTGGTCAGATATTGCTTTTCGAACTTTCTGGTAGTGGAAGGATTCTGAGGCGTCACCTGTTTTTCTGAAAGATTGTATTTTTCCATCTTTTCCGTAAATTCTTCCTTCAGTTCCGGTTTTTCGTGGAAGATCTTTTCCGCTACGGTCGGGATATCGATGGTTCCCTGTTCCGCCAGTTCCTGGCTTAAGATGCTCTTCGCCTCCATATGGGCTTCCCACTGTTCCGACTCATCATAGTATCCCTTCTGAACCTGTTCCACCGCCCTGGTAACGATAGAGAGCTCCGTCTTCGGAGACATGCTGCCGTGGCACTGCAGAAACATCTGAGAAAAGTAATTGGTCTTCACGCCGTTAACCTCATACTTCTTCTCCATCACTCGCAGCGAATAATCATTTAAGTCGATCAGGCACGCCTCAGCCAGCTTCTGATTTTCCGCCGGAAGAATAGCATTCTGCCGGATAATGTCGTTGCAGTTTCCATTTTCCGTATAGTTTGTCATATGGGTATAGGATGACTTGTAATTCATCTTAAGCAGGGCGATGCCGCACTGCTGTCCCGCATCGTAGCGCACTACCATCAAATCCGCAGACGGAATATCGATGTTGGAATACATGATGTCAAACAGCTTCTGGGCAATCTCCTGGGACTTCTGGATAAACGTGTCCTCATCCATCTCCGAGACCATCTGGTATACCGGAGAATCGCCGTCAAACTGACAGGATTTCCCCTCGTCACTGGTCATCACCCGGTAAATATGGCTTCTCACAAAATCGGAAAAATCGGAACCATGCTCTAAAAGGCCCCCCGACATCACCGCCGTCCCCACGGTGGAATCCAGAATATGTATAATGACGTGTGTTACTCTGATATCTTCTTTTTCCATTTTTCACTCCTCTTTCTGTAAATACCGGCCCTACGAAATACGCAAGGCCCTGATGCCGGATAACAGGCGAAAGACACGGGATTCTCCCGCCTCTCAGGATTACCCGTGTCTTCCGTCATTACGCCAGGAACAAAAGCCCCAAAGCAGGCCTGTCACGATCAAATAAAACCAGGTAGCCGGATTGCTGAACCATGTGGTGAAAAAAGACAACACCAGATACATGGCAAACTGGGCATAAAACAGATATCCCACCGGATTGCGTATCCGCTTCATCATCCGGACCAGCAGAAATGCGGCCATACCCAGAATACAGGAGAACAGAACGACACCGACGATTCCGAAATCATAGAAGGAATCGTAAAACAGCGTGACCGTCGTCAGTTCTTCCTTCGTCACATAGATGGGAAAATCCACCAGGGATGGCACCAGGAACTTAAGCCCGGTCAGCGCCCATAAGGGAAACAGCATCCGAAGGCCGAAGGTGTGGGATGGAAGCCATTCCACCATGCAGTTAAAGTTATCATAGTTGTTGGCGATATACATGTACGGCTGCGTGATAAAGATCGGCATCTCGCTGTTTTTCATCTGGAATATCCCATTCAGATACGAGACGTCATGGCCTCTCGCAAAGGTCAGCAGCACATAGATCGGTATCATTCCCAGCACCAGACCTATGGCATAGGAAATCTTCAGCCGGTTGTCCATGGCAATATACGTGAGCACGGCCAGTCCCACAGCCAGAATCAGCTGGAACCTGGAGACGCAGAGAACCGGAATCGCACAGGCAAGGATGTCCATAAGGATTACCAGCACCATACGCACACCGTTCCGTCCCTGCTCAATGCAGAAATAGAGCACGGACAAGGCCGGTACCAGAACGCATGAGACCGTAAAATAGTGGACTCCCGTGATATGGAAGGTCGAATAGGCATGCGGTACGCCCCGCACGAAAAACGGAACGAATCCCAGGATCAGAGCCTCTGCCAGAAACGCGCCCAGAGACACCGCGGTAACGATGACCATAGACCAGAACAGCGGCCTCTCATATCCCTGGAAATTAAACCATCTGGAGCGCTGGCCTCCCGACTCGCCCTGTGCCCGCATCAAAAACTCATACGTCACCCAGAAGCCCAAAAGCGCCGCCAGGAAACAGAGCCAGGTGACAATATTCCAGTCCGACGAAAGCTCAGACAGCTTCAGACACGCAATCCCCTGGCCGCCAACCCAGAACAGGGAAAAAAGGCCGCGAAGATGAATGATATTCTCCGTCCTCCTGTAATCATACCAGTACAGCCAGAGCGCAGCCAGGATTAAAACAAGGCCCGAAAGCCAGTAATACCCCGCCCTCGCAAACAGATAACTGGCTGCGTAACAAATCAGATAAACACCCATAATTAATTACTCTCCTTCATCACAGGAAGGCAGCCGCCAATGCGACAGCTGCCTTCCTTTCAGGATTTTATAATTCGTAAATTCAGCTTTGACTTTGCAGTGCACCTCGACTCCGCTCCGCTTCGTGTCGGTCGCGGGCATTCGCTCGTTTTCGCACTGCTCACTGCTGTTCGCGCATGTATGCCTCGACTTCGCCCGCTGTCACGAATGACATGGCTTTATCAGCGATAGCCTGCAGTTCTGCGATGCTGTAGCCCGTGATCAGCTTTCTGGCGTTTAAGACTGCGGAAGCGCTCATACTGAACTCATTTAAGCCAAATGCCAGCAGCAGCGGAATCATCAGCGGATCGCTGGCTGCTTCCCCGCACATTCCGACCATGATCCCCTCTTTCCGTCCGCACTGAATGATATGGCGGATGCTGCGGAGTACGGCAGGATTCAGCGGCGAATACAGATAAGATACCTTATCATTTCCTCTGTCCACCGACATGGTATACTGTGTTAAGTCATTCGTTCCGATGCTGAAGAAATCTACTTCCTTTGCAAACGCATCCGCCATTAAGGAGGCTGCGGCTGTCTCCACCATAATACCCACCTGGATATCTTTCTTATAGGCAATTCCCCTGGAATCCAGCTCTGCCTTGATTTCTTCAATCATTGCCTTTGCTTCCCGGAATTCCTCCAGACAGGTTACCATCGGAACCATAATCTTAATATTGCCGAACGCACTCGCGCGCAGAAGTGCACGAAGCTGCGGTCTGTATACATCTTCCCTGCGGTCCAGGCAGAAACGGATGGCCCGGTATCCCAGGAATGGATTCTCATCTTTCTTTAATCCCATATAAGGAATCTCTTTGTCACCGCCGATATCCAGTGTACGGATGATCACCGGCTTGCCGTTCATGGCAATGGCTACCTTCTGGTACGCCTCGAACTGCTCGTCCTCCGTCGGCATGGAATTCCGGTCCATAAACAGAAATTCTGTACGGAACAGGCCGATTCCTTCTGCATCATACTGAAGAACCTTATCCACATCCTCCGGTTTTCCGATATTGGCCACCAGTTCGATGGTAACGCCATCCTTTGTTACGGTTGGCTTGCCAATGTACTGATCCAGTTCCTTCTTTTCTTTTAAATAAGTGGTTCTCTTTGCCTCATATTCCGCAGTGACAGCTTCCTCCGGATTCACAAATACAACGCCTTCCGAGCCGTCCAGAACCACGGTATCTCCATCTTTCACACTGTTTAAAAAGCCCTCCACCGCAACCACTGCCGGAATCTCCAGGGCTCTTGCCAGAATCGCGCTGTGAGAGGTCTTTCCGCCTAACTCTGTTACAATCCCACAGACATTTGCCGGATTGATGCCGGCCGTCATGGATGGGGTCAAATCCTTCGCAACGATGACGCTGCCTGCCGGCAGTGAGGCGATATCCACGGAACTGACACCGAGTAAGATTTTCTGCATACGCGTCTTAATATCACGCATGTCGGTTGCTCTCTGCTGCATCAGCTCGTCTCCCATGGAGGCAAACATATCGGCATACATGTTGCAGACATTCTCGATGGCGTATTCACTGCATGCATTCTCCCCTGCAATCGTGTTCTCAATCTCACCTGTCAGCATTGGATCCGAAAGAAGCATTAAGTGGCCGTTTAAAATCTCCGCCTCCTTCTCCCCCACTCTCGTGGCCAGATCCTTCGCCAGAGCCTCCGTCTCCTCCATCGCCTGTTTTAAGGCTGCCTGGAAGCGTTCCTTCTCGGCTGCTGCGTCTGAGATCGTCTCCTTCTTAATTACCAGTTCTGTCTCTTCCACGATAGCGGCTTTCCCAATGCCGATACCTGCAGATGCGCTTGTTCCTTTCATCATAACAAGACCTCCTTATTAATTATAAAATAGATTTATTCGCCCAGTCCGTCTTCGACAGCCTGAACCATGGCAGCCAGAGCCTCCTTTTCGTCCACTCCCTCACAGACGAATTCAATCTCATCGCCGCTTTTTACGCAGGCGCCCAATACGCTGAGCACGCTCTTTGCATTGGCGGTGGTATTCTTAAAACGAAAATTCACCGAAGACTTGAAGTTCATAGCTTCCTTACAAAGAATCCCTGCCGGTCTTAAATGAAGGCCGGTAGGATTCTTTATGACAACTTTAGCACTGACCATATTATTTCCCTCCACACATCGTCATTCTTATTCTGCTGCTTTTTTTGAAGTGCCGGCGGTTGCCGGTTCATCTGTCCCCTGGTCAGCAGTCGTCTGTCCGGGACCTTCACTCTCATCCTCACCATCAGCAACAACCATCACATCAAAGTCAGAATAATTCACCACTTCAAATCCTTCTCCCACCTCGAAAGCAAGCTTTCCCGGATGGGTTCCAGGCTCAAGGCCAGTCATATCGAGCACGGCATTCAAATCACTGACATCCAGTGTATCCAGATCCTCCTTCAGCCCCCTGATATTTACATCCACGCTGTCTCTGCTGAAGGTATACTCATAATCGGGGTCGGTACCGCGGCTGGCCAGCTCGGCCAGATTCAGAGTATAGGACTTTGTAGTCAGCGGTTCTACCTTCAGGGTAACTGTTACCTCACTCTGAGCGTTCGGAACAATCGCCGTACTCGGCGGCAGATAATTGTTCAGATCGAGATGGATCACCTTATCTGCAGTCGCACCTTCAATGGTAAGCTTATCATCCGCGACGGAAAGCGCATTGACTGACGCCAGCACGGACTTCGTCGCTACTACAGGAACAGATTTTAAATCACTGTCCACTCCTGTGAACCGGTATCCCGGGGCGACTGTCCCTTTCACTTCAAAATTCAGGGTCAGTTCCTTTGCTTTCAGGATTGCCATATTATAATGAATGGTGTTCGGAGTAATTGTCAGCTTATCTCCGAGATCCGTCAATTCTTTATCGTTGGCATCGTAACATTTGGGTACTACATCGCCCTCCAGATCTGCGTTGGCGCCTTCCCGGCTGATTTCCACACCGATGGAAGCAATCTGGCCAATCACGGATTCCGGACCGCGGGCTACCACGTAATCGGAGGACAGGGTGGTAATTCCCGACGCATAACCGTCTTCCACTTCTCCGACGTAATTCACCTTTAAGTCGAATTTCTTGTTCTGCATGGCTTCTGTCTTTACATGGAGAACCATCGGCTTGGCCGTCACTTCCCCGTCTCTGATCAGGGATTCCTTGTTTTTATTCACCTCTATGGTAATCGGCACTGCGCCAGTCACATCGTTATAGTCCTTTAAATCAATATACGCGCTGAAATCGGAGGCCCGGAACAGGGAACTGTTTCTCGTATTTACCTGGTAATTCACCGTAACGCTGTCCTTTTCGACAATCTCATACGTCAGATTGGCATTATCCAGGATTTCCTCATTGCGAACGTCCACCGGAATCGTAAACGGCTGTCCGGAGACAACTGGATTAGAGATATTGACAATCGCCATCCAGATAACAAAGGCAAGAACGAGAGAAACGACTTTAAGGCCGAGATTATTTAGCAATTTTTCCTTCATTTTTCCGCCTTCCCTTCAATATCTTAAATCTGCTTCCTTCTCCTTCCACATGTTTGAGATCCATGAGCAGTTCCCGCAGCGCATCAGCGTCAACCGCGCGCTTTAAGCCGCCTTCCGAAGCGACAGACACGCGTCCTGTCTCCTCCGACACCACGATGGTCAGACTGTCAGTCACCTCGCTGACGCCGACCGCAGCACGATGCCTCGTTCCCAGCTCCTTGCTGATGGACATGTTGTCGGACAGCGGTAAGTAGCAGGTAGCCGCCGCCACCCTGTTTCCGTGTATCACCACCGCGCCGTCGTGAAGCGGTGTATTGTGTTCGAATATATTAATCAGGAGCTGGCTGGATACCAGACCATTAATCTCAATACCGGTTCGCTCGATCTCCTTTAAGGAGTCGCCCCGCTCAATCACCATGAGCGCTCCCGTCTTCACCTTGGCCATCTCAAACGTGGCTTTCACCAGCTCGTTGATGGTCCTGTCAGTAAAACCGGAATTATCCTTCCCGTCATCAAAGGTAAGAATTCCTGTGAGCGGGTTTCTGCTTCCCAGCTGTTCCAGCGCCTTTCGAAGCTCCGGCTGGAAAATCACGATCGCCATCGTCACCGCAGGCGTCGCAATCGTATTCAAAATCCACTTGATATTATCAAGACGGAAAATATAGGTCAGCACATAGAAACATAATATTAACAGAATTCCCTTTAGGAGAGTCCAGGCTCTCGTATTCATAATCCAGACAAGCAGCTCATACAGAAGTACTGCTATGATAATAATCTCAATGAGATTCGTCTTGGTTATCCTTGGTAAGAATGAAACCCAGGAATATAATCCATCTATAATATCTGCCACGAAAGTCCACCTCCCTTTTTCCAGTTTCGCCTAACGCTGTGGTCTCTGGAGTTTTCTGGCATTTATTTTCTGAACCTTTACGTCGGGCGTGCTCACCGTCAGCTTCGGCACTGCCTTCACGTAATAATAATAATCGTCATCCTCGAACTGGACGTATTCCGTCCGCGAGTAGTCCACTGCAAAGACGAAAAACGTGTAAATCCCGGACAGAATCAAAGAGACTGCCACTCCTATAATGAGCTCGCTTACCGGAACTGATACATCAAACGTGATATCACCGATAAAAATCACCACCAGCTGGGCGATGGTTCCCGCCACGATAGCGATGATCCAGGAGTAATCGAAGGACATATTCTTAAGAATAAACACGACTACAATCGCAGCCGCAAACGCCGCAATCAGCACTAACATCAGTTGATTGCCGAAGAGACTCTTCACAATCTGAGAAAACCGCTGCATCATATCAGCTGAGAACTCATTGGTCAGAACTCCTGCATTCTGTTTCACATACAGCAGCGTATAGTAGATAAAAACACCGCAGCCCACCGGGATCACGGAAACGATACCGCCTGACAGGCCGACAATCAGAGGAATCGCATATGGAATCTTCAGTACGAAAAAGATCGGCGTGAGGATCAGCAGACAGCTGTCACCGGGATGGAAGCCGTAATACAGAAGTGCAACCACCAGAACAAACACCGCCATAACCAGCGTAACCTCAAAGGATACCGCCCATAAGTGGGCCAGCATAAACACTGCAGCCAGAAAGCTTACCGCACTGTAGGGCAGAAACGAACACACCAGAGCCAATACCAGAGGAACCAGCGGATTCGTGAGTTTTGCCATGAAACCAATATTCCGGTTCATCAGCCAGAACGCAAGGTAACTGTACACAAACTTGATTACCGGCGTGATATAGATGTCAAATTTTGTATAAAATTCCTTTAATCGTTCCTTGAATACGAGAAGACTCATCATTGGGTCCGTCCTCCTTTAGTCCGTGCTCCGGGTCTGGAATTGCCTTCATACCGTTTGTCCAGCCTTTTCAGCTTTGCCATATAGACCTTCATCCCGCGGCTCGCATAGTCGTACCGCTTCGCATATACACACAGGCTTATGATGAGATATACCACAAGTCCGGCCAGATAGATCACGCCCGCCTTCATGCCCACTTCAATCAGAGTGTCAATCCGCAGGACATTCATCCACTTCTCAATATCACAGAGCACCCACATGACAAGGCCTAAAAGGAAGCTCAGGGTATAACTGAAAAAGGAACGCAGCAGTTTGCTGCTGATATAATCACTCTTAAAATACCGGTTTACAGGAAATATCCTGTTCCCCTCATTTTTTTCGAACATGGCGAGGTTCGTCATGATTTTGATTTTTTCTTCACTCAGCATAGGCTCTCCTCAATACACCGTAACATATCATCTTATTATAGCATAGAACTTTTTACTTGGCGAGCCCCATCTGGAGATTTTTATAATTTTGTAAAGTTCAAAACCGGGAAAATCCCTGTAAAATACAGGAAAATTCCCGGCTGCACACACTTATTTCTTCATGATTTCGAAATTTTTTATTCGTACCGAAGCGCGTCAATGGGGTCTTTTTTCGCCGCCTTCGACGCAGGATATAGACCGAAAAACAGACCGACCAGAGCCGAAAAACCTACTGCGACAAGGACCACCTGGGGTTTTACTACCACCGAAAGACCGAACAGCGCTCCGCCTGCCATGACCAGTCCCGCACCGATGACTACGCCCAGAATTCCTCCAAACGCGGACAAAATCGCTGATTCCGTCAGAAACTGGATCATGACATCGTGGGTTCTCGCTCCCAGAGCCTTTCTGATTCCGATTTCCCTGGTCCGCTCCGTGACGGATACCAGCATGATATTCATGATACCGATGCCTCCCACCAGAAGAGAGATCGCAGCGATGCCTCCCACCGCAGCGGAGAGTCCGCCCATCATGGTATCCATACCGCTCATCTCGTCAAGCGCCGAGTAAAATGTCACATCCGCAGGCTGCCGGTCCTTAAGCCTCGCGATATAAGGGACGATCCGCCCTTCAAATTCCTTCATATCTGTCCCTTCCCTGGCGAAGAGATTCACCTGGAACAGATAATCGTTGGGCCATGTCAGAATCGTATACGGAATAAATGCTTCCTTGGTCTGACCGGTTCCCATCATCATGGCCTCGATCGGAGTCAGCTCCTTCTTATAAACTCCTACCACATTGTAATCATCCGTCTCGCCGTAGACGGTGGTGCGGAACGTTTTTCCAACCGCATTTTCCGTCCCGAACAGCTCCATGGCCCCTTTGGATTCCAGAACCACATTTTTCTTGCGGCCCCTGACATCGGCCTCGTTTAAATTGCGGCCATAAATAATATTAATCTTCTGTACATCCGGATAGTTGTAATCGATTCCCTGAAACTGAAATTTCACTTTATTGCGGCCGTGAAGCGCCTCACCGCTGTAGTAGGCGTTGCTGTCGATATATTCAATATCGTCCTGAAACACTTCTTTGATCCGTTCCATCTGTTCCATATTAAAGTAGTCACTGTCCCGCTGGTCACTGCCGTCGGCCGGCCAGATATAGATCAGAGCTCTGGTCATGCCCACGTTGGCGTACAGACCGGCTACCATGGAACGCATGGTATCTCCTATGGACACGATTGCTATCACAGACCCGATGCCGATGATGATTCCCAGCATGGTGAGAAAGGAACGCATCTTATTGGCTCTGATGGCATGCAGTGCCATAAACATATTTTCAAGCAGCATGATGGTCTCTCCTTTCCCTATTCATAGCGCAGGGCATCAATCGGATCGGCCTTTGCCGCCTTCGATGCCGGATACAGTCCAAAGAAGATTCCAACCAGTGCGGAGAATCCTACCGCCACAAGGATTACAGATACCTTCACAACAGGAACCATCCCCATGGCGCTTCCGCCAATCGTGACAATCCCGACTCCCAGTACGATTCCGATGATGCCTCCGCAGGCCGACATAAGTGCAGACTCTGTCAAAAACTGCATCATGATATCACGGGTACGGGCTCCCAGGGCCTTCCTGATTCCGATCTCCCTTGTTCTCTCCGTAACGGACACCATCATAATGTTCATGATCCCGATCCCGCCTACCAGCAGGGAAATCGCTGCAATACCGCCTACCGCGGCAGACATTCCGCCCAGTACGGTATCCACGCTTCCCATCTGTTCCACAACCGACTGGGTCATGATTTCAGATACCGGTCTTCCTTTTATCTTTGCAACGTAGCGGGCAATCTCAGGCAGAAATGACTTCATATCCACTCCGTCTTTTACATAAAAGTTTAAATCCTGGAAATAATCGCTGGGACGCGTGAGGATCGTGTATGGTATAAAGCCCGACTGCGTGCGTCCGTTGCCCATCATCATCGCCTCCAGCGGAGACAAATCCTTGCGGTAGACACCGACCACGGTAAATTCCTCCGTAGCCTTATTGATGGTCATACGGAATGTTCTGCCGACACAGTTGGCTGTTCCAAACAGCATCTCCGCGCCCTTGTCTTCCAGTACTACATTATTTCTTCGTCCCTTTACGTCAGCTTCGTTCAGTTCACGGCCATAGATAATATTCATGGGCTGTACCTGGGGATAATTATAATCAATGCCCTGAAAGCTGTATTTCACCTTATTTCTGCCATAAACCGCATCGGTGCTGGCATAGGCGTCGCTGTCCATGTATGCAATCTTGTCTTTAAATACTTCCTTTGCCCGGTCCAGTTCATCCAGAGTGAAATAATCACTCATCCGGAAATCATCCACATTCCAGGATACCAGTACAACCGCCCGGTTTACCCCCACATTTTTATAGGCATCCGCATAGAGGGACCGCATGCTGTCACCGACGGAAACAATGGCGATCACCGACGCGATACCGATGATGATTCCCAGCATGGTAAGGAACGAGCGCATCTTGTTAGACCGGATGGCGTGGAGCGCCATGGTCATATTTTCTAGCAGCATGGCGTCCCTTCTTTCTTCATTTTAACTGCTTCCTCTTCCGTAAGTTCCTTCGGAATATTCCGCTTGTCACTCACTACCTGGCCATCCCGGAACCGGATTATCCGTTCCGTGAATGCGGCGATGTCTTCCTCATGGGTAACCACGACTACCGTAGCGCCTTCCTTATGCAGCCGGGAAAACAGCTCCATGATTTCCACAGAGGAGGCGGTATCCAGATTACCGGTGGGCTCATCGGCCAGGATCAGCGGCGGTTCATTCGCCAGAGCCCTCGCAATGGCAACCCTCTGCCGCTGTCCGCCGGAGAGTTCATTGGGCATGTGTTCATACCTTTCTCCCAGGCCCACCCGTTCCAGAAGCTCCAGCGCGCGCTGCTCCCTCATTTTCTTGGATTTGTGAGCGTACGTCATGGGGAGCTCTACGTTCTTCAGCGCCGATGTTCTCGAAATTAAGTTAAAGGACTGGAATACGAAGCCGATCTTTCTGTTCCGGATCGCAGACAGCGCATCCGGACTCATGTCAGCCGTATCGATTCCATCCAGGTAATAATGGCCCATGGTCGGCCGGTCCAGGCAGCCCAAAATATTCATCAGGGTAGATTTTCCGGAACCGGACTGACCCATGATCGCCACAAACTCTCCCCGCTTAATGGTTAAGTTGATTCGTTTTAAGCCCAGAACCTTAATGGAACCGGTATCGTATATCTTCACCATGTCTACAAGCCGGATCAGATCATCCGAGGCTTTTTCGTTCGTGCAGGAAGGAAGCTTTTTTTCCCTTTTCCACATATTGCTTCCTCCTTTTCTATGCAGCCGGAACAGCTACAACGGCCATGCCGTCTGTAAGATACGCCGCCGGTGTCTCGATGATCTGCATTCCCTCTGTCAGCTTTCCTTCCTCTGCCGGAATCACCTGCACCTGGATATCGCTCTCGACTCCTGTGGTCACGGGGATCATATGGGCAATGTTGTCTTCTACGGCTACGATCGCGGTGCTGCCATCCGGCTGCTGATAAAGGGCCGAAACCGGAACCACCCATGCATCCTCTGCCTTCTGAAGTTCAATCTTCGCCTTCGCTGTAATTCCTGCGATCAGGCGGGTATTCTGATCAATAATACGGATCGTCGTCGGGATTACACGCTCCGTGGAGCCGTTTCCCTTCTCCTCACCGGTCGGAGAAATGGCAGTCACCTCGCCCTTAACGTTCTCTCCGTTTAGAATATCCGCACTGATCTCTACCGGCTGGCCGATCTTAACCTTGCCGATGGAATACTCGCTGACATTGATCTTCATCTCCAGGACATCCAGATTTTCAATAATGAACATCGGCTTGTCATCATCCGTCTTATCTGCGAAACGGCCCACCTTACAGTTCACACGGACCACGGTGCCGGCGATGGGGCTGGTAACCTTTGTGTTGGCCAGAAGTTCCTTCTTCTGGTCCAGTTCAAACGCCGCATTCTCAATCTGAAGGGAATACGATTCGTTAGCCACCGGTCTGCCGTCTTTCAGCGTAAATGTCTTGAGTTCGCGCTGCGCGTTGTTCATTGCATCGGAAGCATTCTCCAGCTCCAGCTGAGATGCGCTTCCCGCCTGGAACAATACGTTCGTTCTGTCATAATTGGCCTTTGCCGCATCGTAGTCCTGCCTGGCCTTCGCATAGCCGTTCTCAGCCTCGATCTGTTTTTCATTGTATGTAGTCACTGCAAGGTCATAGGCGTTCTGGGCGATATCCACTTCTTTTTTCGCGTCCTTCTCATCCAGAGTGGCCAGCAGTTGTCCCTTTTCCACACGGTCTCCTTCTTTAACCGGAATCTCCAGAATCTCCGCGTGTAAATTGGATACAACTTCCACACTGTCAGTTCCCTCCACAGGGCCGCTGACCGAAAGCATCTCCACCACTTCGCCCCTGCTCAGCGGAAATGTGGCAGCCATCATCTGGGGCGCCTTGCCTCCTCCCATCACTTTGGAAGCACCAAAAATGACTACCACTGCGGCTCCGGCACCGACAAGGATTTTCTTCCTGACGCTCCATTTTTTCCTGCGTCCCCGTTCTCCTTTTTTCTTCTTTTTCTTCTTTTTCTTTCCGGAGTTGTCTTCCTCCATGAGCTCCTTCAGTTCTTCATTAAACTCCTCGTCGCTCATCTGTTCTTCCATCTCCGGCTCAGACTCCGCGCCGCCCTTCCGGTTCCGGTCCGGATCCGCTGATCTTTCTTCCGCCGCAAACTTCTCAGCATCGGCTACGACATCATCCATCTTTACCTGGATGGCGTCCGCCTCTTTACCGTCTATTTCCACGTGGTTGAATTCGTCTTTCATACGTCTCTTTCCTCCTGATTAATATCTCGCTCCATTCTCCCCCATTATAATGGCATCTCATAATCTTTTACAACAATAAATTCTTATAATTTTCTAAAGTTTTTACCAAATTTGCCATTATTCTGGAAATAATCCATCTGTTTTGGCAGATAAATAGAAAGAAGAGACCTGCCGCGGCCTCTTCTCTGTTACCGTTCCTTCAATGTTACCGTTCCTTCAAGAAATCATGCTTCCCAGAATTTCTTTTCAAATTCCTCCTGAAGCAGTGGTTTCGATATGTAATATCCCTGAATGCAGTCGGCCTCTAAGGAACAGACCGTATCCAGCTCATTCTTACGCTCTACGCCTTCCACACATACGGATATTCCCACTCTGTGGCAGAGCTGGATCACCGAACCGATAAACGACCGGTTAAATTCATTCTCTTTGTCTCCGATGGCAGTGATAAACAGACGGTCAATCTTCACGATATCTGCCGGCGACTGGGAAAGCATGCCCAGAGAGGAATAACCGGTTCCAAAATCATCCATGGCAATCTGTATCTTTAAATTGCGAAGGAGCCGGAAGGCTTCCTTAAGCGCCTCCATGTCCGTGACGAAGCAGCTCTCCGTCAGTTCCAGGACGATATGGGCGGGAGGAAGATTGTATTGATTCAAAGTCTGCTTCACGAAATCTATAAATGACTCATCGAGCATCTGCAGATACGAAATATTGACATTCATGATAAAATCAGGCTGATACGTGAGCCACTTTTTACAGGTTCGCACCGCTTCCTCCAGAACCCATTTTCCGACGGGTACGATCAGGCCGCCTGCCTCCAGAAGCGGTATGAACTCGACCGGAGAAACCACGCCGTAGGGCTCACAGGACCATCGAAGCAGAGCCTCCGCACCAGAAACCTGCAGGGTATCCGAATGCACAAACGGCTGGTAGGCAAGATGAAAGGACTCCATACCGTTCATCACACTGAGCTGAAGGCGGCTGGAAAGCTCCAGCGCGCGCCTTCTGGTGTGCATCATATCCTGCGAAAAGAACGTAACTGTATTCTTCCCGTTCTGTTTGGACACCTCCAGAGCGCTTAGCGCACAGGTCAGCAGCTCCTGATAGCCGTTACCGTCTTTGCCCATCATGGCTACACCGACGGATACCGTGAGAAAATACGCACTGTCGTCGATCTTATGGGGCCGGTTGCAGTACACGTGAATCTTCTGATACAGAGCACGCAGTTCCGCTTCCCCGGCGCCGGGATAGACGACCGCGAATTCATCGCCGTCAAACCGGTATATGGCTGCCTCAGGCGGAAGAAGCTGCTGAACACTCTGTGCAAACTGGCGCAGTACGGCATCGCCAAAGATATGGCTGTTCAAATCGTTGATTCTCACGAAATCGTCCAGACCCAGAAGAAGAATTCCTCCCTCTGCATGTTCTTCACTGTCGAAAATCCGTCCGACTTCCTTCTCACATTCCCGATTGGTAAACAACCCTGTCGTATAGTCAATCTTCCCCTTACTGCCCAGGTCCGTGACCACTCCGGCGAAAATCACAGGCTCGCCTTCCTCATTTCTCTTAAGGACACCGCGGCAGCATACCCAAACATACTCCCCTTTACGGTTGAGCACCTGATACTCCACATCGTGAACATCGGTCTCACCGTCCAGCATCTCCTCAATCGATTTCGAATACCGTTTAAAATCCCTGGGATGGACCAGATTCCCCCATACGGTAACGAGTCCCGGCACCAGCCTGCCTTCCAGCTCAAAGTCTCTCTGCATATTCGGGGATACCAGCGCGACATCAGTCTTCATGTTAATGATATAGATATAATTATCCGTGCTTCTGACAAGCGCGCTGTAAAACATGCCTGCATCTGCGCCAAACCCGGCAAAAAGTTCATCCTCTGAAGCCATTGTCTCCCCTTCTTCCTGTGTACGGTTTTCTAATCATATAATTTCTTTATGTTTATCCTAAGCTGCCTTCTATTCTTTGGTGTTTATCTTTCCATTTCATTAATACATTGTACTATAATAGATACAATCCAAACTGTCAAGAAAATTGTCAAAACCGTAATTACAGAACCATTCAATACATATTTTACCATAATTGCGTTTCTTTTACTACCGGAATTCAGTTTAACTTCTTTAAGCAGGAATACGGACCGGATAATGAAACACTTTATGCGTTAAATTTAACTCGAAAAAGCCAGCGTAGTTATTCGCTGGCCAATCCAATAAACCTATTAAAATTTCACATTCTTACAGTCAATCAGTATCGATACTCCTCTTCCACAATCTTCCCCGTCTTACCATCTCTCCTGAACTGCTTGAAGAAGTCCCACAGGAGTTCTGCCATGAGAACCGGCGGCCAGTGGGGATTATTTTCCACCGCAACATAGCGGAACGCATTAATATGCTCCCTGTTCCAGATATTCAGCGTGTAATATTTATAGCCGTAGTGCCAGATAATCTCCTCCTTGTCCCCATAAAATCCCAGAACGTGATGAAGTTCATCCTCCGGAGTATTCAGATAAGAGATACACGTTTTTGAATCCCTTGGTTCACAGTTTAAGGTATCCATGCGCTTGTTTAAACGGCCGATCATCCATTCGTGCCTGTCTTCCCCCTCAGGCGGTACCGGCATATCGCTGAACCGGCGGCGGCCGCCGTGGATCCGGGTCGGGTCCTTTGAGTCGTCGCGGCGGTCATCCAGATACGTTTCTCCGCTGCATTCTCTGCCCCAGTCCTTCCTCGGTTTCCAGTCATTAATCGGAACAAAGCTGGAGGCCTCGCATACTCCTACCACCTGCATAAACGGCACCAGAGCATTCTTTAAATTCTGTGTTTCCTCCTCCGTATAGGGTACGTTAAAATTATCGTATTCCCTGTAGATATCATTTCCGCAGGGTCCCACCGCGGTCAGCTTCCATGGAATTCGGAAATAAGCAGATGTGACCTGATATCCCCCCTGAGAATAGCCGCAGAGATAGACACGTTCCCGGTCCAGAGGGTATCTCTCACTGATCAGCTCCAACACACGCTCAAAGTTCTCCCAGTTGGTATTCTGTAAATAAGCCACCATAAATTTATCTCTTCCCGCTAATTCAGCAAATCCCAGAGAGAATTCCTCGCACTCAATGGAATTGCCGCCGCCGTGGTTATAGAAGACAATCGGATATTTTTTCTTTCTGCCTTCCTCCGTCTCCATTTCCACAGGTGTTAAGATCACCCAACGGGCATAGTAATCCTCACCGTCGTACATCTCTTTTTTTAGACCGCAGCCCCTGTAATACTCCATAGCGGCCTCACCCATGGCATCATGTTCATATTTAAAACGGAGCTGCATCCGTCTGGCACACGCTTCTCCATATGGACTGTCAATCATGCTGTCGATATCCGCGCTTCCGTTATGGGCGGTATGGAAGTACTCCAGCACTCTGGCAAACTTCTCTCCTGTCTCCGGATTCGTCTCCGGAGACCAGTAGTCTTTTCGATTCATCAAACTGCCTCCTCTTTCTCCTGCCCGGCTGAATTAATCCTGGTTCGGAACATAAGCACGATGACCAGTGCTAATGCTACCGGAAGGATCATGATTCTCCACATGGCTGCATAGCCGAAGCGACCGGCCAGAGAGCCTGCAATCAGTGGTCCCACCAGGTTTCCAAGATCCTGGCCAATATAGTTGGTGGAGCTTCCGGCTCCCCGCTTTTCCTTTGGTACACATTTCATGCACAGCGTCTGCACTGATGGTTGACATGCACCATATCCAAACGCCGAGACAAAGGCAGCCAGCAAAAACATCCATATGTTGGTTGCAAAGCTGATCAGCAGAAATGCCAGCGCAAAGCAGAACATGGCGGGAATAAAGATTTTTACCAGGCCGTGTTTATCGCCGAATCTGCCAATCACCGGCCTGGTAACCAGAAGCGTCACCGCATATACGGTGAAAAAATACCCGATGTTTACACCGCATCCCCTTTCCTCCGCGTAAATGACAAGAAATGTTGTGATGTTATAATAAACCATACAGAGCAAAAACATCAGTACAGCAGGAAGTATCGCCTCCCTGGCGATTATACTGTCAAGGGAAATGCTGTACCGTTTTACGGATTTGACGTGCTTGTTGCGGATCCGGCTGGCCGCCACCGCCGCCAGACACATGGTAACCGCCCCGATCATAAATGTATAATGGTAGCCGATCGTTCTGGATAGTGACAGACCGATGGTAGGTCCTATAGACTGGCAGATAACCTGAGCCAGGGAAAAGTAAGAAATACCGGTACCCAGACGATTCGGAGGCAGAGTGTCCGTAGCCAGCGCCAGGCAGCATGTGGCCGAGAAGGCCTGCCCCGCCCCCTGAAGAAGCCTGCTGGCCAGAAGTACCGGGATGGATCCGGAAAAGCTGTATCCGGCATAGGACGCCGCCATAATCAGCATGGCAAATACCAGAATATACCGTTTGTTAAATGTGTCTATAGCTGGTGCTGCGAAAATCTTGAAGATCAGTGCTGTGTAAGCAAACGCGCTGGTCACCAGTCCCACGATGATGGGTGCGGCTCCCAGATGGTTGGCATATTTGGCCACCAGGGTGTTCATCATCTGCTGTCCCATAAACATCAGCATATTGGCGATAAATACACTGATGAAAGAAGCGTTCCAGATTTTGTCGGGGATCTTTTCTTCTGTTTTACTCGTTTTTAGTGCTATACTGCTGCTCATTTCTAGTCTCCTATTCTGCTGAATACCGGGTTACAGGCCACCTATTTCTCTGGCACGGCAGCAGGAAACGAAATGGTTCGGAAGCAGTTCCTCCAGATGCTGTGGCTCGTGGCATTTATCACAAACATAGGGACAGCGCGAAGCGAATCTGCAGCCTGGTTTCGGATTAACCGGAGAAGTGATCTCCCCCTTTAATATAATTCGCTCTCTCTTCGCATGGATATCCACTGATGGTATCGCAGAGAGCAGTGCCCTGGAATATGGGTGCAGCTGCTTTTCAAACAATTCACCGGACGGCGCCGTCTCCACCAGCTGGCCTAAATACATGACGCAGATATCATGGGAAATATGACGTACAACTGACAAATCATGGGTAATAAACATATAGGTCAGATGGTATTCATCCTGTAAATCCATAAGCAGATTCAAAATCTGCGCCTGAATGGATACGTCCAGAGCGGAAACCGGTTCGTCACATACCACAAACTTCGGATTTAGGGCCAGCGCCCGGCCGATTCCCACACGCTGGCGTCGTCCCCCATCCAGTTCATGAGGGTATGCATTTCTTAAACGCTCCTCGATTCCCACCAAATCCATGATCCGGACGGTCTCAGCCTCTAAGGAACCTCTGTCTGAGAAGCGCTTCGACAAAATCAGCGGTTCCTGGATGATAGCTTTTACCGTCATGCGCGGGTTCAGCGAAGCATACGGGTCCTGAAATATAATCTGCATCTTCTCTCTGAGCCGTTTTAATTCCTTGTCCTTTACTTTTGTCACGTCTTCTCCCTCAAAATAAATTGAGCCCTCTGTGCTCTGCAGAAGATGGATCATCGTCCGTCCCAGAGTTGATTTACCGCATCCGGACTCGCCAACCACCCCCATGGTACGGCCCGGCATGATTTTAAATGACACATCGTCCACCGCATGCACTTTTCCTTTTGGAGAATCAAAATGCTTTTTGAGATTTCGCGCTTCGATTAATGCCTCCATGTCAATCCTCCTTTTTCTGAACTGTACCGTTTTTTAAGCAACGGTTCCAGTGACCCGTTTCTACTTCCCGTAAGGGAACCGGGTGTTTTCTGCACTCTTCTGTGGCGTATGGACATCTTGGGTGAAACGCGCAGCCTTCGGGCAAATGGATCGGATCAGGCGGAAGACCCTCAATGGGATTCAGCCTTCGGACTTCCTTGCTCAGATCCGGCAGGGCACCAAAAAGTCCCCGTGTATAGGGATGGGAGGGATTATCATAGACAGCTTCCTTGGATCCGTATTCTATAATCTCTCCTGCATAGACCACCGCCACATCATCTGCTACGTCAGCGACAACTCCCAGGTCATGGGTGATCATAATCATAGCCGTATTCATCTGATCTCTCAGGGCTTTAATCATCTCCAGCACCTGCGCCTGAATCGTTACGTCCAGGGCTGTGGTCGGTTCGTCCGCCAGCAGCAGGTCAGGGCTGCAGGCCAGCGCCATGGCAATGACTACCCGCTGTTTCATTCCACCCGAAAACTGGTGCGGATAATCGTTTACACGGTCATCCGAGATGCCCACCATGTTAAGCATATCGCAGGCACGGTTTAAAGCTTCCGCCCGGCTTATCTTCTGATGCTGCCGGATTCCCTCGGCGATCTGCTCTCCTACCCGTTTGACCGGGTTAAGCGCCGTCATCGGATCCTGAAAAATCATGGATATCTTATTCCCCCGGACCTTTCGCATCTCCTCCTCTTTCAGCTGCAGCAAATCTACACCATCTAAATAGACACTTCCGGACGGCACTCTGGCAGGCGGATCAGGAAGGACACGTAAGATCGCCTTTGCAATGGATGTCTTGCCGGCTCCCGTCTCTCCAACCAATGCCAGCGTCTTCCCCTTTTCCAGATGAAAAGAGACTCCATTGACCGCATGTACGACCTCTCCCTCCATTGTATACTCTACGACCAGTTCCTTTACTGACAGGAAGGAATCTGTTTCGATCTTTTTATTTATCATATACACACCTCTTTGTTATGAGTTACTTATTCAGCTTTGGATCAAGCGCATCACGAACTGCGTCCCCGATCAGATTAAACGACATGACAACAATCATGATAAACACACCCGGACAAATCATCAGGTATGGATACTGCCGCACGTAGGATCTGGCATCAGACAGCATGGCCCCCCACTCCGGCAGCGGCGGCTGGACACCAAGACCGATATAGCTTAAGGTCGCCGAAACGATCAGGCCGCCGGCAATCGCCAGAGTACAATGAACAATAAACGGCGTGATTGCATTAGGGATGACGTGCCGGAAGATAATTCTTGCATTTCTGCAGTTGATAGACTCCGCCGCCTCTATGTATTCCAGTCCGCGGATGGCCAGGATATTAGCGCGAATCGTCCGGGCAAAGTTAGGGATGCCAGCGATTCCCACTGCAAGAACCGTCTTAAAGAACCCGGCTCCCAAAACGGAAGAGACACAGATTGCCATGAGTACCTGGGGAATCGAGTGAAAAATATCCAGGAAACGCATGATTAAGTTATCCACCTTCCCTCCGAAAAAACCGGCGATCGATCCCAGAATCAGCCCTCCAGTTCCTGAAATCGCCACGGAGACGATTCCGACAGAAAGGGAGAATCGTCCGCCGTACAGGATTCTCGAAAGCATATCTCTGCCCATGGAATCCGTCCCCAGCCAATGCTCTCTCGAAGGTGGTGCAAACGCATTCTGTAAATTCATTTCTGCGTAATTGTAGCGGCAGATGTATGGGGCCAGAATTGCCAGAACCGCCAGGATAATCAAAATGGACAGACCAAACATGGCTTCTTTCCGTCTCGCCATTCTTCTCAAAAAGATTGAAAACATGGATTCATTTTTTCTCTTCGTACCGCCCGCAGCAGCAGACGCAGTATTATTTTTTATTTTTTCCATTCTTTGTACTCCTCTGCTTATTCTCATACTGGGCTTTGATTCTGGGGTCGACATAGGCGTAGATAACATCCACGATCAGCATGACCACACTGAAAGTGATCGCCGAGAAAATAACAGATCCCTGTACTGCCCCATAATCACGGTAATTGATTGCCTGTACCATATAGGTACCAATTCCAGGAATCGTAAATACATTTTCGATGACTATGGCGCCTCCTAAAAGGCCGGAGAACTGTGTACCCGCGTAGGTGATAATCGGTATCATGGAGTTTGGAAGAATATGCCCCATAAGAACCTTCTTCTCGCTCACCCCCTTAGCCCTCGCTGTTGTCACATAATCCGCCCGGATACACTCCAGCACACTGGACCGCGTCTGTCTGGCGAATCCGGCGATTCCGCCAAAGGAGTTGGCGATAGCCGGAAGGATATAAAATTTTAGCCCTCCGATTCCATAAGAGGGAAGCAGCCCCAGCTTCATGGAAAATAAAAGTACCAGCAGAATCGCCAGCCAGAAGGAAGGCATGGATACGCCAAACATGGCAACAATCATGGAGGCACGGTCGGAAACCGTATTCTGGTGGGTTGCCGCAATTACCCCAAGCGGCACCCCCACACAGATGGAGATCAGCATACTGGCCACAGCCAGCGTAAATGTTCTTGGAAAACGAGTCAGCATGTCCGCTGTAACGCTGGTTCCGTACTGAAAGGAGGTCCCCAGATCAAAACGTAAAAACACTCCGCTGGCGTAATTCCAGAACCGGTGGAGATACGAGCCGTTTAAGCCCAGCATCTCTCTTGCCTGTTCAATCTCCGCCGGCGTTGCACTGGATCCAAGCATGATAGCCACCGGATCACCAGGAATGAAGAACATGATTGTAAAAATCAGAAATGTCACACCCATAATAACCGGAATCAGCCACAAAATTCTTTTCGCAATATATTTACCCATTGAATAGACCTCACTTAAAATTCGTATAGTCACACGCCGGTCCTACCAGCTGTCCCCACGGGTGATTGACGAGACCAATGGTGTCACGTCCAACAGAGAACGTATAGGACTGATAGAGTCCGTATGCATATGCATTATCACGGACGTAATCATGCAGCGCTTCCACTGTCTCGTCGCCGTGTGTGCTGATTTCATGAGCGGCTTCCACCAGATTCTGTAATGCTTCATCTTTTACAAAGCACTTGGGAGCTTTCCCATCTGCACCGGCGTCAAAGATTCCATCGTAAATACTTGTCACGTAACACTCCGTTCCCTGTATGAATACATATAAATCCCACTGAGCCGGGTCATACTGATACGTAGCCAGCAGAGAGTTATCGTAAGCGTTGATCTCTACATCCAGTCCAGCTGCAATCAGCTGACTCTGAATCACTACCGCAGTGTCTTTGTACTGCTGATCGATCAGCAGGCGGATATGAAGAGGGGCCCCCGTTGCCGGATCAATCCCTCCCGGATAGCCTGCTTCGTCAAGCATTGCTTTCGCCTGGTTCAGATCAAAATCATAGTAATCTTCATTGTTCCAATCCGGGTTGTAATCGCCGCAGAGCTTATCGCCCAAATCCCTGATGGCCTCGCCATTCCCTCTTAAGCCACCGGCAATGATGTCTTCCTGATTGATGGCATAGCAGATAGCCTGACGCAGCGCCAGATTACCGTCGAACATCTGGCCTTCGTCCATGTTAAACGCAAGAATCATGGGGGCTGAGGATAGCACCTTATTTACACTGTATCCCTCAGTCGGTGTACCGTCCTGGTTCATGAAGTAACCGATCTCAGCATTGTTGCAAACAGTAATGATATCGTCTTCCCCCATCTGAAGAGCAATCGTTGCCTGGCTGGCTTCCGTGACAATGTTGTAAACAAGTTTGTCAACACCCTGATCGTACGCATTGGCCGCATAGCTTCTCAAGTTCTTATCCGTCTGCCAGTAATCCGGATTTTTCTCCAGTACATAATAGGAACCGGAAACACATTCTGTCACCTGATAGGCTCCTGAGGTAATCGGTTTTGTGGAAAACTGATCCTTATATTCTTCATATGTCTTCTGGCTCACAATACAGCACTGGGCCAGCATATATTCGAAAGCGCCCACAGTAGTTGTCTTTAATTTGATTTCCAGATTATAGTCATCGATCACCGTGGCTGATTCCATATAGTTTGTAAACCTCGTGAAGTTTCCCGATTGCGAAATGCTGTTTAAACAGAACACCACATCGTTTGCATTAATCGGATTTCCCAACGCATCGTGTATATAATCATAAAGTTCAATCTCAAACGTTACGTCGTCCTTCTGCTCGATATTCTTTGCCATAATCCACTGCATCTGATCCCAGCTGGTTCCGAAATCCTTGAAAATGGCAATATTGTCATAGACAGCGTACCGCAGAAAATTACGCCCCTGCGTAGGAGGTGCAAACGGATCTAAGTCCCCCATTGTAGTCGTCATCGCAATGTTAACAATTTTTTCCCCCTCTGCAGAAGCTTCCTTCCCCACCGGAGTCTTTACCGCCGTTTCACCGCTTCCCCCGTTGCCTCCACATGCTGTCAGACTTCCCAGCATGGTCACTGCCAGAGCCACTGCCAATACTTTTTTCAGCTTCATATACCTTCCTCCTTATTCTGGTCACAATTGTGACTGTCTGTGTTTAGACTCTTTGATGATTAAGATACATTTAAAATACAAATTCATATCTAATTCATCTTTTACAAGATTACCATAATAGCCTCATTTTTCAATGGTATTTTTTCACAATAATGGTCCTATATTTTTATGAATTTTGCTATTTTGTTTGTTATAACGCGTTTTTTTCGTATGTTTCGTTGTATTTGTATCTATTTTATGATATGTATAGTAATGTATAAGGTATCTAATACATACTTGTTTCCCCTTTAGGATTCATTTCATTTTATTTCATGGAGGTATCTTTTGATGGTACAGACAAAGAACAAATTAAAATATATGGAAATTTACAGAGATATAAAAGAAAGAATTGCTTCCAGAAACTATGGGGCAGGCAGTCTTCTTCCCACAGAGGACGAACTTACACAACTGTATTCTGCGAGCCGTACCACCATAAGAAGAGCAATTGCTCTCCTGCAAGAAGATGGGCTGGTAAAAACCGTGCAGGGAAAAGGTACAGAGGTAATCAGTCCTAAGAAATGGTCGCGGCCTTATCCATTTCAGGAGTACAGAAATTTAAATCACGCAACAAGTTTTCGCGGTTCTCCTCTCATGGAAGGAGAAATCATCACTCAGGAAGCCCTTGTTGATATGGTACCGGCAGAAATAAAAATCGCCGAAGCTCTTTCCATCGCCATTGGCTCTGATGTCTACAGGATTCAGCGCATCAAAAGTTTAAATGACACAGTATTTGCCTATGTCATCAGCTATGTCCCATGTTCTTTAGCCCCAGGCCTGGAACAGTACAGCGGGAAATTCTTCATCCTGTATCATTGTCTGCAGGAATACTATGGTCTCGTCGTTACGAAAGTGGAAGAAACCATCGCCTCGGCCAGTTCCGGTTTTCTGGAATCACGCCTGCTTGGAGTCACGCCAGGATCTCCGCTTCTTACATTTCAGCGAACCGCTTACTGGAAAGAGGGAATTATGGAATATTCTGAATCCAGTTTTCGTCCAGATATATACCAAATTGCGGTGACCATCGAAGGACCTTTTGAATGGACAAGCTCAGATCAGCTTTCTTAGAACAAAAATCGTCATTGAAGATCACAGCCTGTCCGTCAAAGGTCGAAACAGATACAGTAAAGGTATTCAAAACATACCCTTTATTTCTGCAATCTATTGACTTTCTTCAATACGTCTTTTATAATGGCCTGATGAACAACTTTTTATTTGGACCCACACCGAAAGGAGGCAATCATCTTGGATAAAAATGCGCCAAAATATGTATCGGTTTACAATGCGATTAAGGCAGATATCTTATCTTCAAAATATCCGACAGATTCCTTTCTCCCCCCGGAAAACGAACTGATGGAAATCTATGGTGTCAGCCGGACCACCATACGAAACGCCGTTAACCTGCTTCGGGACGAACATATCGTGGAAGTTCACCAGGGAAGAGGCACCAGAGTACTCCAGTCAGCAAAATACATTACCCCTTATAAATTTTTGAGTGTAAAAAATCAGGCCTCGGTCACGACGCAATTTCGCCTGGAAGGAAGCTGTTCCGTCAGCGCACAGGGAGCCGTTATCGATATCATTCCAGCCGAACTGAAAGTAGCCAGGGCATTAAACATTGAGAACGGCAGTGATGTGTACCGCCTTCAGCGTGTTAAAATGGTGAACGACACGATATTCGCCTATGTGGTCAGTTACGTCCTGCCCGAAATTGCCCCCGGTCTGGAGCAGTATAATGGGGAAATCTACTTTTTGTACCGCTTTTTAAAAGAGAAATACGATATTAATTTTGAGAATGGCAAAGACATCATCTCCGCAGGAATTGCCGGTTTTATGGAGTCACGGCTGTTGAATATCAACCCCGGATCCCCTCTTCTGATCTTTAACAGAACGACATACCAGCACGGAACCCCCTTTGAATATTCGGAAAGTATCAATCGAGGCGATCTGTTGGAACTGGTGGTAGACAGCTTTGCATCTTCACCGAATTCTTATTATTAGGAATGATGATCATAAAACGCAAAAATAGCCGGTAGAATTATTTCATCGGCTATTTTTCATGTTTTATGCGGTACTGTTGTATTCCTGACCTAACTGTATCTTCTCTTACCCAATACTCTCCCCTTCATTCGCCGTCTCCACCAGCAGTTCTTCTCCCGGAAATTCGTCGATGAACTCTGCTGAAAAGACAGCCTGCGGCCAGTTAAGTCCGGCTCTCACATGCTTTCCCTTCTGTTTTGCAGCCTCCTCCAAAAGAGTTAAGAGTTCCTCCACCATGGCCCGCGTCAGATAGCCGCCTCTCCAGTGGAACACAAGCGGCTTTCCCTTTTTTACCGCCTGCGCGGCACGTTTGGCCACATCTTCCGTCTTTGTGAAGGACAGCTTCTTTTCCCTGTAATAGAAATGGTCTCCGTCACTGCACGGCGGCGCCGGATAAAGGGCTGGCTCGTGATCGCGGAACAGCTGCTTATCATCCAGGTTAAAGTAGTCGTAGCGGATGGTCTCCCCATGACCAAGGCTGTTGTCAAAGGTGGCATCCAGATGGTAATATCTGCCGCCGATTCTCACAATATTCCATGCATGGCGGTATTTGATGTTCTTCTCCGGATTCGCTTCGGATATGGCGATCATGCACCAGATTCCCAGGGAGTCGCAGAGAATCTTTACAGTCTTTGCTATCCCCTCGCAGACCCCCACCCCCTGGCCCAAAGGACCGATGATCTCATGGGAATACGGTTTTTTCAGCTTATCGTAGCGGACGCCGGTGCAGATAAAATCGTGGATATACCGTTCCTTCTCCCACTCTGTCAATGATTCGGCAGGGCGGGCCAGCTTGGCGATTCTGGCCTTCATGGCCTTCTGATGGTCCTTCACCTTTCCCTTGTCAAATAAGTATTCCGGTATCATCTCCACGCTGCCTGAATTCTGGTAAAACCGGTAATGGAATCCGGTTCCGTAAAAAATCTCAGGGCAGTCCAGCCGGAGCCTGAAAAAGATATCCGCCAGTTCTCTGTTTTCCAGCCGCGGAACCGCGAAGGAAGGAGCGAGGGCTGTCAGCCCGGTTTTCATAGCATGATATGCGCTCTGCTCTGTCCTGTTCATTCGGCTGTAATAGTATGGTTCCATGGTTAATCGTTCTCCTGCCTAATCATTATCGTCTTTTGCCTCTTCCATAAGGCGCATACCCGCCGTGCTCGTCACCGGAAGTGAAAAAGCGACGGCCCGGGCCTTGCTTGCAGGACCCGCTTTTTCCATAATGTTCTTCATGACACGGTTCTTCATGCCGCTCTTTACGACGATAAATACCATCTCCTTCTCCGCCACAAGGGAGACGCCGAGATATTTCTCCGCCCGCTCCAAGCCAGTGCCTCTGGCGTGAATTACGGTTCCTCCGACTTCCTCCACCTCCCGGGCAGCGTCCATAACCATGTTCGTATATCCCTGGTTGGCAATCACAATCAGGAGTTCATATTTCGTGTCTTTCAATGAGCTTTCCTCCCCTTTTTCAAAATTCTGATTCTCTGTCAAAAACAGCAGCGGCTTCTTGCCGCCAATGCTGCTTAACGGAATGATAAAGGCTATGCCCGTGCCGGGAACGTCAATTTTTAAATGCTTCTGTAAATCCGATTTTATCTCTTTCCACACAGTGCCTGTCACGATGGACAGCATCACGGCCTTCTCCGTCTCCTCGAGACCTAAATAGTCCAGAGTCTCACTGACCGCGGTTCCGTTTCCCACAGTGATGAAGGTGACGTCCGCTCCATGGTGCCCATACAGAGTATGAAACTTCTTTACTCCGGTTCTTTCCGTGATTGTAACCATTAAATACAATTCGCTCATACTGCAGTCCTTTCTTTCGAAATCGTATCTGTGCCGCTGCTAAAGCTCAATAATTGCATCATCATCAAGCTGGTCGAAACCTGCCGCAGGCTCCGGTAAAGTCTGGTCCTTCGGCGCGGACCGCTGCTGCATCTGATAGATCATGCCCAGGATCTGTATGGTGATGAGCGGGGTCATGGCTACCATGGCTACCACGCCGAACGCGTCCGTGACAATATTCCCGCCCACAGCGGTACAGGCTCCCTGCGCAAACGGCAGCAGAAATGTGGCGGTCATCGGACCGGAGGCCACCCCGCCGGAGTCAAAAGCGATGGCTGTAAAGATCTTTGGTACAAAGAAGGAAAGCCCCAGCGCGATCGCATATCCCGGGATGATGAACCACAGGATGGAGATCCCCGTCAGCACCCGCAGCATGGCCAGACCGATGGATGCGGCCACGCCGATGGAAAGGCTGATACTCATCGCCCTGGCCGGAATGGCACCATCCGTAATCTCTTCGACCTGTTTATTTAATACGTAAACAGCCGGTTCCGCCTTAACGATAAAGAATCCGATCAGCATGCCGATCAGAACAATAATCCAGTTGTAATCCAGGGAGGCAATCACCTGTCCCAGGTAATTACCGGCCGGCATAAAGCCCACATTGGCGCCTGTCAAAAACAGCACGAGGCCGATGTACGTATAGACAAGGCCGACAATGATTTTTCTTAAATTTCTCTTTGAAAGTTTGAGAACTGCGATCTGGAAAATACCGAAAAACAGGATTATGGGAAAAAGCGATACGGCAATTTCTCTAATATAGGTGGGAAGTCCAACGCGGAACAGCTTCCATAATTCTACGGAATCGCTGATCTCCGGAAGGACCGGTGGAATGTAGGCACTGTCAGCCGGCCTGTAAATCATTCCAAGAATCAGTACTGCAAGAATCGGACCGATGGAGCAGAGCGCCACCAGACCGAAGCTGTCATCTGACGCATGGCGGTCATTACGTATGGCGGAAATACCGATACCAAAAGCCATAATAAACGGAACCGTCATCGGGCCCGTCGTCACACCTCCGGAATCGAAGGCCACCGCCAGAAAGCTCTGTGGAACAAACAGCGTAAGGAGGAATGCCAATATGTAAAATGTAATCAGCATGTGGGGCAGCGCTATGCTGAACAGCATGCGCAAAAGTGCAATGACGAGAAATACGCCCACTCCCAGTGCGACCGAAAAAATCAGCGTCCTGTTCGGTATGGACGGCACCTGTTCCGCCAATACCTGGAGATCCGGTTCCGAAATCGTGATGATGAATCCCAGTACAAATCCCAGTATCACGATGATGCTCAGCTTTTTACTCCTCGTGACGGCTGTGCCCAGCCGCTCTCCCATGGGAGTCATGCTGATCTCCGCCCCCAGCGTGAAGAACATGGTACCTATGACGATCATGGCCGCGCCCATAAGGAAGCACAGCAAAATACTGGAGGAAATGGGAGCGATCGTAAAACACAGGACCATGACGATCCCGATGATCGGGAGCACGGAATGCAGCGCTTCCGACAGTTTCTCTCTCAATTTCAGCAGGGAATTTTTCAATAGATCAACCTCAGTCCTTTCTATTCTTTATATTTACCTGTACAGTATAGCATGAAACCGCTCCTGCCGTAACCTTTAATTGCGTCCGCTGCGGATTTAAAACATTTATTAACGTTTTTTTAACAGGAATCCTTCACCGGAACCGTCCAGTCACTTCCATAATGCAGTTCCGTCATACACGTTCCCTGCACTTTCCCAGTATCCCAGCCTTTTGCATTCCTGGATAACCAGCCGGTGAATCTGCTGAAATATCCCGGCGGCACGAGCGGCAAAACGCTTCTCTTCCCCCGCCTTCAGCATTCCGGCCGCTTCCATGCACTGACGGTAAAGTTCGCTGTTTACAGGCGTCTTATCTTTTTGTACCAGTTTGGGGATCCCTCTTCCGATGCTGAAATTCTTCAGCAGCAGCTCATAAACCGATTTAAGAGCATTGTAGCGGATATGATCTGTGATGAATTCCAGCAGTGTAAGCGGTATCAGCTGATGGCAAAACGGATCGTTCCACTGACGTTCCATAAGCGCCAGCATACGGCGCGTCTCATCTGGTTTTGCATGGAGTGCCGCATGTTCTGCCACCCCCTCAACGGTCAGCGCCACCAGCTGCAGGCTGTCAAAGTAGCGCCTGACATGACCGGCGATCTGCTCCGGCGCTATATATATCTTACGCAGCCCTTCCAAATCTTTTGCTACGAAAATTCCGTTTCTCGGGGCCGCCGTTACCACTCCCCAGTCCTGCAGAACTCTGATTGCCCTGATCGTCGTATCGATGCTGACTCCGTATATCTCCTGCAGCTGCTCATGGGTCGGAAGCCGGTCGCCCGGCTGATAGCGGCCCATGGCAATCAGTCCCAGAATATCCAGGTACACGCTGGAATACCGTTCCTGCGATCTCCTGAACTGCTGCTCGAAATTCTTTGTCCCCACCCTCAAAGGGGAATCCGGAGTCACACGGCAGACCGGTTCCCCCTCGATACGGTCTATGACAATGCCATAAAGAGAGAACAGAGCATCGAAGTGAACTTCCTCCGGTCTCCCTCCTCTCTTTATCGTCTGGATCAATTCCTTTAAACTTTCCAGATAATCAATCCGGTTTTCCCTGGTACCAGGCAGAGGATCCACCTCCCCAAGCCCCAGGCTGTCCACTGCGCGCAGCGCCAGTTCATTTTCATTTCTGCAGATAAAAAATCGCCAGAGACGGTTGGACAGGCGCCAGAATCCGGTCGGATCGTCCGGATTCATATTTGCCACTATCGTCTCCGGGATCTTCCAGTCATCGCCTCTGCACAGAAGCATTCCCCGGCGGTTGACCGGATAGCAGAGAAGAATCCCCGATTTTAAGATATCATTAGCCGCAACGGCATCGGCCGTTTCCCGTTCGTCCTGCTCCTCCCGGCGTTTATCCAAATAACCGCAGGCAACTACGGGCCGTTTCTTTGGAACGACCTCCAGAAAACCTTCCTGCACCAGTACCTCCACGGCCCGTCTCACAGTCCGTTCCGACGTATGGAACTCCCTGCACAGCTTCGCACGCCCCGGCAGTGCTGTACCCGGCGGAAGAAGGCCGCATATAATCTTGTTTTTTAATATTTCACAGATCCGTTCATATTTTACTACGTCATTTTTCATCCTTTATCCCTACTGTTCTTCGTCAGTCCCTCACCGCAAAGCCGGTTAAAAAGAGTTCCAGTTCCGTCTGCGGCAGCGGTTTTGAATAGTAGAAGCCCTGAATGTAATCGGCCTCTGCGTCAATAATCGCGCGCCGCTCTTCTTCATTTTCCACACCTTCTACTACCACTTCAATATCATTGACCTTTGCCATGGCAATAATCGCTTTCAGCAATGCGTACTGTTTTGGTGAACCGTTGATTTTACTTGTCATGGACCGGTCGATCTTTAACGAGTGCACCGGGAGATTCATCAGATAATTTAAGCTGCTGTAACCAATCCCGAAATCATCCAGAGATATTCTGATCCCGTTCTCCGATAAATCCCTGATAATCCCTTCCGCTTTTGACATGAACTGTATCAGGATCGTCTCGGTAATCTCAAGAACAACCTGCCCTGGATGGACACCCGTTTTTTTAATCGATTCGAGAAGATGTGCTGCGCTGTCCTCAACCAGAAGCTGCTGGACAGACAAGTTGATTCCAACTCTCCCCAGCCCCAGCGCCTCCCCCTTCTCTTTCATAAAGGTACACGCCTGGTGTATCACATATTCCCCAATCTGGCAGACAAGTCCGTTTCTTTCCGCAACCTCTATCATCTGTCCCGCGGAGATATAGCCGCCAGTTCCATCCGGCAGACGAACCAGCGCTTCCGCTGCCGTAAAACGGCCTGCCTTCATCTGATAAATCGGCTGATACCATACTTCCAGTGTCCCGTCATGGATACTGTCCCGGATCAGCTGAAGAATCTTTCCCTCTCTCCTTCTTATCTCCAGAAGCCTGTTGTTAAAGATTACGATACCGTCCGTCACCCCATGTTCAGGCACCTTGCCGTAGTTGATGGCAGACTGAAGACACTCTAACAGCTTCTCCGGCTTCCTGGCATTGGCCGGATAATCGCAGACACCGACACACGCATCCAGGGTGATAACAGCCTCCTGCACCTTAACAGGAATACGAAAAGCCTCCTGAATCCGGGAGATCATCTCGTCATTCTCTTTATCCCTGCTGGCGTGATCAAGAGAAATTCCCAGGAACACATCGCCGTTAATCCGGTACAGATTACTTCCAAATATAGCGCTCAGCCTTTTGGTTACCTCCCTCAGCAGCGCATCCCCCGTCTCCACACTGAACAACTCGTTATATTTCCCAAAGGATCGGATGTCCACGCCATACAGACGGAAACGTCTTCTTTCATCATAGGCAATCATCATATCCGCATCCCGGATATACTTCATTCTGTTCCCGATCCCAAAGACCGGATCGTAGTAAACTGCCTGTTCCACCTGCTTCCGGTAATGATTGATCGCCTGGGATAAGTCTGTAATCCAGGGTTCTGCGTATTCGCCGAATTCCACATCGCTTCTTCCCGCAGCAAGCTGGCGGCATTTTTCCGTCAGTTCACGGATCGATGATTCCCGAAACAGTTTGCTGTAGTACTTCTCGATCAGATTCCGCAGAAGCGTCCTCACGTCATTCCCTTCCTCCGGATAAGAAACGTACTGGTATTTGGCATTTAAAAACACCTTTCCGCCCTGGTAACGGATCTTCCAGATCATCTTCAGTGACAGCCCTTTGGCAAATTCAGACATTTCGCCTTCCGTCATCTCTTCTTTTACAGCAACAAAAAAACTCTCGCCGGATATTCGGGCGGCGGCGTATGGACCTTCGATATAATCCTTCATGATCACAGGAATACTCTTTAAGTACTCCTCTTCTTTCTCAGGCCCCGCAAGCAGGGCAATCCGGTTGTAATCTTCCAACGCAAAATAAAATACGGAAAAAGCCTTTTCCCCCTTCCGGATCCATGTATTCAGTTCCTTTCCAATCCCCTGTCTGTTGAGCATTCCGGTCTGCCAGTCGGTATTGCCGATGTTTCTGTCATACTGATATCGTTTTGCCAGCGTGGTTGAAAGGACAAAAAGTGACGAAAGGAGAAACCACAGAAGTATGCTTTCTGCCGCATACAGGAACTGTCTTTTCCGGGGGATCCAGCCTTCTATGGGCATGATACTCAGGTTCCACTGGGAAGGAAGATAGAATTCTGTTTTAGCCGCATGGGAATAGTCTATCATCGCATTGGAGGACGCCACCACCTCTTTACTTCCGTCCTGACTGTTCACCTTCCATAAGTAGTATTCGTATCCCAGCTGATACAGGCTTTCCAGATTCATCTTCTCTTTTACGTATTCTTCAGACAGTGCAAGGGCAATTTCTCCCTGGTATGCCCTGCCCTCCAGTACCGGCTGAAGGAACAGGAATACCGTCTCGCCCGTCCCCTCCATGATGACCGGCCCCTCTACCACCGGTTCTTTTACTACCTTTGCCAGGGTATAAAGATAAGAAAGATCCTTTAGATTTCTGCCCGCCATAACTTCCTGTACACATTCAGGAAATGCTTTATAAACCGTGTCTCCCTCAAATACAAGAATACTGCTGACGCCATCCATGGCCATGAGTTCTTCGGCTTTCCACTGAAACCACTCCGAATCCTTCATGGTCCCGGATGCCAGGCCAACCAGTCCCTGAGCGTAATTCAGCTGTTCCCTCATAACCAGAACGATATTTTCCCTGTATAATTCCAGAATGCTTCCGGCATCTGCCTTCCGCTCCTCTGCGTACCTGCTCTGAGTTTCCAGACCGAAGACTGCCGAAATCAAAAGGAATAATGTAAGCACAAAAAAATAGATGATCCGTCTTCTTTTTATGATCCTCTTCATCTGCTCCCTCAATCCTGATAAATTTTATAATATCCCTTACCATTCTGCTTCACAAAATACAGGGCTTCGTCTGCGTGGGCGATCATTTCATCCAGCTTCTCTCCCGGCTGTCTTACCGCAACTCCGACACTGCACTGTATCGGCAGCGGAATTCCGCCTGTACCGATATCGGAATGAAGCCTTAGCACAAGAGATTCCATAACCCGTTTCAGTTCCTTCTCATCGTCGATATCAGTAAGCAGCAGTACAAACTCATCTCCTCCGTACCGTCCCACAACGCCGTCATACTTCTTCTCATATTCCCTGAGAATATAACCGATGCTTTTGAGCGCCGTATCTCCCACCGCATGGCCATGTGTATCGTTCAGTTTCTTTAAATTATCAAGATCCACAAAACACAGGGCAACGAGCCTTTCCTCCGGCACCTTATCTAACTGTGCTTCCGCCTGTTTGAAAAATACAGACCGCGTGACTACGCCTGTCAGACCATCAGACAGCCCATTGCTGGTCAGCCGGATAATTTCTTTAAAGTCTACATTGTCAGGCCGTTCATTCTGATAGATCTTTTCTTCCAGCTCTTCAATGGAGTGTACCAGCATATTAACCGCCTGCTTCTGCTCGTTCACAAACCGCTTCGTCAGTCTGACAGCAAACGCACACAGCAGCAGAAGAAAAACACTGATTACCAGATAGGCCGGTACCTGTGTCTTATAGACATCCCAAAATTCTATCACCGTCAGCAAATCCCAGTTCGTGTTCTTCACATTGCTGTAAATCGTATAGCAAAGGCGCCCCTGTCTGATACTCCAGTATGCTCCCGGACGCTTGGCTAACAGTTCGGTTTCCAGCTGATCCGTCGTAATCCCCAGATTTTTCGCTTCACGCACATGATCCAGATACGGTTCCCCGTACTGCAGATTATTCGTCGATGACATAATCTGGCCTCTGGAACCGATCAGTACGGCCTGGGTACCGCTGAAACCGGACGCCTCCTTTAAAATATTCACGATTTCATCAAAATAAATGGCGCAGAAAAGACAGCCTGTGATTTCCCCGTTCTGTTTTAAGGGGTAAGCTACCGTATAGTTTAAAGTTATCCCATCTGCCCCTGCTGCAAAACTGTCTGTAATCTGCGGCTGGCCAGTGGAAAACAGCTGCTGCATATACTCCCTGCTGGCAAGGCTGGCCGGCTCTTCTCCTATTGTATAGACATTAATATCCGAATCCACAAAACAGATCATGATATAACCGTAAGTTTCCGTTATCCGGTCCAGTTTTGCCACCTTCTCCAAAGGAGGGACCGACGGATCATAGAACTCCGGCTGAATGGCCATGGATTCCAGTAATTTTAATGATTCCTCCACCCGGTTGGAAACCTGGGCCGTAACATTTTCATGGGCGGCGGCAGCTTCTTTCTTCATTCTCTGAAATGCGATAGCCAGACCGCCTGCTGCCATAATTATGATTGTCAGGATACACAGCAGAATGATGATTTTTAAAACCGGCATATAGGTATATGTCATCTCATTCTGCTTTTCCCGTCCATTTTTGTATTTCGTCACTGTTCCGCCTCCTTTCTCCTGCGAAAAGGGGGTTTTGCATTCCCCTGACAACTTGGTACATATACCGGATATTTATGGCAAAAACTGGGATCGTATACCATATATTAAGCATTCAAAAAAACTCATACGTTGTTTAATTATACCATTACAGTAACAGAAAATCAACTCAGGAGTTTGACTTTTGGAAAAGGCCAGCCTATAATATCAGCTTAAAACTTTCTTTTCTAAACAACAGAAGGCCTGCATGGACCGTGCAGACCTTCTGTTTTCATATTCGAAATCAGGAATTCAGCTTCGCGGCAAAATCCGCCATAGCCTCTGATATCTTAATCTGCTGCGGACATACAGCCTCACAGCTGCGGCAGCCAATACAGGCGTTGGGATGTTTATCCTCCGGCACCGCCATTAACGCCATCGGAGCAAGAAAACCGCCGCCGGTAAAACAATGCTCATTGTACAGCTCCAGTAATGCCGGAATATCCAGCTGCTTCGGGCAGTGGCTTACACAGTAGCGGCAGGCCGTACACGGCAGAGCAGACTTTTTAAGCATCTCATCGGCAATTGCCAGAACTGTGTCCATCTCCTCTTTTTGAAGCGGCTTATCCTCTTCAAAAGTATGTATGTTTTCCTGAAGCTGTCTGAAATCGGACATGCCCGAAAGAATCATCGTGACTCCCGGAACAGACTGCAGGAATCGGAACGCCCATGCTGGGGCCTTTTCTTCAGGACGGAATTGATTCAGTCTCTCCATCGCTTCGCCGGACAAAACCGCCAGCTTTCCGCCGCGCAGCGGTTCCATAACCCAGACAGGCAGACCACAGCTGCGCAGCAGTTCCATTTTAGCCTCCGCGCTCTGGAAGGACCAGTCCAGATAATTGAGCTGAATCTGGCAGAATTCCATCTCACTGCCGTATGCCTCCAGAAAACGCTTCATCACCTCGCAGCTTCCGTGTGTCGAAAATCCCAGATGACGGATTCTCCCCGCCTCCTTCTGTTTTAACAGATACTGAAAAATTCCATATTTTTCGTCCAGGTATGCATCTATATTCATCTCACATACGTTGTGGAACAGGTAAAAATCAAAGTATTCCACACCACATTTCTCAAGCTGCTTCTCAAAAATCGCCTCCACCTGATCCATATTGGAAAGGTCGTATCCCGGAAATTTCGTCGCCAGATAAAAACTCTCCCTTGGATACCTGCTGAGTACTCTTCCCATCACTTCCTCGGAATGTCCGCCGTGATAGCCCCAGGCAGTATCAAAATAGTTGATTCCCTTTTCCATCGCATATGCGACCATTTCTGCTGTGGCTGCCTCGTCAATGACGGAATCGTCTCCTTCCGTTACCGGAAGGCGCATGGCCCCCATCCCGAGGGCAGACAGCTTTAAATCCTGAAACTCTTTGTATACCATATCCCGCACTCTCCTTTTCTCTGTTCCCATTCCACATATAAGGTTCTGCTCATGGCATGCTCTTCTTTCTGACGTTTCAGAGGGGATTTCCCCTCAGAATTCTTCGCATAAGCCGCAGCCACTTTTTTATTATACTTGTTGAAGTGGACTTTAAGTCAAGAAGTTTTTGCAGTCTTCCTTCTATGCTTCCTCCGCTCCCCACGCAAACTGGGAATTGTAGAGCTGGCTGTAGAAACCGTTCTGTGCCATCAGGCTTTCATGGTTCCCCATCTCCGCGATATCCCCATCTCTGAGAACGAGAATTAAATCCGCGTTTTTAATAGTAGAAAGCCGGTGGGCGATGACGAAACTGGTCCGGTCCTTTAAAACTGTATACATGGCGCTCTGCAGCATCTTCTCCAGACGGGTATCCACCGAGGAAGTGGCTTCATCCAGAATCATAATCTGCGGATTCTTTAAAATAGCCCTGGCAATCGTCAGAAGCTGCTTCTCGCCCTGGGAAATGTTGCTTCCCTCCTCGTTAATCACCATGTTATAGCCCTGAGGCAGAGTACGGATAAAATGATGAACATTGGCCATCTTCGCGGCATCGATCACCTCATCTTTTCTGGCCGACAGATTACCGTAACGGATGTTATCAAAAATCGTTCCGGAGAACAGCCAGGTATCCTGAAGTACCATACCAAACATGGACCGCAGATCTTCCCGGTTCATATCGCGGATATCCACACCATCGACGAGAATCCGGCCGCTGTTTACATCATAGAACCGAAGCAGCAGATTGATCAGCGTAGTCTTTCCCGCCCCCGTAGGGCCTACGATGGCCACCATCTGGCCACTCTTAACCGTAACATTGAAGTCCCGGATGACCGGTGTGTCCCCATAGGAGAAGCTGACGTGTTCGAAGGTAACCTCGCCCTTTGCAGGCCCCGGAAGAAGGCCCGCGGGAGCAGATTCTGTTTCCTCCGGTTCATCCAGGATTTCGAAAATACGCTTAAGGCCTGCAAATGCAGCCTGTATCTGGGCGGACAGCTGGGACACCTGGGTCAGCGGATCATTGACCTGCCAGATATATCGGATGAACGCCTGCAGATTACCTACTGACAGCGTACCGGCCAGTATGGCAAAACAGCCGATCACCGCAATGATCCCAATGCTCAGATACGTGGTCAGAGAGATCAGGGGGCTCATAAGTGACGAGAGGAACTGTGCCTTAAAGGCATGTTTCTGCAGGCTGTCATTGACCGTCTCGAACTGTCTCCTGGACTGCTCCTGCTGCCCGAACAGCAGAATCTCATTGTAGCCGGTGTACAGCTCCGTAATTGCTCCGTTCATATCTCCGAGAGAGTCCTGCTGGGCCTTAAACTGGCTCTGGCTGATCTTTACGATGCCGCGGGTAATAAGGGCTCCCACAGGAATGATCAAACATGCGATACAGGCCATCACCCGATTGATGGAAAACATCATCCAGAGAGCCAGAACCAGAGTAAGGATTCCGCTGATCACCTGGGAAAAGCTCTGCTGGAGCGCATTGGAGACCGCCTCCACATCGTTGGTGACCCGGCTTAAGACATCGCCGAAGCTGTTGGTATCAAAATACCGGACAGGCAGGCGGCGGATCTTGTTCTGAACCTCATTCCGCAAATCATGCATGGCATTCTGAATCGAATTAGTCAGACAGAATGCACCCACGATCTGGGAAACCGTCTTGATCAGATAGATAGACAGAAGTACCAGCAGGATATTGCGGATCACCTCAAAATGAATGCGGGCGCCCGCCGCACCGGAGGCCAGCCCTGCCACGTCCGCGGCCAGCCGGCTGGTAATCATGCCTTCGATCCGCGGAGCGGCCGTAATCGCTGCAATACTTATCACAATCATAAAAACTGAAACAAAAAGCTGAAAACTGTAAGGCGCCAGAAACGGTTTCAGTTTCCCCAGCATCCTTCCAATGTCTTTTATTTTTTTACGCACGGGATAATTCCTCCTCACTTAACTGGGATAATGCAATCTCACGGTAAATGCGGCAGTTGTTCAGCAGTTCCTTATGGGTTCCTGTTCCCACGATACTTCCTTCATTCAAAACAATGATCTGATCGGCATCCATAATACTGGAAATACGCTGTGCCACTACCATCACGATGGCATTCCCCGTCTCTTTCTTCAGCATACGGCGCAGCTTCGCATCCGTCTTAAAATCCAGGGCTGAAAACGAATCGTCAAACACATAGACATCCGGTTTTCTGATCAGCGCCCTCGCAATGGACAGACGCTGGCGCTGGCCGCCGGAAACGTTGGTTGCACTCTCCGTAATCTGCTCGTCAAACCCGCCCTTTTCCATGATAAAATCGTATGCCTGCGCAGTCTTTGCCGCCTGAACCAGGTCCTCCATCGTGGCATCCTCTTTCCCGAAACGCAGATTATCCGCAATGGTCCCGGAAAACAGCATTGCTTTCTGAGGGATAAAGCCAATGGCGCGCCGCAGGCTCTCCAAGTCATACGTCCGGATGTCTTTTCCATTCATCAGCACGCGGCCCGCGCTGACATCGTAAGCCCTGGGAATCAGGTTAATCAACGTACTTTTTCCCGATCCGGTACTGCCGATAAACGCGATTGTCTCTCCCCTCTTCACCGAGAATGATACGTCCTTAAGCACCGCTTCCTCGCCATCCGGATAGACGAAATCCACATGGTCAAACACTATTTCATCAATATGCTCCACTGATTGGGCATTCGTCTCAGGATTTTTAATCGACGGCTCCGCGTCAAATATTTTCTGAATACGCCCGGCGCTGACTGCAGCCTTCGGATACATCATAAAGACCAGACAGAACAGCATGATGGAGAACATCACATGGAACAGGTAGTCCATAAATGCCACCAGCTCCCCGATCTGTAAGGTTCCCTGACTTAACATGATACTGGCAATCCAGTAGATCACCATACCGGCCAGATTCATCAGAAGAAAGAAAACCGGCTGAGTCACGGACATCAGCTTAAACAGTTTTTTGGAATTCCCCATATAACTGGAATTAGCGCCGTCAAAGCGCTGCTTCTCATAATCATCGTTGGTAAACGCACGAATTACCCGGATACCGCTTAAGTTCTCCTTGGAAATCCGGTTTATGTCTTCCAGAGAGGACTGCTGGCGCTCGCTGATCGGTTCCGAAATTCTCGCCACCAGAATCACTCCGCCCACAATCAGCGGAATCGTTGCCAGAATAACGACAGAAAGACTGAGTGAAGCCCTCAGAACCAGAAAAATACTTCCTATCATCATAACCGGCGTCATAAGAGCGGTCCTCAGCAGTATATTCATGAACATCTGAATCTGAAATGCATCGTTGCCCGTTCTGGTAATCAGGGACGCGATGCCGAACTCATGGAATTCACTGTGGGAGAATTCCTGGGTTTTCTTAAATATGTCGTTGCGTATGTCTCTGGTCACGGAAGTCGAGAGATACGCGCAGCAGTAGCCCAGCAAAATAGTGCCTGCCACCCCGGCAAACGAAATCGCGGCGATCACCAGCCCCATCTTCCATATGTAGGCCGGATTCCCCCGGCTTACTCCGTTGTCGATCATCTGTGCCACAATCGTCGGGATTCCCAGCTCCACTAGCGCAAAGCCCAGTACGGAGACTACATTAAGCAGAAACATTTTCTTGTAGTTTTTTAAGTAGCGGATAATTAATTTCATATAAAACCTGTTTCCTCCTGATGAAAATGTCTTAACGATTTACTCGCATCTTCCTAGCATAAACTATATGGTAACCCTATAGTCAAGTGGATTTTCACGTTTTTCTGACATATTATTTTCCGCCCTCGTATATGGCAGCGATATCCTGTATTCGGCGCCTCATCTCCGTGCGGATGTGTAACGGCTCCAGACACTCGCATTTATCGCCAAAACTGAAAAGAATATTGTAGTAATAATCGTTCTCAATGAAAGGAAAGCTGACAATGTAATGCTCATCGCCATCCGGAAAAATCTGTTCATCCGTGCAGTAATCCAGTACTCTTTCCCTGACGGATTTGTGAATACGTATTTTGATTCTGATCTGCATCGAAGACAGAATATCTGCGAATTCCAGCTGTGGTTTCTGATATTCCCCCGGTGTAAAAAATTCATCCTGTATATGCAGGTTTGATATGCGGGACAGCTTAAATAAGCGGAAATCATTTCGTTTATGGCAGTACCCCTGCCAATACCAGTGACTGCCTTTCAATACAAGCTGATACGGTTCTGCGGTCCGTGTGGTTTTATTTCCGTGGCGGTCTTCATACTCAAAGGAAAGAAGCCTGCTCTCCTGTAAAGCTGTTTTGATCATTTCCAGATAAGGCTGTGTATTCCTGCTGCCCATCCAGGGAGTCAAATCGACGGCTATCTGATTAGACTTCAATTCAATATCCTTTGCCCTGTCAGCAGGAATAAAACTCTTTACTTTTGCAAGGGCATTTACCAGTTCCTCTCCCCGTATCATATTGGAAAGACTGGAAAGCCCCATCAGAATAGCCGAAAGATCGGCTGCCGAGAACACATTTCTGTCAATCTTGTAATTTTCCATGATCTCAAAGCCGCCGCCCACTCCCGATGCCCCCCGGACAGGAATCCCTGCCATGTTGATCGCATCTATGTCGCGGTAAATTGTGCGGGGTGAAACTTCAAACATATCGGCTAACTCCTGTGCGCCCACACGCTTTTTGTCAAGGAGCACCATAATAATGCTGACAAGCCTGTCTATCTTCATCAACTGTCCGCCTTCCAAAATTTATTTTTATCATAATAGATTGCTGCCATACTGTTGTCAACAATTGCCGGTTATAATAGAAAAGCAGCTAAATAATCTACCTGTCAGGAGGACACACAATGCAGAAAAAAGCTTTGGTAATTATTGACATTCAAAATGATATTACAAAGAATTACAAGGACATCATCGGCAATATCAATCAGGCGATTGACTGGGCAGTCAGTCATATGATTCCCGTTGTTTATATAAGGCATGAGAATTTATCAGCGGGCACGAGAACCTTTAAGCCCAATACCTATGGGGCAGAATTGGCATCAGATCTGAACGTGGTGTCTAAAAATATTTTTACAAAATATAAAGGGAACGCATTGAGCTGTGAAGAATTTACAGACTTTATCCGAACAAATGAACTGTGTGAATTCTACATAGCAGGAGCTGATGCAGCCGCCTGCGTTAAGTCGACGTGTTACAACTTATGCAAAGCAAATTACGGAGTCTATGTCCTGTCCGACTGCATTACCAGCTATGATAAGAGAAAGATTGACGAAATGATACGCTATTACGAACAGAAAAGCTGTAAAATCACGGGTTTACAGGACCTGGTATTATAGTGTAGGGCGGCGGGCATTTTCCACCCGCCGCCCTGCTTATGGATCGTTTATATCATACGTGCTGCTCAATCGATATCCGCGCTGTTTCGGCCGCATAATTGTTTTTCCATCATCTCATAGATCAGTATGGCATTATTTCCAACCTCAATTCTTCCGTGCCCCACGGTTTTATATCCCATATTTTCATAAAAATGAACCGCAGGCAGAGAGGCATCCAGGCATATGAAACGAAATTCCTGTGCGATTTCACCTTTCAGCTTCTCCATGATACAGCTGCCGCACCCCTGTCCCTGTAATTCCGGAGCAACGAAAACTCTGGTGATATGGTTGCCTTTACGGCTTCCGGTTCCAACCAGCCGGCCGTCTTTCCACAGCACACGCACACAGCCTTCCTCTATATCACGGTTAATATTGTCTCTGCTGTGAATGCCGCAAAAAAACTCCACAACCGGTTTCGGGTAATACCGCGGATAGACCGCGTTAATTGTATCCTGTACCAGATTGAAAATCAGTTCTCCATGTTCCTTGGATGCTTTGAAATATTCCATCCAAACCGCTCCCGTCAATCAGTCTTATTTTGAATCTCTCAGCATGACATCATGTGCGCCGCCCTCAACAATACTGGTTGAGGAAACCAGCGTAATCTTTGCTTTGCTCTGCAGCTCCGGAATCGTCAGCGCGCCGCAGTTGCACATGGTTGAGCGCACTTTGCTCAGGGTAAGATTCACGTTATCCTTTAAGCTGCCTGCATACGGTACAAAGGAATCCACGCCCTCTTCGAAAGAAAGCTTCTTCTCTCCGCCCATATCATACCGCTGCCAGTTTCTTGCCCTTGCGCTTCCTTCGCCCCAGTACTCTTTCATGTAGCTTCCGTTGACATTGACTCTCTTGGTAGGGCTCTCATCAAATCTGGCAAAGTATCTGCCCAGCATTACGAAGTCAGCTCCCATGGCCAGGGCCAGAGTCACGTGGTAGTCGTGAACAATGCCGCCGTCGGAACAGATCGGCACATAGACTCCCGTCTCCTCGTAGTAGGCGTCTCTGGCCTTTGCCACCTCGATCAGAGAGGTGGCCTGTCCCCTTCCGATGCCCTTCTGTTCACGGGTAATGCAGATTGCTCCGCCGCCGATTCCAACCTTGACAAAATCCGCTCCGGCATCGGCCAGGAAACGGAAGCCTTCCGCATCCACCACGTTGCCGGCGCCCACTTTTACACTCTGTCCGTAATTCTTCCGGATATAATCAATGGTAATTTTCTGCCACTCGGAAAAGCCTTCCGAACTGTCGATGCAGAGCACATCCGCCCCTGCTTCCAGAAGTGCGGGAACACGCTCCTCATAATCTCTGGTGTTGATGCCGGCGCCCACCATGTAGCGTTTTGAGCTGTCGATCAGCTCGTTCTCATTTTTCTTATGGCTGTCATAATCCTTGCGGAATACCAGATACACCAGCCGCCCTTCTTTATTTACAAGAGGAAGGCAGTTAATCTTGTGTTCCCAGATAATATCGTTGGCTTCCTTTAAGGTGGTATCTTCGTCTGCGTATACAAGATCACCAATCTGAGTCATAAACTCCTTTACCTTTGTATCAGGCGTCATACGGCTGACGCGGTAATCCTTATTGGTCACGATTCCCAGCAGTCTGCCGCCAGGTCCGCCATCATCTGTAACGGCAATCGTCGAATGGCCTGTCCGCTCAGTAAGGGAAAGCACATCCTCCAGCGTCATCTCGGGAGATACATTGGAATCACTTACTACAAAACCGGCCCGGTATCGTTTCACCCGGTTTACCATCGCTGCCTGCTCGGCAACAGTCTGGGATCCATAAATAAAAGACAGGCCGCCCTCCTGTGCGAGAGCGACAGCTAATCTGTCGTCCGACACCGACTGCATGATCGCGGAAACCATGGGAATGTTAATATGCAGTGCCGGCTCCTCCCCCTTTTTGAATCTGACCAGAGGGGTCCTCAAATTCACTTCTGCAGGAATACACTTTGTCGATGAATAGCCCGGAACCAGAAGGTACTCACTGAATGTTCTGGACGGTTCCTCATAATAAAATGCCATTTTAATTCTCCTTTTCTGACTGCTTTTCTCATATTCTACTACATTTTCCAACAAATTGGTAATCTTTTTTGAATTTATGCAAAAAACCACATTGGTACTAATACTACCAATGTGGTTTGAACGTTCCTTTAATGCTGAATCTCATCTCCCATTTCCGCCATCACAGCCGCCAGGTCGAACTTCGGCGATGACTCTGCGTGCAGCTTCAGCAATCGGTTGTCGTGGTTATGACGAACCTCGCAGACGCGGTCAAAGATCATCGTCGCCTCGTCGTCCTCCCGGGAAGCGGGCCACTGAGGGAGTCCGCCGTATTCCGGTTTTCCGCTTCGGGCGAAGGCCATAACAGCGCCGAACATCTGCTCCTCCAGCCGGTCGGACACCTCCGGTATATTGGCAACCGGAACCAGTTCCGTATTGTGGAAAACAAATGGAATATCGGAACAGTGCCATGCCGTCTTCTGATTCTGGTATGGGAATTCCAGTGCGAATAAATAGGAATAGACACTTCCTCCCGCCGCGGCCAGGGAACGGACAAATTCTTTCGTCGGCCCGCGGAAAATGGTATCCAGTGTGAGTAAGTCCACCGGGCTCTTTCCCGGATATGCTTCGGCGAAGACAGCCTTCAGCTCCTTCCCATGCCCCTGGAACCGTTTATCTAAAATTTCATCCAGTTCCGCCTCTGATATCGTCTCCTTATTGAATGGCAGCGGCATCATTGCGAACTCTCCGAAAACAGTACCGACCATCACCGGTATGGTCTTCGCATGGTCCGTAAACCCAACCGCCGGCCCTTCTCCTTTGTAGAAATCGTCCGGTCTGGGCGTGCACCCAATATAACCGCCCGCTCTGGCAATCGCCGGACTTACCCGGTTATAGGCCGCTGCCAGATCATAATACGGTACCGTCTCCAGCCGTCCGGCTTCCTGCTCCGCAAGGCCCAGTTCCTTAAGCATTGCCTGGATCAAAGGTCTGGAATCTCCGGTAGAATACGGAAGAACGTCTCCCGCCACACCGCTCATAATCATCGCCCGGTGAAACAGTCCGTCAGCTTCCGGCGTCTGCATCAGGCCGCTTACCTTCATACCGCCGCCCGACTGCCCGAAGATGGTCACATTGTCCGGATCTCCTCCAAACGCCTCTATGTTGTCCCTGACCCACTTAAGGGCTGCCACCAGATCCGCCTGGCCTGCATTGGCGGAACCCGCATATCGTTCCCCGTAGGGCGACAAATCGAGATATCCCAGGATATTCAGTCTGTGGTTCACGGTGACAACCACCACATCCCCGTATCTGCTCATATTTTCCCCGTTATACGCCTTCTGTTCGATGGAGCTTCCCATGGAAAATGCACCGCCGTGTATCCAGAACATCACCGGTTTTTTCGCGCTCCGGTCCAGAGACTGACTCCAGATATTTAAGCTTAAGCAGTCTTCATCCTGCGGCCAGTAGCGGTGGGGAACGAGTAGCTCGCCCTGTGGATGATCCCTTGTCAGCATCGGGCACACGAAGCCGTAGGAGGCGGCCTCCTTCACTCCCTCCCAGGGCTCCACCTCCTCAGGCAGCTGAAAACGGTTCGCCCTCGCATATCGGATTCCCTTGAAAATATAGGTTCCTTCCCATTGATACCCTCTGAGTTTCCCTGCCTTCGTCTCCACAACCGGAAGGCTGTCGTACAGAAACTGCTTTGCCATTATTTCGTCCTCCTTCTGCTCTGTCTTCCATATTTTTCGGTTCTCACGTCTTCTATTACGCCGTCATAATTCATACCGAATCCAAATTCATAAATATGGCCCTCGCTGTCCTTATAACATTCCATATCGAATGCCTCATCCTCCGCCTGCCGCTCCACGGTATCCATGTCTGCCGGCATCTGAAGCGGAAGCAGGCCGCAGGGGGTAAATCTGCCTGTGATTACATCCAGCACCGCCTGGGGCGATACCCCGTAATCCACTAAGACCGCGTCTGCATACGGCTCCAGCTCCGCCATTACCATGGGGTTTTTTAAGTTTACCGATACAATCACCGGCCGCTCTGCCATACGTTTTTTCGTTTCAATGACCAGATCTAAATCTTCCTCATTGGCCGCAGTGTTCCATTTTCCGCGATAGCTCCGGTCATCGGAAGTCTCCAGCGGATCTCCTCCCGCCAGACTGTGCAGCCTTGCCTGTTTCGCCTCGTAGGGCCTGTACTGAAGCGTGACCGGGACATACCCGCTGCCTCCCCGCTTCCTGTCTTCCGGATCATACCCCACGGAAATGGGCGATTCGATGAAGCAGACCGCAGCGTCAGCCTCTTCCGGCGTATCCACCACCACAAAGTAATCGGCAGCGGCTCCTTTTCCGGCTGGTTCCACAGATACATCCGGTGTCATGGAGCTCATAAAATTTAAGTATGGGCGGATATGGCGTCTCGGAATATACACCTTGATTTGCTCCGCAAGCGGCAGCACTCCGCCCCGGTTCTTCAAAAGCGTGACCGATTTCAGCTGGGAGAGGTAGCCTTTTTCTGAAAATTCTCTGCAGCCTACCACCTGGCAGGAATGTTCCATATCCAGATATGGATTTTCGAACAAACCGGTACGGAACATATTCAGAAGCAGCCTGGCCGCGGACCGTTCAAAACGGCTGCGCATGGCCTCTTCCCGGTACTTTTCGCATCCCAGCCGGTAAGCCTCCAGCACCGGGCCGGCATCGTTGTTTCCGCCGAACTGATCCACGCCGGCCTCCAGGGCCTTTAAATGGCGTTCCGCCTCTGTGAGCCCTTCCACGCCCCAGCATTTTCCTGCAAACTCCTCTTCCGTTTTTCCCATATCGTGGGTAATGCCCCAGTCTGTACACACGACGCCGTCATAGCCAAGGCGCCCGCGAAGCAGGTCATTTACAATATATTTGCTGAAGGAATTTCCGACATTTTCACCGTAGGTCTGATCCACGCCGTAGGAAATGGTATAGTAAGGCATCACGGCGCTGGCCGTCTTCGTACCGCCCTTCAGAGAGAAAGCGCCCTCTGTAAACGGCCTTAAATGCTCTTCAAACTTTCCGCCGGGATACACCGCATACTTTCCGTAGGCGTAATGTCCATCGCGGCCGGCCTCACAGGGTCCCCCTCCCGGGAAATGCTTGACCATCGTATTGACACTCTCGTCTCCCCAGCCATCCGGGCTGTTCTTCGTGGTCTGGAAGCCCTCACAGTAAGCCCTCGTCATTTCCACGGTCAGCTCCGTATGTTCTCCGAAGGTGTCCGCAAACCGCATCCATCTCGGCTCCGTGGCCAGATCAATCTGCGGAGACAATGCCGTCGTGATCCCCAGCGCCCGGTATTCCGCTGCGCCGATCTCCCCGAATTCTCTTACCGCCTCCGGCTCAAAGGCAGCCGTCAGACCGATCCCGTTCGCCCATTTGGATATGGGTTCTCCCGTTACGCCCATATACTCCGCGGAAGAGCCCGCCCCGTGCCTCGGGTCAGAACTGTTGTTGGCAGGTATTCCAAAACCGGTGTTTTCCGCCAGCGCCTGAAGTTTATTGTTCCATCTGACAGCAGTCTCCGTGTCCTGAAGCTTCATAATAAGTACGTGGCGCACCCGGTCTTTCACGATAAATTCCTTCTGCTGGTCTGTCAAATCCCACGGACTCGCCCCGCTCTCCTCGAAGGCTTTCCCATCGTACGTGCCTCCGAAAGCCGCCGCCAGCGGCCCCTTTGCAGGGATCAGCTGGTGAGCGCTGTAAAGCATCAGACCGGCGATATCCTCGATCGAGAGCCTGGAGGCTAAATCAGCCGCCCGCTCCCCGGCAGGCAGTCTCCAGTCCTCATACGGTACGATCTTTCCCGTTCCGAGAAAGTCTTTGAATGCATAGCCATCCTCTGATAGAATCGCCACCCTGCTGCCGGAAGAAATTCCAAGATCCTTTCCGCCTTCATTGTGAATGAGACGGTATCCATCCTTTTCCTCCTGACTCCATTTCTTTTCCATTAATTTCTCCTTTCATGGATCTCGGCCAGAATTTTTTCATATTTTTTGTCCAGGTCATAGAACAGACTGAGTATAACCACTACAATGAAAAAAATGACAGGAATCCAGATAAAATTCATTTGAATGGCGCGAAGCGCGCCTTCCGTCTGTACCGAGTTTTCCACATATCCGCCAAATTTCAGGATCTGGGCACCTACCACGCCGGACATCGCCATGCTCAGCTTTACACCGAAGCCCATGAGGGCAGTCATAATTCCCTGCGGACGCCTTCCCGTCTGCCACTCGGAGTAATCAACCGTCTCCGCTCCCATGACAAATGTGACTCCCATTCCAAGGCCCAGGCCAATTCCGCATAAGACCGTACCGGCCAGAATTCCCGTCAGATTTGTTTTGGATATCAGAACCAAAAGGTTTCCTGCGATGGTCACCAGTCCGCCGGACAGTATACAGTTTCGTTTTCCGATTTTCTTTGCAAGAGCCGGGATTATAAATGCCATCAGGAAGGAAAGCAGGGTCGGGATCGTCATCAGAAGGGAGGCAATTCCCTCATTATTTAAGTAATATTTCGCATAGTACATGGTCGACTGATTTTTCAGAATCATGCCTGCAAAGGTAAAGAACGTGATTCCGCAGAGCAGAAGCCAGTATTTATTCTTTACGGCAACCTTTATGGCACCCGTCACGGAATCCTTTTCCGTCTCCGGTATGATCCGCTCTTTCGTATTTTTAAAGCAGATCATCAAAAGGAGGATACCCACAACCGCATAGAGAACCACGGTTCCGAAGAAGCCCTTTTTCTGGTCTCCCTGTCCGAACACGGCAACCAGCGTCAGGGTCGCACCCATGACGATAAAACCGCCAAGGCTGGCTCCGAGTGATTTGAACATATTAAAGGAAAGCCTGTCGGAGACATCATCGGTCATACAGGACAGCATGGTGCTGTAGGGAATATTGAGGGCTGTATACACAATACAGAACAGAATATAGGTAATCAGGGCATAGATAAACTTTCCGGTTCCGCCGAAATTCGGTACCAGGAACATGGATGCGCTGATGATTCCGAAGGGAACCGCCATCCAAAGTACATACGGCCTTGCCTTCCCCCATCTGGTGTGGGTCTTATCGATGATTACCCCCATCATCGGGTCCGTGACCGCGTCCACCACTCTGGCAACCAGCATAATCAGACTGATCGCTCCCAGTCCGATTCCCGCCACATCGGTATAGAAAAACATCAGATACGCCGTAATCAGCTGAAACATTAAATTGCAGGCCAAATCTCCCAATCCATAACTGAATCGTTCTTTTAACGAAATTTTCTCCATTTTGAAATAACCTCTCTTTTTTTGTTAAGGACGCGTCTCATGTTCCTATTGTATCGGATTCCCTTTGTGAAATCTTTACATAATTTATTGAAAACAGATACGTTTCTTGACATTTTGTAAAAAGAGGAATTCATCCGGACATTCATCCGCACCTTACGGTGCGTCCACCACCCTGATATGCGGCGGGTATTCCGCAGAGGCCGCTTCCTTTGCCGCTTCTCTCCTGGCGTTCTTTTTCCGGTACTGGGAAGGTGTCATACCGTACGTGTCACGAAAGACATTGATCAAAGACCGCGTATCCGAAAATCCATTGCGCATGGCTATTTCCAGTACGGAGTAATCCGTCTCCAGCAGGTCCCGGAACGCCTTGCTGACACGGACCTGATTCAGATGGGTCTTAAACGTGTTGCCCGTGTACTTCTTTAAAATTCTCGCCAGATATTCCATGGACACGCTGAAATGGTCCGCTACTCCCTGCAGCGTCAGCGGTTCCCGGTAATTCTCCTCCACATAATCCAGAACCACCCGCAGTCTGTCAATATACTTCTGGCTCTTTACGGACGACTGGTTCTTCGGCTCCTTAAAATATGTAAGAAGAAGATACATCAGGGAATGGAGCATCGCATTTTTCTTTAAGTAACCGTATTCCTCAGGAGGGGCCAGTTCCAGACGAATCAGGCTGTTAAAAACCTCCTTCAGCTCCTTCAGCCGCTCTTCCTGCCCCTCCAGTTCGAAGGTGATCTGATCGATCTCCGGACATATCTTCTTCAGGAATTCATAGGATATGAACAGGGAAATCCCATGAATTTTGTCTTCCTCTTCCGTATCCACCGGTACTTCCCTGGGCTCCAGGGCGTGAATATCCCCGCTGTTGATCAGCGTAATACTTCCGGCAGCCACCTGCTTCTTTTTTCCGTTAATATAAAAATCTGCTTCACAGTCCAGCAGATAGTCGATCTCGATACTCCGGTGCCAGTGCTCCAGAATCATATAATTGATCTGCCCCCTGTGCAGGCGAAGCTGCATCGGCATCTGCTCATTCTGTGTAAACGTCTCATGATAAAATAAATCCACGGTGTACCCCCTTCTTCCGTACGACTTCACTTTGCTGCTTCTATTCTATCACAGAGCACATATGGCTACAACATGGAAGACAGCGGCAAAAGTGGTCCGGCTGCTCTTTCTTTCTTGCAACGGCATGCGAAATATGGTACTCTTAAAGTTAAAAGAAATTACAATGACACTGAACCCGGAGGCACCCATGCAAAAGAAAATATTACCTGTTATTTTGGCGATAGCCCTCATTCTCTCCAGCACCTTTTCGATCTTATGCTTTCACAATTTACAGGGCAATGCGAAGGTGATCAACTACGCCGGCATTGTTCGCGGCGCGACCCAGCGTCTCGTGAAGGAAGAATTAAATGGGATTCCCAATGACTTGCTGATCGAAAAGTTAGACGGAATACTGGAGGAACTGCAGTCAGGGAAAGGCGTCTATGGGCTGATCCGCATGAACAGCAGTGATTTTCAGGATCTGATACTCCGGATGGAGACAGACTGGAATCTTCTGAAGGAAGAGATTTACCTCGTCAGAGCCGGCGGAGATACCGAGAAGCTCTTTGAAGACAGTGAATCCTATTTCGATCTGGCCGACCGGGCCGTGCTGGCAGCGGAACAGTTTTCCGAAAATCGGGAGCTTCTGGCTGAAAAAAGCCTGCTTCTGCTGAACTGCTTCTTTCTTCTGGTAGTCTTCCTCTTCTGCCTTTACAGCGCCGGTCAGGCGAGACGCCAGAGAGAGCTTCAACGGACGGAGGAGGACAGCAGAAAAAAGAAAGAACACCTCTCCCATATGGTGGACAGTCTTCTCGGACCCATGAATGAGATTTCTGAACTGGTCTACGTCTCGGATATCGAAGATCACACTCTGCTCTTCGTTAATAAAGCAGGCATGGAAACGTTTCACATCGATGCCCTGGACAGCCGCAAATGCTACCAGGTCCTGCAGGGATTCGATTCCCCGTGTGAATTCTGCACCTCCTCCATCTTAAAAGAGGGGGAAACCTATACATGGGAATACACCAATCCGCTGACCCGGCGTCATTACATTTTAAAAGACCGCCTGATCCAATGGGAGGGCCGGACCGCCCGAATGGAGCTTGCCTTCGATACCACAGAATCCGAAAAAGAAAAGCTTCAGCTTAAACTTACGCTGGAAGCCAATGAGATGATTACGAAATGCGTCCAGACACTGTATCAGTCAGAAGACATTGACACCGCCATTTCCCAGGTTTTAGAGCGCCTTGGCAGCTTTCTCTCTGCCGACCGGGCATATATTATCTACATAAGACATGGTAAAATGTACAATGACTATGAATGGTGTACCGATGGTGTGGAACCGCAGCGGGAAATGCTGCAGGATCTTCCGCTCAATCTGATCACCCGCTGGATCACATATTTTGATAAAAAAGAATGTATGATCATTGAAGATCTGGAGGAGATCAGGGAACCCTTCCCGGAAGAATACCAGATTCTCCATGCCCAGTCGATTACCAGCCTGGCTGCTGCACCTATGGAACAGGATGGCACATTAATCGGGTATTTAGGAGTCGATAATCCGTCCCCTGCCCGACTTCAGAATATCAGTCCCCTGCTGCAAACGCTGTGCTACTTCCTCATGCTGGCAAGAAACCATGCGGAAAACAAACAGCTGCTGACTCATTTAAGCTACTACGATAAACTGACTGATTTTTATAACAGGAATAAGTACATCGTCGATACCGGAGCACTGGCCGGCTCCAACCAGCCTGTGGGAATCGTCTATCTGGATGTCAACGGGCTCAAGGATATCAATGATCATTACGGTCATGAGTCCGGAGACCGCGTTCTGATCGAGTGTGCCAAACGGATCAGGGCCGCGTTTACACAGGCAGATTTCTATCGGATCGGCGGGGATGAATTTGTCATCATCTGTCCCGGAATCCCCCAGGAGGTCTTCCAGAATCAGGTACGTGATCTGAAGGAAAAATTTAAAAATGACTCGGACTGCCAGGCCGCCATCGGCTGCCAGTGGAGGGAGCACATCGATAATATCGACCGGATTATTGCCGTGGCCGATGCAAAGATGTACGAAAACAAGAAAGCATTTTACCGCATCAATCCCGTTTCCCGCCGGTACCGCCGCTGCAGCGACCAGCTGCTGCAGCATTTATCCAATTCCGATACCCTGCGGAAAGAGATTGCTGAAAATCATTTTCTCGTTTATTTTCAGCCTAAGATTTCATCTGAGAGCCGTATGATCGTCGGCTGTGAAGCGCTTATCCGTTATACGCCGCAGCCCGGTGTCCTGATTACGCCCGGTGAATTTCTTCCCCTGCTGGAGGAATTCCATACCGTCAGCCTCATCGATTTCTATGTTTTCCGGTTCGTGTGCTCCAGACTTAAGTCATGGCAGGATCAGGGCAGACAGATTTTCCCGGTTTCCGTCAACTTCTCACTTCATACACTGCGGGAAGCAGAGCTTTCCAGACGGCTCCTGGAGATCTGTAACCAGTACGGTATTCCGGCAAATTATCTGGAGATAGAGATCACGGAAAAGGTCCGCAATGAAGAAACGATTGATATCAAACAGCTGATCGCAGAACTGCAAAGCACCGGTTTTACTGTTACACTCGATGATTTCGGTACGGAGTGTGCCAATGTCGCTCTCATGTCTGAAGTTAGCTTTGATGCGCTGAATTTAGATAAGAGAATGGTAGACCACATCACCACGAATTCCCGGAACCGGGCGATCGTGGAATCCATTTCCGAAGTCTGCCTCAAGCTTGGAATCCGCATGGTGGCAGAGGGAATCGAGAATGAAGAGCAGTATGCGGTCCTGCGTGCCTGCGGAATCGATCTGTTTCAGGGGTATCTATTCAGCAGGCCAATCCCTGTGGAGGAATTTGAACGGGACTATCTGGGGAAGCCGTAAACGGATTGCTTTTCAGTATTTCATAGTCTGCCCTGCTGCTCCGCCGCCATTTTTCCGATCTTCTTCCAGTTTTTCGAGAAGAAATAGCTGAACATGCAGAGCATTCCGAATACAAAGCTGATGGGCAGACAGGCCATCACATAGCCGCCGTCTATATAGCTGGTAATCAGCCAGGCACATGGAATCCGCACGGCCCACAGCATCAGGAGGTTGACCACAGTAGGAAATCGGACCTCCCCCATACCGTTCACGAAGCTGATGATGCCGTTAAAGACCGCATAGGCCCACGTGAACGGCAGGACAATCCGAATATACCGGACCGCTATGTCGAGAACCTCCGCATCCCTGGTAAAGAGTTCCAGAAGCGGGCGGCAGTAAAACGTCACGACCAGCCCTGCGATGCAGGTAATGAGACCTGAAAACAGCGGAATCCGTATCCCGCCTTTCTTTAAATAGACGTAATTCCCCGCTCCCAGGTTCTGGCCTGAGAACGTCGTGGCCGCCGAGGATAACGAGGTGATCGCCACGTTGGCAATTCCCGTGACCTTGCTGCTCACCGAACAGGCGGCAATAAATACGGAGCCCTGCAGATTAATCAGAGACTGCATCAGAATATGGCCCACGGAATAGATCGAGCTGTTCAGCCCCAGCGGAAGTCCGATCGCCACAATACTTCCCAGCATCCGCCTGTTCATCCGGTGCGGCAGATACGTAAAGCCGAACTCCGGATACTTTTTACGGATGTAGACGATGCTGAACAGCCAGGAGCAGTACATGGCTATGGTAGTCGCCAGCGCCGCACCGGGCACATCCATGCCCATACCGGCCACAAACAGGAGATCCAGGACAATGTTCACAACACAGGATACAATCAAAAACAGCAGAGACGCGTTGCTGTCTCCCATTCCCCGCAGGATTCCCGCATTCATATTGTACCCCATATTCCCCAGAGTTCCGAAAAAAATGATGCTGATATAAGCATTGGCCAGTTCCCACGTATCATCCGGCACCTGCATGAACCGCAAAACCGCCGGACCGGCGAACTGCCCGATGATCGTCAGCGGTATGGAACACAAAAATAAAAAGGATATGGCTGTCGCTCCGATCTCTTTCAGGCTTTCCATGTCACCCCTGCCGGTAAACTGCGAAACGAGGATGGATACCCCTGTGCCCAGCCCCAGGAATACGCACAGCAGAATCTCCACCGGCTGGCTGCTGGTGCCCACGGCAGCCAGCGATACGGAACCGCAGAAATTGCCGATTACCAGTGTATCGACGGTACCGTACAGCTGCTGCAGCACGTTTCCCACACAGATGGGAAGCGCAAATAACAGCACCCGTTTCATGATGGACCCCTGAGTCATATCTATTTTCTTTGCGGCCTTCATATGACATTCTCTCCTGTTCTGTCTTTCGTATGGTTATCAGTATACCGCTTATTAAAAAAAAGTTCTACTGAGAATCCGTCCTGCATTCCTGTTCTACAGAAAATTTGTCATATTTCTAACAAAGAGCAGTTAACTCTCCTGTTACAGAATCCATCATAAATCCCCGAATCACAAGATCCTTTGGCATCAATGGATGGTTTTTCAGGCTGTCTACCGACTCCTTCACTGCCTCCTTTGCCGACTCAAATCCCCCCAGCCACTGTTCCAGATTGATTCCGCTCTTTCGTATGATATCGATATGCTCTTCCGGAATCCCCGTGCTTTCAGCTTCTCCACCATTTTTTTGCCATCCATGCCCTGGACGCCGCAGTCTGTATGGCCAATTACCATAATCTCTTCCACACCCAGTTCCAGAACCGCCACCAGAAGGCTCCGCACCGCACTTCCATAGGGGTGGCTGATCACGCCTCCTGCATTCTTAATAATCTTGGCATCTCCGTTGTGAATTCCCAGCGCCGCAGGGAGAAGCTCTGTCAGCCTTGTATCCATGCAGGTCAGTATTGCCAGCTTTTTATCCGGATATTTGCTGGTTTCATAGGGTTCGTAGTTTTTTTCAGCCACAAATTTACGGTTGTAATCGATCACATCTTCTATCATCGCATGTTTTCCTCCTGTTCTTCTCTACACATTATAATCATTTCAGAGGAGTGCTGCAAGTGTTCAGAGACGGAACCCGTGATATGTTTTTGCTAAAATTTGGTGTGCTGCATTGCCCATGGGTTACAAATATGATATAGTTGTTATTAAGCAAGCATATTATGTAACTTTTTGTAAAGACAGAACGATTCCAAAAAGTCAGAAAAAACAGAGGATAACACGATGGCTGATTTAAAAAATGAGCAGTGGATAAAAGCACGTTATGAAGAAATATGCAGTAAAAATCCCGACGACTACGCCCTGATCAGCATGAAAGTCAAACGGTTTCGTATTTTCAACCGTATGTTCGGACGGGAAGCCGGGGACCGGCTGACTGCCATGATTTATGATTGTGTTGAGTCCTGGCTGAACCCCGGAGAATATATTGCCCATATCCATGCCGGCTACTATCTCCTCCTGGTCCATATTCCGAAGGACTACGATGATATTTTCCACTATACCATTGATATCAATACGAGAATCCGTGACTGGCCCTATGGCGAGCAGTACGGAAAAGTATATATGGGCTATGGAATCTTCCTGCTGGGCAGCGATCCCCCGGACTTTTTGACCGCCCAGTACAATGCCGATATCTGCCGTACGGAAAGTGCGGAAAGCCATCTGCGCAACTCACACATGGAAGTATACGGTCTGACTTACAATGATACGAATCTGGGAAATTACAACATGGAGCAGGATTTCCAGCCAGCGCTGGAACATGAAGACTTTAAACTTTATCTCCAGCCGAAAGTCAATCTGCGCACAGGGGAGGTCACGGAAGCGGAAGCACTGGTACGCTGGATCAATCCTGAAAAAGGAATGATTCCGGTAAGTGATTTTTTGCCGGAGCTGGAAAAAAACGGTCTGATCGGCGATCTGGACCTGTACATGTTCGAGCATGTATGCCGCACCATCAACCGCTGGATAAAGCAGTATAATAAGAAGATCAAAATCAGCGTCAATCTTTCCAGCAACATGTTTAATTACCGTTATTTCCTTGACCTGTACAAGCAGGTCTACGAAAAAGCGCCCTGTCCCAAGGACTGCATCGAATTCGAACTCCTCGAAAGCATTGTCTTAAACCAGATCGATCTGGTACAGGTCGTGGTGAAACAGCTGTATCATTACGGATTTTCCTGTTCTCTTGACGATTTCGGAAGCGGCTATTCCTCATTCAGCGTCCTGACAACTACAGAGCTGAAGACCCTGAAGATTGACCGCTCACTGTTTTGTAACTACTCAGATCCCAGAGAACGCGTTCTCGTCCGACACATCGTCGAGACCGCTAAAGAACTGAATTTGAAGACGGTTGCTGAGGGAATTGAAACGAAAGAATATGTAGAGTTTTTAAAGAAACTGGGATGTGATTACATACAGGGATTTATTTTCTATAAGCCTATGCCGGTGGAAGAATTTGAACGGCGGTTTTTAGTGAATTGTGAGCGGGCGGAGGTATGACAGGATACCAGATATTATGTTACGTATCTGATATCCTGTCGTCATCTGAATATCGGAACTCGTTTCCGAACCCGCTTAAGTATCATACATGAGAAAGAAATATTAAACTATTATATAATCAGGAAGACAAATTGTAATATTGTATTTTTTCAGATATTCGTGATAGATCATTGACTTTTCTATATCTGACAAGATCAGCAGTTTCGTATATTTCGGATACTTTTCACTCAGGGAACCAAGAACAGCGTTAATATTTGTCCCCCCAGAAATATTGGATTCCAGCCATTCTTCCGTTACCTTTTTCATGTCTATTTGAGAAACCAGATTTTCATTAAATAACATTCCATCCAGATCCGGATTCTGTTCTTGTAAAGCAAGAATTTGATTTACAACATCGCTGTAGCTATACATTCCCTCCATACTTTCACTGACATCAAACAGTACCAAATCATATTTTGATACAGGTTTAATCTTCTGCCTGTAAAGAGTCTCTGTTACAAGCGTTTTAAATGTATCAATAATACCTGATTTGCCTGGTCGAAACTCTGAAAATAGCGCTGTCTTGGAAGGCTCGTTGGAGAGTTGAGGAAATACATCATAATTAACAAAGATATTTTGGATACTTTTTTCCGACTCATCTTCATATATCTTAATATTATTTTCTAAAACCTCCTTTTCCATATTAATCCTTTGCTTGCACTCAACAATCAGCCTTGTATTTTCCCCTTCCTTATAGTCTTCCTTCGCAATCCTGATGTCTGGCCTGATACTTTTTCTATTGGGATTAACCTTTGCAGGTGTACCGATTTGTGCAACTACTGCAAAGTCTTCTCCGCCCTCAGTTTTAAACTTCGCAACGACAGATGCTTTACTACAATTCATTTGTAAAACATGATCCTTATTGATGTTTAATTGAGGACTATATCTTTCTATTGCCTGAATCGTCATACAAGTAACCCATATTTCGTATAAATACCATCGTTTTTCCCAGAAAGGAAGGTTTAAGAGCCGTTCGAAAATCTTTATAATCTTTTCGCTTTCCTCTGTTGAGGAATCGATATGATCCTTGACAGAATGGAATAGCTTTATTGCATCATTGACTTTACAATGATCAGCTAACCCCTTTTTTTCTATTTGTCCAACCAGACAATTATACCTGCATACTAAAAATGGAAAGAAATTATATATAAATGGGTTGCTGATAAACGTATCATTGCTCAGGGTCTGATCATCTTTATAGTTTTGAATTACTTCCTCTGTATGAATCAGCAATTGGTATATATATTCCAAAATATCATAAAACTCTTTATTATCCATATCTACCGGGGATAAAATATTGGGGTAATCATACCGATCACAGGAATCCATTGATTCGTCAGAATGGATGGAATCTTCAAATATATCAAAGAAATTTAACAGTTTCTTATAATCGCTGTACTTCCAATAGTTTACCTGATTGTCAATTCGTACCTTTTTATATACTTTTAAATGTTCTTCAAAGCATGACAAATTAAGCTCTTTTAATACTTTATCATCATCGCTCAGCCTGATTTTAATAGCCTGATCTGATTGATAGACCTGATACTTCTCCATGGTCTCATATACATTTTTATACATCGCTGCGAAAGGTTCACTTATTTGTAAAAACGCGGAAAGAAAATCATATGCTGTGATTTGAGTTTCTTTTAAATACGAAATTAATCCTTTGTTATCTGGGCACTTAAGGGCTTTCTTTAACTCATTATAAAGGCCTGTATCTCTGCCATCTTCTTTTCCATTCCCGGCTTCGAATCCATAATTCTCCATGATACGATACAGTTCGCATCCGCTTTCAATTATTTTATTATGAGTCATTTTATCTTTCTCCGGTTCAGTGTATTTCCATAACGCTGTTCCATCATAAACCTCAACTGCCGGCTCAAAATATCCGAGCCGCCTGCATTCCTCCTTTACCAGGCAGTAGATATTCCCGAACAGCTGTACGTTTTTTTCTGTGAACTGCTCATGGCTGCCTGCCAAAAGAGCATCGATCACCGCGATACATTGTTCATGGATTTCGCAGTTCACCGGTGTTTTTTCTGTGGTCAGTAATCCCGGAATGCTGCGGCCGATTCGGAAATTTCTCTGCAAAAGCTCATAAATGGTACTGAGAGCCTCAATTCCGATATGTTCCGTAATAAAATCCAGAAGAATGGCCGGCGTGCGTCCATACAGATACTCCTCATTCCAAAAACGTTCCATTTTTTCTTTTACCGCCAGCAGCTCCGGCTTCGTAACGCGCGCAGCGGCACAGGCAGCCGCTCCTTCTATTGTCAGTTCCAAAAACTCCAGCGTATCCAGATAACGGCGGACATGACAGGCGATTAAATGAGATGGCACATGAATCTTTTGAATGTCAGCCGTATCTGCAGTCACAAATATGCCAACGCCGCGAACCGTCTTTACAACACCCCATTCCCGCAGAATCTGTATCGCTCTGGTCGTAGTATCTACGCTGACGCCATATATTTTTTGAAGCTCCGCGTGCGTTGGAAGCTTGTCTTCCCGCTGATAGCTGCCGGCAGCAATCAGACCAATAATATCCATATACACAGCGGAATATCTTACCTCTGAATCCTCCAGCAGTTTTTCCAGCTGCTTTTTTCCATGAATCACAGCGGAATCGGGAGCGGCCTGAAAGGCCGGGGTATTTCCCTCCGTCATCCCATAGATATCTGACATATCATCAAAATGGACATGTTCTGGAACACCTCCCGTCTCAAGGGTCCTCATAAACTCCTGCACCTGCTCATAATATCTGGTTCTGATCTGTATATCGTCACGCAGGGGGCTCAGGTCTGAAAGTCCCAGGCTGTCAACAGCCTGTAAAATCAAAGAATTCTCATTTCTGGCAACAAAAAACCGGTAAAAAAGTTTCGACAGTCTCCAAAACTCCTCTGCGTTCCCACTATCCATATGATCCACTATTCTGCGTGGAATTTGAAGGTCTTCCTGACTGCAGAGCGCGATCCCCTTTTTAATCACCGGGTAACACAGCAGTACGCCTGCTTTTAGTACATCGCTTGTGATATCTTTATCTATTTTTTCAAGAGCGAGCACGGTCGTCCTGTGACCGGTATTTTGCATAAAGCTGACCGTGGGACGTTTCCTCTGTGTTGTTTCAATAAGCCCCTCTTTCTCTAACATGGCTAAAGCCCGGCGAACGGTTTTTTCCGAGGTTCCAAACTCTACACATAACTTTGCGCGGGAAGGAAGGCTTGATCCTCCTGGTAACAGTCTGCTTACAATTCTGTTTTTTAGAATTTCATAAATTCTGTCATACATCAACATGTCTGTCTATATCCGCCTTTCGCAGTTTCCAGCTCCCTAAAACTTCCAGGTAGGCACTGGTGATGTCATTCAATATAAATGGCTTTGCAATATGTGCATTCATGCCGCTGTCCAGACATTTCTGAATGTCCTCGCGGAAGGAATTGGCCGTCATGGCAATGATGATGGTGCATTTCGCATCCGAACGGGGAAGCGCCCGGATTGCCTGTGCTGCACTGCAGCCATCCATCACCGGCATCTGAATATCCATCAGGATCAGATCATAAAAGCCCTCCCGCGCTTCGGAAAACCGTTCAACCGCTTCCTGTCCATTTTGGGTGGAAGTAACAATGGCACCCGCATCCTGAAGCAGTGCAGCGGCAATCTCCAGATTGATTTCATTATCTTCTGCCAGCAGAACCTGCTTGCCGGTCAGAACAGCTGACTGTTCTGGTTTCGTCTGGTCCTGATTCTGTCCCGTCACTACCGTCATAAGTACTGCAAGATCTGAATGGAATACCGGACGGCACAGAGTCGCATCGGCACCACATAGAGCAGCCATGTCATCCAGATCGTCCTGGTCCTGCCCTGTCAGAATGAGCTTCAGATCCGGATTGTCTGACTCGCTTCGAATCTTTGAAGCAAACAGCTTCATCTCCTGGCAAACGTCCCACTTTATGAAACACAATTCATAGGGCGTGCCATTTTGCATCGCCGCATGGATCCTGCACAGGGCCGTCTCCTCATCAGATACGGAATCCACCCGGAAATTCTCCTTTCTGAGCACATCAGTGAGATTATTTTTCAGTTCTTCTATCTGATTCACAACCAAAACCGACTGGCCGCTTCCGCAGGGTTGTGCGTCCTTGTATACGTCATCCGGTGCACAGTCAAAGGGCAAATCAACGGTGAAGACGCTGCCCGCCCCCACCTCACTGGACACAGTAATGGATCCGCCCATCATTTCCGTAAAGCTTCTGGTGATGGGAAGGCCAAGTCCTGTGCCGCCATAATTCCGGGCAATCCCGCTGTTTTCCTGGGTAAAAGGTTCAAATATACGGTCGATATTCTCCGGTGCGATTCCGCGGCCGGTGTCCTTAACCTCAAAGCGCAGCCATATCCTGTGATCATCACGGCGCAGCGTTTCTATGTTCAGGTTGACACTTCCCTGCGCCGGGGTAAATTTCACAGCGTTGGAGAGCAGATTCGTCAGTATCTGGTTCAGGCGAAGCGCATCGCCAACCAGATACTCCGTGACCTCTCCCCGAAGAAAGATCTGAAAGTCTATCTGCCTGTTAATCGCCTGCACATGGAACACCGTCGTTAATGCACGCAGAAGCTTTCCCAAGTCAAACAGCTCCGGATGCAGTTCGATTTTTCCGCTCTCAATTTTGGACATGTCCAGGATATCATTGATCAGGGAGAGGAGGTGTGCGGACGAAAATGTAATTTTGTCCAGGCAGTTACGCATCCGGCCGGGTTCATCAATATGGTTCTTCCCAAGCTCCACCATCCCCATAATGCCGTTGAGCGGAGTACGGATTTCATGAGACATCTGAGACAGGAAGTTGCTTTTCGCACGGCTGGCTGCCTCCGCCCGTTCCTTTTCCAGCCGCAGCAGCTCATTGCTGCGTTTCTCACTTCGTCTAAACAGAAGGAAAAACGTTATCACAGTGGCGAATATGACAAAAAAGATCCCTGCGCCTACTCCCGCCATAAACTGGCTTAAATAGACAATCTGGTTGTTGACAGTCTCGTATGACATACTGGTTACCATGTACCAGTCCGTCCCCTGGATTGGCATATAGTAAAGGTACACGTGGTGCGTGCCGACAGTCAGCAGCGTCAGCCCGCTTTCCCCCGCATCGATGGCTGCGTGGAAGGACGGAAAATCATATCCCTTGTCAAAGACTGCATGCTGTTCATAGACCGTCAACAAGTTGCTTCCATATATGACCTCCTCTGAAGAGGCGCTTTTGATCACAAAATCCCCGTTTCTGGTCACGATATTGGTGTAGGAATCTGTTGCCGTCTTACTGTCCATTCCCAGTCTCGAGCCAATATCAGAAGTATGGATTCCAATAATCACGGCGACCAGCCGGCAGTCCTCGAACTCCACGGGAGACATGGCAGCCCCCAGCAGAATCGTGCCGCTTTCCCAGATCGTTTCGTTGACTGAGATCAGTTCTCCAGAACCAGACAGCAACTGATCCAGTCCGGAGATTTTGGACATCGCAGGTACGACGCCTTCTGAAGAATAGGCGATTCCCTTATCGCTGATGAACGCGATGTGTGTGAAATCATTGTCTGACTGCGCGCGTGCCAGGAAAAGCTTCAGGCTTTCTTCATCCTTTAAGTCACTCTCTGACAGGGCGTTTGTGATCGTGCGGAGCTGAGAAAACTGGCTGTTTAAGTTGGTTTGGAAATGGCTGCTTAACTGCGTCGTCATTTCCCGCAGGTAAACCCCGCTGATGTTGGTCACCGTGCGTTCCGATACCTTTTGATAGTTTATCACCGCAAGGGTACACAGGATCGCAATCATCAAAAGCAGTCCGGGGACAAAAATCAATACGATATGCTTATCAGTCTTTTTTTTGTGTCTGTTCAATCCTCCCCCTCCTTTCCGCCCGCAGGGTCTTTTTATTTGTCCTGCGCCAAATCGCTGATTCTTCCTTCCAGCATGGTCTCCACAACGCTGTCCCGATGCCGTTCAAAATACTGTGCTAAAGCGTCACGATAAAGCAGCCCGGTTTCTTTCACCAGCGCAACACGGCCCTTCGGGGTGGCGTCATCATAATAATTAAGCATTGTAAAGCCGTCTCCGTTGCCTTCCGCGTAGGTTCTGGAACCGGCCATATAGTCTGTCACAGCTACCTGGCAGTCTGCATCCAAATCCAGTGCCGTACCATCGGGAAGTGTCACGCTTACCAGCCTGCTGCCGGCCGGTTTGCTGCTGTCAAAGGTATAGCGGAGCCCGGATACCTGTAAAAATCGGCCGCCTGGAAACTCTTCCGTACAGACAGACAGGCCGTTTTCCAGCATATCCCACAGAGTTTGCCCATCCATTTCCAATACAATGATTTGGTTGTTAAAAGGACACACCACCGCAAGATCTCCTCCATAGACCACCCCCTGATAGAAGCTGGCCCGGATTCCGCCGCCATTGACCACTGCAATGGGCGCTCCTGACGCTTCTGCTACGCAGTCTGCTATAAAATTGCCAAGTTCCGTCTCCCTGCGGCGCACATTGAAATTATCCAGCAGCAGATCATGACCTACCATCCCGATAACAGAAAAATCATAGGAATTTTCGTCCGTCCCCTCATAGTAGAATTGGTCAATCGACTGCAGGGCTTCTTCTAGCGAGCATTGGCCGGACATGACATTTCTCACATACCCGCCCAGGTATTCCACGGTTTTACCTGGAAATAAGACATTATATACATATCCTGATTCCACATACGTTTCTACTCCCAGTGGAATTAACTCCTCCTGCTGCTGATAATCAGTAAGGCAGGACATTCCTCCGCCCATATCCTCAATTAAAGCGGCCTGCCCTTCCGGTGTCGAAAGTAATTCCAGAATACGCTTGCAGGCATCCTGTTTTTCTTTACTAATGCTATTATTGACGCCCATAAAGGCGGACGGCGAGAACAGAAACCAGGGTTCATTTCCCTCATCACTGAAAAGCGGGAGCATCCGGTAGACATATGCCTTTGACGTACCTTCCTTTACCGCCTTCTGGTTTTCGGCAACACACTCATAATATAGTGCAGAGTCTCCGAAAGCTGCCGCAAGAGTTCCCTGGCTCAAACGCTTCTTACAGAGAACGATATTGCGCTGATGGGCAATATCAGCGGGATCCATAACGCCTGCGGCTACAAGGGCATCTGACAGAGTGAAGCTCTGTTCCCAAACACCGGTAAAGGTCGCCTGTTTATCTCTAAAATCCGCCAGCCATTTGACTCCCTCAACGGTCCCCAGGAAATCAGGCACCATATTTCCGACATAGAACAGGCCTACCGCCGTATTATAGTCGCTCATGATGGAAAAACTCACGCCATCCTCTCCAGTGCCAAGCCCTCTCTCTTTTAGTTCGGTAAGAGCGGTTACCAGTTCATCATTATTTGTGGGCAAAGCGATTCCTGCCTGCTGAAACAACGTTTCATTGACTACATAGCCACTGTACACACCGGGCAGCGGGATCATATACGTCTTTCCATCTGTCTTCCAGGCATTCATAATGGTGCCGTCATAGGCGGCGCTGGCCTTTGTGTCGCTGATATCCAGTAAATGCTTCCTCACCATGTTTGAATCGGGCTGCGCCGTGATCACCAGGTCCGGCCCAACGCCTCTGTCCAAACGGCGAAGCTGCTCGCTGGTATAAAGCGACAGTTCCGTCTGAAGCTCGATATCGCCGCAGGCAGACTCTACCAATTCCTTTACCTGATTAAAATTTCCATTATAAAGAATTTTGATCACAATTTTTTCTTCAGGTACCGATATCTGTCTGCCGCATCCAGTCAGTACCAAAAGTATCAGGACCGCACCCAGCATACCTGCCATTCCCCTGTTTCCGTTGCGCTTCATCTCGTTTCCTCCTCATTAATCTATCAGTTTACCGAAAAGCTTTCAAGGACTGGTCATGATAGACGGGCAATACGGAAATAACTCCGTGTACGATGCAAAGGCACAAAAAGCCATCCAGATGCTGAAAAAGGATCCCTGCCCCATTCCGTCGTCTGGATGGCTTTTTTAGATGATACAAAGTGACTGATGCCCGGTATGTAGAACACGTGTTCTGTCAGATTATGTATTCTGTCCATATTGATTACAACTTCTTTCGCTTATTTTCTGAATATGAAACCATAATTTAAATATTAAGCTGAGTTCTTATGAATATTTCATAAAAATTCTTGGTACCTAATCCATATTATACTTTATAATTCTATATTTTGCAACTGGAAAGCATGGGGCATGGGGCATTCCATATGGCCTGATTAATGCCAATGAGCCCACTGCTCAACGAAAAAGTTCATTGAGGCAGTCAGGAAATTGTATGAAATATTGTATGAAATATAAGAAGATACGCCGCCAGGCATTTTGATTTCTCTCCTGGCGGCGTATCTTTTCGTTTATCAGCGCAATCTGCATGATTTCCGGATTTCCCATGGTGTCATACGCAGAGAGATCCGAAGTAATATGTCCTAATTCCCGGGAATCCATCTTTTATCTGGTTCATTTGATCCTTTCCTTTACAAGATAGCGGAGCCATACGGCATCTCCCTCCAGTACGTCAGCACTTTTCAGAGTAAAGCCAACCGGTTCCTCTGTGCTTAATCCTGCCCTGGCCTGGAACAGGGTCTGTGTCTCTGCAGAGCCATCTGCACAGGGCGCTATCATCACACTGATCTCATCGCACATCCCCGCCTGGATAAAGGACCAGTTCAGCACACCGCCTCCTCCTAACATCACAGTCTCAATTCCAAACAAGCGCTTTAATTTCATCAGAGCTTCACTGTAATCCAGGGTTTTCTTTCCTGCAATGATGTAGGAAATGCCCAGTTTGCGAAGAAAGGCTTTGTATGCATTGGAGGCCTGTTCCGTCAGCACCTCCAGTACATGAGCGGTGGTATCAATATAGGTAAGCGTATTTTCTTCCCATCCGAGTCTGCCGGACGGATCAATGGAAACATAATACATGGGTGCTTTCTCCGCAACAAAGTCACCCTCCGGCACTTCGGGCGCTTTCTCATCCAGCGCCGGTCTGCGGTACATGGTAAAATTATCATCGGTGGTCACACGTCCGGACAACCATCCCTGATGCAGGTATTTTGGTTTTTTACCGAAAGCGATTTGATAAAAAGCGTCACCGGCAGGACCGGCCTCCGGCGCTTCCATATAGTTTCCCATGATCTTACCGTCCAGCGACGTCATCATATGACAGAAAACATAGGGTCTTTCCATTCTTTATTCCTCCTTAATCTCTGCCGTCCAACGGTCGATTTCTGCAATTGAGGTCTGCATCTGATCTCCATCGAAACGGATATTCAATCCCTGTTTTACGTCAGCTCCGGCACAGGCCTTCTTCATATCACGAAATGCATGGCCAATCCATCCGCCGTTTGTGGCAAACGGATAAACCGTTTTTCCATTCCAGTCAGCGGCGGAAAGAACCGTCTTTACAGCCGGAGCAAAGGTATACCACCAGACAGGGGTTCCCAGAATCACCGTATCATAATGGTTTAGATCCTTATCAAAGGGGCGGACCGGCGGCTCGTATCCTTCCTCCACTTCCCGTTGTCCCTGACTGACAACCGAATTGTAATCTCCTGAATAGGGTGTCACAGTCAAAATTTCCTGTACATCACAGCCCAATATCTTTTGAATATGCCGCGCAGCACGGTGCGTATTTCCACCATAAGAGTAATATAACAATAAGATTTTCATAAATGCCTCCTTGTTTAACGATACGATTTTTCGTAAATTGCTGCACATTCTTCATCCGTAAGCAGAATGCGGTCGCATTCAAGCATTGCTTTCTTTCCCGGCATGATCTGGGTATGCAGATCATTCAGACATCCAGCGCCAAACAGGATACGGGTTGGAATGTTCCCATTAAAATTCATTTTCTTTACCTCCATCTTGACTTTATTATTTCTGCATGTTACTCTTTGCTTATAAGTTCAATCAAACTATACAACTTAAAGTCAGGTTTAAGTCAAGATTTTTTTTCAGTTTTTAAGTATTCAACTTTTCAGGAATGGAGATCATCATGTTTTATACGGTAGGTGAAATGGCAAAAAAAATGGGTGTGGCGCCCTCTACTTTACGCTATTACGACAAGGAAGGACTTCTGCCCTTTGTGGAGCGATCCGGCGGGGGAATCCGGATGTTTAAAGATGCAGACTTCCAGTGGCTGTCCATCATTGAATGTCTGAAAAAAGCCGGTCTGCCAATCAAAGAAATTAAAACCTTCATGGATTGGTGCATGGAGGGCGACAGTACTATCGATAAACGTCTGGCACTGATGCAAGAGCAGCGGGATATTGTTAAGAAGCAAATTGCCCAAATGCAGGATACCCTCGCAATTCTGGATTATAAGTGCTGGTACTATGAGACTGCCAGGGAGGCAGGAACCTGTAAAATCCATGACTCCCTGCCTGACGAGGCCGTTCCCTCCGAATTTGCAGCTGCAAAGGAAAAAACTCAGACACTTTGATTTGAGCTTTCTTCCTGGGGCCTAGGGGGGCCGTAATAATAGTTGGAAGTCGCGCCGCCATCAATAAGGAACGTAGCGCCGGTAATAGATGCTCCTTTATAGCTCATCAAAAGTTCCACCGCATTGGCAGCCTCATCCGCTGTACCTGGACATGCTACAGGACATTTTGCAAACATGTTTTGTAAAGTTTGCCGCGGGATCCGTTAAACTCCTCAATCGCTAATGGTGTGACGATGATGCCTAGTGCAATATCATTAATGCGTGCTTCACGCTCTACTTTGCAGCCTCAGCCATGACACGATTTTCATTACAGCGTTTTGCCGGCTGATAGGCATGCAGCGTATCCCGGATGTTCCTCTGCTGCAGGATATTCAGTGACAGAAGTTCTTCTGTGGGGGCATCACCAGCATGACTATCTTACCGTACGTTTGCGCCTCCGCAATTAAACTGCAGATTGAGCTGCGGGAAAAGAGATCCATCTCATATGCAAGCGCATCAAACCTGGCTTCATTCATAATCTTCACAGCGGCCTGTGCCGGTTAATAATATCACTTCTTTTTTATCTGTAAGTCCCCCTATTTTTTAACTGGTGATCCGCCAAACATACAGGATATTTTCCTTTGTCCAAGCTACTTATCAATATCTGCTATTTTCTCTGTTGTCAGGTTCACCTCGACAGCCCCCGCATTCTCCCGGAGGGGGCTTTCTTTGTGTGAAACTGGTATCGGCACAATGTACATTTATTTGCCCAAAGTCCATGTAAGAAAAAGCTGCCTCAGTGGTATTCTTTTTCTCTGGTAGCCATCTAAACCGTTCTGTCAGTTCCCTGTTTTCATCTTAAACCTGCGCTGTATACTGTAGCATGAAGCTACGGAAATCACCTGCTCCTTTTCTTTTCTTGTTTACTTAAAAAGTATGAGAATAAGAAGCAATCTGATTTTCATGGTCTTTTAATAAGATAAGTTTATCCAAAATTGATTCCGTCATTTGTAAGCGCCAAGTATTAGGGAGGCTGGCGCTTTACTACCAAATACTCCATAATAGTAGATAGCCAGATGCAAGCATTTTACTCTGGAATACAATAAATCCCATTGTCAGATGCGAGCACTTCACTACATATTTGTGGAGGTGTTAAAAAATGTCCAATTACAATGCCAGAGTACCAGCTGACAAGCAATACCAGCTGATTATGGAATGCAGGAGCAGCGGTCTCACTGATTTTCAGTGATGCAAGGAACATGGGATTCATCCCGGGACCTTTTACAACTGGGTCAGCAGACTCAGAAAGAAAGCATGCCGTGAGATTCCTGAATCCATTTCCAAAGCAGCACCATCGCCTGTCTAGGAGGTAGTCCGTTTAAATTTCAATCCAAAGGCAGAAAGGCCGGAATCCATGTTTCCAGTCCAGCCAGCGTTAGAGGATCCATACAGAATTCCAGAAATATCTGCAAGCATAGAGATATCGCTTGGCA